>JAHRAZ010000120.1 GCA_020027475.1 Microthrixaceae bacterium
GTGATGTGGACCATGGACATGATCAATGCCGGAATGCTCACATCTTCCAGAGCCGTTCGAATCGCTTCGTCGTCGTCCGTGATCATCTCTGCGCCGAACTTCGATTTGTCAGCCACTCTGCCCCCAGCTCGCGCCGATCCCCTCTGAGGGTCGTGCTCGTAATGTTCGCACAGGGAACCAACGGCATCGCAGTGCGATCCGTCGAGTCATGCTCTCCCCACCCGCTGCACAACCCGGCCTCCACTGAACCCCGACGGTTGGAGCGAGTAGTTTTCGGCTCGCACCCACAGGTGGGTGCTGATACTTGAGGGGAATACCCATGACCCATGAAGGCGTCGAACTGCTCAGGACGCTCATTCCGGAGGAAATGCGAACGGGTCCCGTGCTTTCGCGAAGACAGGCCATGCACAACGGTGCCGCCGATTCGCCGGCACCCGATGGAGTGACAGTCGAAGCTTCGACGCTCGCCGGGATGGCTTGCGAGTGGCTGACACCGGCCGACGTTCCGGAAAGTCCGCTCACGATCCTCTACCTCCACGGGGGCGGATACTGCATGGGGAACCTGGATACCCATCGCAGCCTGGCAGGACTGCTCGCACTGGCGGCCCGCTCCCGGGTCGTGACGATCGACTACCGACTGGCACCCGAACATCGCCACCCGGCACCGATCGAGGATGCGGTGTCGGCCTGGCGGGAACTGTTGAAGGAGAATGATCCCGATCGACTGGCCCTGGCCGGCGACTCAGCAGGTGGCGGACTCGCGCTGGCAACACTTGTGGCTCTTCGCGATGGCGGGGAGCCACTCCCGAGAGCCACGGCGTTGATCTCGCCCTGGGTCGACCTCACCCAGACTGCTCCCAGCCACGTTGAACTCGACGGACTCGATCCACTGATCGGCCTGGATGGGCTCAACTCGCTGGCGGAGAACTACCTGAACGGCACCGATGCCCGTACTACAACGGCGTCGCCGCTGTTCGCGGATCTCGCGGGCCTGACGCCCATTCACATCAGCGTTGGAGACCAAGAGGTCTTGCTCGACGACTCGCGTGGATTGGCCGGGCGTCTGGCTGCTGCCAATGTGGAACATGAACTCACCGTGTGGCCGGACCTGTGCCACGTCTTTCAGATATTCCCGGAAGACATCATTCCCGAATCACCGGAGAGCATTCGCGAGATTGCCCGGTTCCTGACCATGTGACAGCTGGTACTGGATTCGGCCGCCGCCGGACATCCCGGGAACCTGGACGGCAGTGCCTCAGGTGCTCGGAGAAGTGAACTGCGACAGCGCCCCACGCCACCGACGGGAGTGGTAGTCGAGCAACTCGTCAATGCGCAGCCTCCTGGTGGCGTTCCCCGATCGCACCCAGAATTCCGGTTCCTTCGGTCCTTTGGTGGGAGTCAGGTACACAGGCACCGGTGACGGGAAGACATCAACGCGACACACTGCGTCGGACGGCTCCGGCAATTCCGTCGCCGCCGCGCCCGGCCGGATGAACCGGACCTCGATGTCAGATGTGGCAGGAAGACCCAAAGTCGTGGAAAACAGGGTCGTGAGGAACAACTCGAAGGAGTCGAGATCGTCGCGATGCATGAAAACGAGGTCGCCTTCAAGGCCCAGGACCTCAGCATCATCGTTGGCCCCGATCAGCAACGTTCCTCCCCGACCATTGAGGAATCCACAGACGGTCTTGGCAATCACATGTTCGATGGCCGGATCCCGCTCACCGGTGTGCAGGTTGAGACGGGCACTCGACTTGAACTCCACCCACTCCGACTCGCCGAGGCGCAGCAGTTCCTGCACCGCGATGCCGTGCACCGGCACAGTTGGCTGAATTCGCCGGCTGATTGCTGTGCCGAGCAACAGCAGCAGGAGGGTTGCGCCGAACGCCAGCAGAATTGCGAACACAACCCGCTCGGGCCAGATGGCGTGAGCGGCCGTCGCTCCGACGGCGCCACCCACAAGCGCGAGGAGCGTCGAAGTTGACCAGCCGAGTGTCCTCACCTGCGGAAAGAGCAACCGGAGGATTCCGGCGATGACAAACCCAGTGAGCAGGGCGGCGATCAGGGCCACCGCCGGGGGAACGGCAAGTTCGGCTGCCAGCTGATTGTCCACAATCAAAAGTTACAGCGCACTGTCATTCGACAGGGCACGCATTGGACCGAGCATGCCGGATTTGCAGATCTCAACCCTTCGGCAACCTGAGGATCCGTTCACCGATTATCGAACGCTGGATCTCCGAGGTGCCCCCGGCGATGGAGGCGGCCATCGACCACAGATACTGGCGTTGCCATTCACCCCACAGCGGCGAGTCGGCACCCAGCACTTCGAGCGCGGCTGCCGAAAGGTGTTCGGTGAGCGAGGTCCAGGTGAGTTTCACCCAACTCGACTCTGCCCCGGGTTCCTCGCCTCTCGTCAGCTTGGTCAGAGTTCTCCAGTTGTGCAGTTTCAGCAGCTTGAGCTCGATACTCGCCTCGACAAGATGATCCATGACCTCGGGGTCATCCAGCATTCCCCGACCGCGCGCCTCTGACAGGAGACGGCCGAGGAACACCTCGTGCACTACCTGCTCCTTGAACGGGAAATTGGTCCCTCGTTCATGCGCCAAGGTCGTATTCGCCACGGCCCACCCGTTGTTCAGTTCACCCACCAGATTCGATTCCGGCACCCAGACCTCGTCGAGGAACACCTCATTGAACTCGTACTCCCCAGTGATCTGACGCAATGGCCGGATCTCCACCGACGGATCCTCCATGTCGACCACGAGATATGAGATCCCTCGGTGTTTGGGAGCTTCCGCGTCCGTGCGTGCCAGGCAGATTCCCCATCTGGCGTAAGTGGCATAACTGGTCCACACCTTCTGTCCACTCAGCAACCAACCGGTGGTTCCGTCTGCGCGCGTGGTCGGCACAGCTTTGGTGCTTAGCGATGCAAGATCGGATCCGGCATCGGGTTCGGAGAACAACTGACACCAGATCTCGGAGGCATCGAGAATGCTGGAGAGCCACTGCTGTTTCTGCTCAGGCGTACCGTGTGCAAGGAGAGTCGGGCCGACCAGGTTGATACCCACCCGGTTCACCGGTTGGGGAGCTCCTGCCCGAGCGTATTCCATGTTGAACAGGGCCACTTCGATCGGGGAGGCGCCCCGACCGCCGTACTCCTCAGGCCAGTGAATTCCGATCCAGCGTTCTTCTGCCAACGTTGCTTGCCAAGCCTGACCCCAACGGATCTCGTCGTCGAGCGTGACGAAGTCCGGCACCGACCGAAGGTTGCTTCCCAACCAGTCCCGGGCCTCCGCGGCGAAAGCCTGTTCCCGGTCCGAAAATGTCAGATCCATCGCATGTCCCATCCAGTGGGGCCAGAAGTCCCCGGGTTCATTCAGATCTGCCAGAACCGGGCACGTCCGGCCTGTGTCAGATCCGCCTTCAGGCTTTCGGCCTCTACATCACCAAATTCATCGAACGACTCATTCGATGATGACCGGTGCCACATCGGGTCACCTCCACAACGATCCGGCCGGTACTTCTCGAGCGCCAACTGGCGCTTCATGATCTTGTTGGTGCCCGTGCCGGGCAACTCGGTGGAAATCCGCAGGTACTTCGGTCGCCACGTCCGGGGCAAACCGGAGCTCGAGTCCAGCCAGTCGGCGAACTCCACGGGATTGAAGACCGCTTCCGGAGTCAGCACCAGTGCCGCCATCACCTGATCTCCCGAGTGGTGATCAGGGACTCCATAGACAGCCGCGGAGATCACATCGTTGTGTTCAATGATCGACTCCTCGATCGGGACGGCGGGGAAGTTCTCTCCGCCGACGCGGATCCAGTCGCTCGTTCTGCCCGCAAAGTACAGGTAGCGGTCGGAATCGAAGTACCCCAGGTCACCGGACCAGTACCAACCGTCGCGCAAGGCAGCAGAAGTGGCCTCAGGATTGTTGTAGTACCCCTCGAACGGCCCACCACCGGCAGTGTTCACGATTTCCCCAACCGCCTCGGCCGGATTGACCAACACCCCCTCCGGATCGAACTCGGCCGGCGGGCAGGGCTCCCCTTCTGCGTCCACCACAAGGATGCTCTCTCCCGCCACACCCATCGCCCCCCGCCGGGTGGGCACATCCCGGTTCACTGCAATGGCTCCCTCGGTGGAGCCGAAGGCGTCGATCACCTTCACGCCGAATCTCTCGCCGAATCGACTCAGGACCTCGGGTGAACCCTCATTGCCGAACGCCACCCGAAGCGGGTTGTCGGCGTCATCGGGCTTCTCGGGACTCGACAGAAGATACGAAAGCGGTTTTCCCGTGTAGTTGAAGTACGTGGCGTTGTATCGACGAATGTCCGGCAACCAGTTCGATACGGAGAATCGGCGGGCGAGGGCCACGCTTGCCCCGGCCACCAACGACGAGGCCCAACCAACCATGAGTGCGTTGGAATGGAACAGCGGCATGCAGACATAACCCACATCCGAATGGTGAATGTCCAGAATCGACTTCATCCGGGCGCCCGTGACCAACAGACGGCGCTGACTACAAATCACCGCCTTCGGGTCACTGGACGTACCAGAGGTGAATATGAGGGCCCAGCGGGTATCCGCATTCACCACCGATGCGGGAACATCGGTTCCGGCGGTCACCTCATCAACCCGGGGGGCGGATGCCGGAAACACCTGCGCCGGGCTGTCCAGCGCCTCGTCGATGTCGACCCATCCGGAACCGGACCGATGCCGAGAGTCTCCGGGTCCATCGCCGCCGTCAGGTTCGCCGTACCGCTCCGACAGGATCACCGGGGGCTGGTCATCCGGGTGATCCACCTCCAGGGCTTCGACCAGTTGGTCCGAGTGCCGGGGCTCGGTGATCAGAAGATCAACATGTGTGTGCGTGATGTCGCGCAAGAGCGCTTCCCTGCTGCGAGTGTGGTTCAAGCCCACAATGGTCGAACCCCCAAGAGCGGCGCCACCAAGAGCGAACAGATAGTCGGGTGTGTTGTCGAGAAAGACGCCTACATGCAGCGGCCGACCAGCCGAATCGCCCGATACGGCCGAAGGCCGCGCTTGCAGCGCCGACGCGAAGAGTGATTGCCACCGTCGGCACTCAGTCAGATAGTCGGCGTGAGTCCACTGTTGATCACCGAAGCGGATTGCAGCCCGCGATCCCTGCTCGCCTGTGGCGTTGCGCTCCAGCAGGGTGGCGGCATCCGCGGCCGGCATCGCCGCTCCCCCGGGACCCGGCACGCGGGCCTGTGTCGATTCCTGATTCGTTGATGCCGAACACATTCCGACAACCTAACTGACACACGTGTCAACTAGCCTGCAAAGTGATGACTCAGAATGTCGCTGGCCGAGTGTCTTCGGTTCAGGAGATCGGCGAGCGGGGAAAAGCGACGCGCCAGCGAATAATCGATTCCGGAATCGAGGTGTTCTCCCGAGACGGTTTCCATTCCACGCGCGTGGACGACATCGTGAAGCACGCCCGGACATCCCACGGAACCTTCTATCTGTATTTCGACTCCAGGGATGACCTGTTCAAGCAGCTGGTCGCCGAGGTCAGCGCCGCTTTCGCCACCCTCACCGATTCGCTACCGCCGATTCGCAACGACGTCGAGGGAAGGGATTCCCTCAAGTCATGGATGATCGCCTTTGGGGATACCTACAAGTCCTACGGGTCGCTGATTCGGTGCTGGACAGATGCTGAGGAGCCCGGGAATGAATCGGGGATACCCAGTCTTGTGGATACCGCTGCCGAGGACCTCGCCGCTGCGATCCAGGTGAAACCCACAAAATCCTTCGATCCCCAGATCGCCTCCCTGATCATCACCGCGATGATCGAGCGCATGAATTATCTGCTCGAAAATGGCCAGCTGACGGAACCGACGCACAGGGTGATCGACGTTCTCGTTGCCACCACCATGGACGCGTTGTGGGGTCCCGGGCACCGATGATCTCACCACACGCAGGTGATCTCACCAGAGGTTGCCCGGCACAGGGGGACCGATTCGACACAGGAAATGCAACCAGTCCCGCGAACCCGCCACAGGACGTGTGGCGACGAGTTATGGTCACGACCTACGGAGATGAGCAGTCTTCGGTTCTAGCCCGGGGTAGAGCGGGAATCAGGGGGAGCATCACATGAAGAAGGTTGGAATCGTATTGGTGACCACGGCCTTTCTGGCTCTGGTCGGATGCGGCAATTCAAGTGGCGACACGACCGCGGAAGACGAAGGCAAGGAGGGATCCAAGTCGGAGGAATTCGCGGCGGTTGACGCTCCAGGGGTCACCGACACCGAAATCAGGGTCGAGGGCATCGCCTCCATCACCAACCCGGTGGGGATTGCCGCCGACACCGCGGGTGACGGAGTCGATGCATATTTCGAGATGGTCAACAGTGAGGGCGGTGTGCACGGTCGCGACCTCGTTCTGAGCGACGTCCACGATGATCAGTTGGCCAACAACTCGGCTGTGGCCAAGGGAGTTGTCGACGCCGATTCCGCATTCGCAGTTCTCCCCATCGCCACCTTGTTGTTCACGGGGGCCGACCAGCTGGTAGACGCCGGCATCCCCACTTTTGGATGGACCATCAATCCAGAGTGGGAAGGCTCCGAGGACAACCCCAAACCCAACCTGTTCGGACAATCCGGCTCCTTCCTGTGCTTGGGGTGCGCTACGCCCGGACCGACCTACACCGCACAACTCGGCGACCGGTCAAAGATCGGCCTCCTGGGCTACAACGTCCCGCAGTCGACGCAATGCCTCGAAAGCTGGCGGGCATCCTTCGACCGCTGGGGTGGGGAGTCCGATATCGAAGTCGTTTTCGAGGACGGGTCCTTGACCTACGGAACAACTGACCTATCTGTGCAAGTGCAGAAAATGGCTGATGCCGGAGCGGACATGGCGATGACGTGCATGGACAACAACGCTGCCGTCACCCTGGCAAAGGAAATGAAGAAGCAGGGTCTCGACGCCATCCAGTTTCTGCCCCAGGCGTACGACCACGAGCTCATGGGTGAGTTCGGGGATCTGTTCGAGGACTCATACGTAATGATCTCCTTCGCCCCATTGGAGACTCCCGAGGACTCAAAGCCAGAAGGACTCGAGAACTACGAGGAATGGATGGAAAAGACCGATGGCGAAATCACCGAGAACAGCATGGTTGGCTGGCTCAACGCAGACCTGTTCGTCACCGGGCTACGGGAGGCCGGGCCGGACTTCAGCCGTCAGAGCGTGACGGATGCCATCAACTCTCTTGATGACTACCGAGCCGAAGGCATGTTGCCGGGTGTCAACTGGAAAGAGAGGGGCCACACGGCTCGATCCAATCCCGACTGCAACTCCTACATGCTGATCAAGGACGGCGAGTTCGAACTGGTCTCATCCAAGGGAGTATTCACTTGCTTCGATCCTGAGGCGGACACTCTGGAAGCGAGCTACGAATGAAACTCCGCCGGAGGCTCCGTTTCCGCCAGAGGCTCCACTAAGGAAATTCGGTGGTCGATCTAGTCGAATACGCGATCCGCGGTATCCCCACCGGTTGCGTTTACGCGCTTCTGGCAGTGGGGCTGGTTCTCACCTACAAGACCTCCGGTGTGTTCAATCTTGCCTACGGTGCGCAGGCATTCGCCAGTGCATCAGTGTTCTACGTGGTCAGAAAAGACCATGAGTGGCCACTCTGGGCTGCTGCCATTCTCGCCATTGTCATTGTTGGCCCCGCCATCGGGCTCGTGCTTGAACGATTTCTGTTCCGCTACCTTCGCGGTTCCCCACCGATGGCCAAGCTTGTCACCTCGCTCGGTCTCCTGATCGCCATACCCGAGGTGGTTCGGCTCCTTCTTGGTTCGGGGTCGCGCAAGAACCCGCCTCCACTTTGGTGGGTGCGACGAACCGACGAATGGCTGTGGCCGCAGGGCTCGTCGGTTGTGCTCGATGCAGGCCAGATCGCCACGATCGTCTCCACGATTGTCGTGGTCATCGCTCTGGTCTTCCTCTTCGCCCGGACCCAGATCGGCCTGAAGATGCGGGCGGTGGTGGAGAGCGCCCGGATGGCCGAGCTGTACGGCGTGAACAGCGAGCGCACGTCCATGACGGCTTGGGCGCTTTCATCCCTTCTGGCCGGCCTCGCCGGCGTTCTCGTGGCACCACTCTTCGCCAGCCTGAATCCACTCGATCTCTTCACGTTGCTGGTGGCAGCGCTGGCAGCCACGGTGTTCGGCGGTCTGACCAGTATCCCGCTCACGTTCGCCGGCGGCATCGCGCTGGGGGTTCTTCAGGCAGTAATGGCCGGAGCGCTGCCAACCGACAGTGTGTTTGCCACCGGGCTTCGTCCGGGACTCCCGTTCATCGTTCTGTTCGCGCTGCTGATGTTCAGGCCGGGCCTTCGCACGTCCGGTGAACTCCAGGATCCTCTTGCCGGTGTGGACCCACCACCACCGTCCCCCGTGACACAGGATCAACCGAAGTGGCTCACCAGGGGATCCCGGGCCCTGATGATCCTGCTGCTCCTCGTCGCATGCTGGATCTCCATATCGGTTCTCGACGCCTTCTGGCTGGGACTCGTTGTGAGCGGTGTGTGCCTGTCGGTGATCCTTCTGTCGATAACCGTGGCCACCGGGCTGGGAGGAATGCTCTCGTTGTGTCCGGCGGCGTTCGCGGCGATCGGGGCATTCGCAACCGCCCAACTCGTCGAAGCAACGGGAATGACGGTAATCGGGGCCATGATCATCGCAGGGCTGGTGAGTGCCACTGCAGGTGCTGCGCTGGCGCTGCCCGTGGTGCGCCTCGGTGCGGTCTACCTGGCGCTGGCGACACTCGCGTTCGCCCTGATGTTCGAGTCGATTCTCGTGCCGCTGAGTTGGGTCAGCGGTGGATCCGTGCCGCTGAGCGTACCCAGACCGCTGATCGGCAGCATTGACATGGCTGACGACCGCTGGTTCCTGCTGTTCGCCGCAACGTGTCTCGGGTTGATTGCCTGGGTCGTGGTTCGACTTCGAGAAGGCACAATGGGCAGGTTCCTGCAGGCTCTCTACACGAGTCGGGACGCCGCGGAATCGATCGGAGTATCCGCCACCAGGCCGCGGGTAATGGCATTTGCCGTCAGCGCGGGAATCGCAGGCTTCGGCGGAGGATTACTGGCCTCCTATGCCGGCCAAGCCAACTACCAAGCCAGCTTCGTGTATCTGGTTGGTCTCGTCTGGGTGGCTCTGGTGGTGTCCACCGGGGCGCGCAGCGTACTGGCCGCAATCATCTCGGGCATGGTGTTCTTTCTCCTGCCTGCCGGCTTGGAGCGGTTGTTCTCCTGGCCTGAGAACTGGCTGGAGGCTCATCCGGACGCAAGTGGACCGGTGGCGTCTCTGCTGGAGGTGATAACCCCGAGCTGGGCAGTGCCAGTTGCGTTTATCCTGTTTGGTGCCGGAGCCATAATGTACGCACGGCACCCGGAAGGAAGCCTCCAGTCACAGATGTCAGCCTTGGGTCGCGCTGTGAACCGCCGGATTGATCCCGGTGGAGAGCCCCCGGATCCCGCGGATGATCTGGACCGCGAGTCGTCGGCGGACCTCGTGGGACCGTCATGACGCTGCTCAACGCCGTTCACATCACCAAACGATTCGACGGCTTGACAGCTCTCAAAGCCGTGGATCTGCAGGTGAAGGCCGGAGAGTTCGCCGCTGTGATCGGCCCGAACGGAGCCGGCAAATCCACACTGTTCAACTGCTTGACCGGCCAGCTCACTCCCGACGAAGGGACAATCCACTACAACGACGAAGACCTGCGGGGAGTCCCACCGGCACAACGCTCACTGCTCGGGATCGGTCGCACCTTTCAGCGGATCCAGCTGTTCGGCGGAATGACGGTCAGAGATCAGCTGCTGGTGGCCATCAGGGCCCACAAGCACCACGGGGCTCTCTGGAACGACCTGCTGCGGGGAGGTCACCTCACCAGCGCAGAGAAAGAAACAACTGACTCCACCCTGGACCGGTTGGGTATCGGTTCGATTGCCGACAGCCCGGTGGAATCCCTAACGCTGGGAATGGCCCGTCTCGTCGAACTGGCCCGGGCCCTGGTCACTCAGCCTCAACTCCTGTTGCTGGACGAACCATCATCGGGCCTCGACCGCCGCGAAACCGCACACATGGCACAAGTGCTGCAGCTGGTCTGCCGCGAGGAGTCCGTGGCCGTGGCGCTGATCGAACATGACGTGGCGATGGTCGGTGACCTTGCGGAAACGGTCTGGGTTCTCGACTACGGACAGTTGATCGCCCACGGCCCCACTCAGGAAGTCTTCGCGGACGAGAAAGTGCGCGCCGCCTACCTGGGACTGCAGGTCCGATGACGCCACCACCCGCCCTGCAACTCGAGGATGTGAGCGCCTCCTACGGCTCTTTTCGCGCCCTGTTCCATGTGAACCTGACTGTTGAGAACGGTTCGGCGGTTGCCTTGATCGGCGCCAACGGGGCGGGCAAGTCCACCGTTGCCCGAGTGGCCAGTGGCCTCATTCGACCGTCTTCAGGACGGCTCCTGATTTCAGGGTCCGACTTCACGGGCAGCGCTCCCCACCAGATCGCCCGTACCGGCGTTGCGCTGGCCAACGAAGGCCGATCACTTTTCGCATCCCTCACGGTTCAGGAGAATCTGAGTCTCGCGTTTCGCAATGCCCCGAGCGTGACCGACCCGGATGCTGCGATGAACTCCGCCTTCGCACTGTTCCCACAACTCGAGGAACGATGCACACAGCAGGCCGGCACACTTTCCGGCGGCGAACAACGCATTCTCACGCTGGCCAGAGTCATGGCCACGAAACCCCAACTGTTGATCGCGGATGAATTGTCACTCGGTCTGGCTCCATTGGTGACCACTCAGGTGTACGAAGCTCTGGCCACCATCCGTGATTCCGGCTGTGCGCTGTTGATAGTGGAGCAACACCTGGATCATGCCCTGGCGCTGGCCGACGAGGTTGTGGCCATCGAGAAAGGGGAGATCACGTTCCGGGGTGATCCCGCCGATGTTGGTGAGGTGACCGGCGGGCTGCTGCTTCCTTCCGGCCACCCGGCGGCAATCGACGAACCCACCTGAGCGGCGGGTCGAGTGGTGGGTCACCCAGCCGTTGGTCAAGCTGTTGTTGGCCAAGCTGTTCGTGGCTGTGGGGTGTCAGCTCCGATAGATCAAACTTGCCGAGATGCCGCCCGTTATCAGGGGGAAAAGCACCATGAGGGTCCAGCTCTGACCTATCCACAAGTCTTGCAGACCGAACGATTGCACCAGCTCCCAACCTGCAACTACGGGAGAGGCCGCAGCCGCAGCTCCCGACACGGCAATCAGCACTGCCCTGGGTTTTCGCGGAGCCAGCATCGATGCACCAAGCAGCACGGAGCTGAGCAGGTAACCGGTGACCAACTTTCGCAGTTGTGAGTTCACCTCCCCAAAGTCGAGGATCAGCAGGATCACTCCCACGAGTGCCAGCACGACGAAGCCGAAGAGGGCAAAAGCCAAGCCATCACCAAGACCCACATCATTGCGCCTGCCACCTGTACCCATGAACCCGATCCTACTGCCGAGCACCGCGGCAATCCCTTGATGCCTTCAACTGCGGGTCGGGCAGCTGCACACATCCGCATGAGTCGAATCGCGAGAACCTGACGCTCGTGTCAGGTAGTGTCCAACGATGGCAAGACGCGTGGCAATCATCGGCGCGGCCCTGTCCGATATCGGACGGGTCGACACAAAATCCCCCTTTGCCCTGCATGCGCAGGCGACCAGAGCGGCGGTAGCCGACGCCGGCCTGACCCGCGAAGACGTCGACGGGTTCGCCTCCAATGGCACGGGGGCATTGAACCCGATCGAGGTGGCCGAATACATCGGCCTGAAACCAACTTGGGTGGACTCGACCGGGGTGGGTGGTGGCACCTGGGAAATCATGGCGGCGCACGCAGCCGATGCAATCGCTCTGGGTCATGCTGATGTTGTTGTCCTGTCGTATGGATCAACCACCAGAGCCGATCTGAAGAACAAGCGACGTCTGGCAAACCTGAACTTCGGCGCCAGAGG
>JAHRAZ010000027.1 GCA_020027475.1 Microthrixaceae bacterium
GATCACCCCCGAACCCACCGAGGAAGAGGCTGCTGCGATTGCTGCGGCTGTCACCCTCGGTACCCCGAAGGCAGCGGCTCGCCCAACCGGCAGTCTGACTTCGCGGTGGCGTTTCTCCGGGCGTTGGTGGGCAAAGCCGTTGCCACAGAGGCGCGGCAGGCCCACTTGAGGTCGTCTGGCGAGTCCCATCGCGTTCACCCGGGAGATCTCCGGCGGCGGGCATGGGATCCGCGGTTTGATGAGTCCGGATCCGGAACGGTTGCCCGACGCTGCTCCATTGCCGGTGGAGTTAGCCTCGAAGAGTGGCTGAACGAGGCGAACTTCTGACCCTTGCCGATGATGAGGCTGTGCTCTGGCATGGCGCGGTGCCCACTCGTTTCGAGGGATTGGATCCGTCCACGCAGATCAGGATCGAGGGCCGCGAGGTAACCACCCTTCCCCGGAGAGGCGAATTGCTTTCGCGAATCGCAACGGTCAACGACGTGCATTTCGGTGAGTTGGAAGCCGGCCGCTTCAGCGATGACCAGGAGATCGAAACCTTCAGTGTGCCCGAAGGGGCGGTGCCGTACCCGGAGGTGATGAGCCGTGCTGCGGTGAGCGACATTGGCGACCGCGATCCCGATCTAGTGGTCGCCAAGGGTGACCTCACGTCCGCGGGATCTGTGGTTGAGTACGAACGCTTCCTCGAGTTCTATGGATGCTTCGGAGACAGCCTCCTTCAGGTGCGAGGCAACCATGAGAGTTATCACCGCCTGGCCGTGGCGATGGAACCAACGCAGGAACGGGTCCTGCCGGGAGTCACAGTGGCGCTCCTCGACACTTCCCGAGATGGCATCGCCAACGGTGCCATTGGAGTCGAACAACTCGACTGGCTCGATGAACTTGGTCAGCGATCCGAGCAGCCAGTGCTCGTATTCGGACATCATCCTGTCTGGAACCAGGCCGACGAGGAACGGACCGATTCCACATTCGGATTGCTCCCTGACTCCACCGATGCCCTCGGAAAGGTCTTCGCCAGACGCCACACCTTGAGCGGGTATTTCGCCGGCCACACGCATCGGAATCGGGTTGTCGAACTGCCCGGGGTGCCCGGGGTGCCCTTTGCCGAGGTCGCTTGCGTGAAGGATTACCCCGGTTCGTGGGCCGAGTATCGAATCTTCGAAGGCGCGATCCTGCAGATCCATCGCCGCATCGAAGGCGAAGATGCACTCGCGTGGACCGAGAAAACGCGGGGCATGTACGGCGGCAGCTACGTGTCCTATGCCCGGGGTCGTCTGCAGGATCGGTGCTTCGAGATCCCGATCCGTACCTAGGATCTTGACCATGGCCAACAGCTCGGAAATCCGTACTGCCTTCACCGACGCCTCGGAGTTCCTCTTGCGGGCAATCGAATCCGTACCGGTCTCCGACTGGGAGAAGCCGGGCCTCGGTGTGTGGAACGTGCGCGAGTTGGCGGTTCATGCGAGCCGGGCCTGGCTCACGACGCTGCAGTACACAGCCGAGACATCGAACCTCTTGTTGCACCGTCCGGTCGACTACTACCTTGCGGTGCTGAATCTGCCCGGTGATCTTCACAAACGGGTGGCAGATACCACGATCGAACAAGCAGCTTCGGTTGACGAGCCCGTTCCCGCCTACGCCTCGGAGCTTTGCGCTGAGGTATCCACAGTGGTCGACAACACCGCGGATGATCAGGTGATCACCAGTCTCGCCGGCGGTATTCGATTGATCGACTATCTGCCTTCGCGGGTGCTGGAGATGGTGACCCACGGAATCGACATCCACCATGCGCTGGGCTCGGAACCTGAGGTTCCGGTGTCGGCGATGTCAATATCGCTGGAGCTACTCTCGCAGATCGCAGCCGAGCGCTTGCCGTCGGATCAGTCGGCCGCCTTGGTGCGCGCCCTCACCGGTCGGGCAACATTTGGTGGTGACATCAATCTCCTCGCCTGACGACGGGTCGAAATCCGTGGGTCCGCTTGCCGATCTAAGGGTCATTGACGTTGCTACGGTGGTTGCCGGTCCGGGAGCGGCTCGTTACATGGCGGACTTCGGCGCTGATGTGATCAAGGTTGAGCGCCCCGGTACGGGGGACACTGCGAGATCGCTGGGCTGGACAGATCCCAAAGATGGGCAGTCCCTCTGGTGGAAGTTGATCGCTCGCAACAAGCGAACAATCACCCTCGACCTGAAGGACACCGAGGATCTCGATGTGATGCGGCGCCTCTGCGATTCGGCTGACGTGCTCATCGAGAACTTCCGTCCGGGAACGCTGGAGAGGCTGGGTCTCGATCCCGAAACCCTTCTCGGACGCAATCCATCGCTTGTGATCACCCGGGTGACCGGTTTCGGTCAAACTGGGCCGTATTCCGCGAAGGCAGGTTTCGCCACCCAGGCCGAGGCGCTCTCGGGGTATGCAGCCATCTCCGGAGAACCTGGCGGCCAGCCATTGCTGCCACCGATAGCGCTCACCGACGAAGTCACAGCCCTGGCAGCCGCCTTCGCCACGATGGTTGCAGTTCATTCGGGGGTTGGTCAGGTGGTTGATGTGAACCTGATCGAGTCGATGCTCCAGATGATGGGCCCGCTCGTGGCCCTCTATGGACTGACCGGTGAGACTCAGGAACGCCTCGGTGCACAGATTCCCTACACCGTGCCGCGCAATACCTATCGCTGCTCTGATGGGCATTGGATCGCCATCTCCACGAGTGCCGAATCTGTGGCCGATAGCGTGATGGAACTGGTTGGCCTCGGTGGCGATGCACGGTTGTCCTCGTTCGCCGGCCGTATGGAGCACCGGGATCTGGTGGATGGTCGAGTGGCGGACTGGGTTGGCGGACGGACACGTGCCGAGGCCCTTGCTGCGATCGACGAGGTGGGGGCAGCGGGAGCCCCGGTGAATGACATGGCGGACCTTTTCGCGGATGAACACTTTCGAGATCGCGAGTCGATTCGCGAACTCGACGGCATTCCGATGCAGCAACTCATCGCCCGGCTCTCCAGGACACCCGGAAGCCTCCGGTGGGCCGGCCGGTCGATGGATGCCGACGGCGCCTGGATTCGCTCAGAGGTTGAACGCCCGACAGGAGATCCTGCGTAGTGGGGCGGATCCGGAGATCAACCCGGATTCACTCCGAGGCTGCAACCTCGATGCGGTCCTGATTCCATTCCTTGGCTGCAAGAAGAGCGATCTGGGATTGCGTGAGTAGTTCGTCGGCCTCGAGGGCGTGTGCCGGATAGCAGGCGACTCCAGCCCAGAGGGTGTGGTGGCCGAAGTGACTGACCAGGTTGCGCCGTACCCGTTCCACGGTCCACACGGCCCCGTTCTCGGGTGTGTCTTCGAGGATCACGGCGAAAATCCCCTCGTTCATGCGGCATGCGATGTCGGAATCGCGAATCGTTTCCAGGAGCGATTCGGTCATTTGTCTGACGGCGTCGCCGCCGTCGGATTCCTCGGTGGTGGCCATCAGAGCTAGCGCGACCGGCCGCAAGTGTCGCCTTGCGGAAGCCAGACGGGACTCAAGGGCCACTCTGAGGTATGCCTCGCTGCGCAGCCCGCTCTCGGGATCATTCAACAGCGCGGCTCCGGTTGCCGCGACCGGTGCAGTCGAATTGCCGGGGGGCTTTGACGAATGTGCTTCGGCCGGGCGCGAGGGGGCCAGGTTCTCCACTGTGTCTGACACCGAAGTGATCGTCTTGTCCCGGGATGGATTTGCCGATCGCACATCCAGTGAGGGGACAGCACTCAGGAGGCCGGCGACGAAGCCCACCGTTCCCGCTGCCACCGCCAGGGCCGGTTCCTCGGCGAGCAGGCCCCACAGACCCAAGGCCAAACTCAGAACGCCGGTGATCAAGGCGATGATGCGTGTGTTGGGCACGAATCTCCAATCGGTCATGGGAGCGGATCCTTCAGGTATTCGCGATCCGTTCGATGTCACTCTGCCACCGGGAGGGCCCGATCAGTAGCTCATCGCTTGGGTAAAACCGCCAGCAGATCGTCCACATCGCGCCCGCCGCTCGACCAACTGACAACGAAGCGGGCCTCCACCAGGTCACCCATTCGGGCTTCGGTGTAGTACTCGGCTCCGGCCGCAGTCAGCGCCGAGTGTGTGGCCGGGTCCAGCCAGGCGAAGACCATGTTGGCCTCGACGTCGTGTGCGACTTGGATTCCAGCATCGGCCATGCCGGATCCCAGCTTGGAGGCAAGGTTGTTCGCGTGGTTGGCGTAGGTGAGCCATGTGTCGTTGTTGAGCCAGGCCAACATCTGAGCGGTGAACATGCGCTGTTTCGACAGGAGGTGACCGGCTCGTTTGCGAAGTCGTTCCACGATCTCGCAGTCGATGTCGGCGAATACGATTACCGCTTCGGCCGCCAGAGCTCCACCTTTGGTGGCACCAAAGGACATGATGTCCACTCCGGCCTTCCAGGTCAGTTCTGCGGGGCTGGACCCAGTGGATGCCACCGCGTTGGCGAATCGGGCGCCGTCGAGGTGAACTGCCATGGAGTTTGCCTTGGCCAATCCACACAGATCAGCGATCTCTTCCGGCTGGTAGACGGTGCCGGCCTCGGTGGCCTGGGTGATCGAAAGACCCGACAGGGGAGTGCTGTGAA
This sequence comes from Microthrixaceae bacterium, assembly GCA_020027475.1. Taxonomy (GTDB): domain Bacteria; phylum Actinomycetota; class Acidimicrobiia; order Acidimicrobiales; family Microtrichaceae; genus JAHRAZ01. Next base: position 4,612 of record JAHRAZ010000027.1, read on the forward strand.
CACCGGAGTCCCGTCGGTGGTAGAAGCGGTTCTGGAGAATCTGGGGTGTGAGCTTGCCGTGGGCAGCCTCGAGGGGATCCAGTGTGACCCCACCTGAGATCACAGTTGGTGCGGCACATTCGTCGACCTGGATGTGTGCGAGTTCGTGGCACACCACGGTGCCCCAGATGGGGTTGGTGGCGCCGATTGCGATCGAGTTGGCAGCGGTTCCCGTGGCCACTGGATAAACCTGCACTCCTCGCTCGAAGATCTGTGCGAGCTTCTCCTGGAGCTGTGCCGCCGAGTTGTCGAGTCCATAGGCAGCATCGAAGGTGGAAGCCTCGGTTGTGATTCCCTCCAGCACCTCCGGGCAAACCCCGGATGTGTTGTCGCTGGCGAAGTTCATTGCGCTGAACCGATCACATCTGTTCGAGGGTCAGGTCGGCCACCCGGTCCATGATTCGGGACAGTTCGAAATCCTTCGGTGTGAAGATCTCGGCAGCACCGGCGTCGATGAGTGTGGCCCGGTCTTCTTCCGGGATGATCCCGCCCGCGAACACCGGGGCATCCACGCCCGCCTCACGGATCAGCCGGATGGTTTCGGGGATCAACTCGAGGTGAGATCCGGAGAGTATCGACAGGCCGACAACGTCGACGTCCTCATCGCGTGCCGCTGCCGCTATCTGCTCGGGAGTCAGGCGGATTCCCTGGTAGATCACTTCGAAGCCGGCGTCTCGGGCTGCCACTGCGATTTGCTCGGCACCATTGGAATGGCCGTCGAGCCCGGGTTTGCCGATGAGCAATCGCGGGGGACCACCTTCGGCGTTGCGTATCCGGTCGGCCACCGCGGCCAGGCCTGTCCCGGATGCTCCAACCCCGATGGCTGCGGCCACACCGGTGGGAGCCCGGAACTCGCCGAACACCTCGCGAAGCCGTCCTGCCCATTCGCCGGTGGTGCCACCCACAACTGCCAACTCGATTGTGGCGGGCATGATGTTTTCGTCTGTGCGTGCCACCCGCTCCAGTTCATCGAGGGCGGCCGAAACTGCATCGATGTCCCGGGCGGACCGCCATTGTTCCAACTCGGCAATGGTCTTGGCCTGGCCTGCCGGATCAACCTTGAGGATGCTGTCCTCACCGGCGAGCGGTGATTCAGCGGATTCGGTGAAGGCGTTCACGCCGATCACGATCTGGTCACCTGATTCGATCCGGCGCATGCGCTCGGTGTGCGAACGCACCAGGCGACCCTTGAGTTCGTCGATTGCTTCGAATGCGCCACCCAGCGACAGCACATCATCGAGTTCGGCCACCGCTGATTCCTCGAGTTCGTCAGTGAGACCGTCCATCACTACGGATCCCTCGAAGATGTCCGGATAGTCCAACAGGTCGGATTCGTTCGCAAGGACTTGTTGGATCCTCAATGACCACTGCTGATCCCAGGGTCTGGGCAGTCCGAGTGCTTCGTTCCATGCGGGCAACTGGATGGAACGGGCGCGAGCATCCCGCGAGAGCGTCACTCCAAGGGTCTCGAGGACGATTCGCTGCACGTTGTTCTCAGGTTGGGCTTCGGTGAGTCCAAGGCTGTTCACCTGCACGCCGTAGCGGAAGCGACGAGCCTTGGGATCCGTGATCCCGTAGCGCTCGGCGGTGATTCGGTCCCACATACTCGTGAAGACCCGCATTTTGGCAATCTCCTCCACGAAGCGCATCCCTGAGTTCACGAAGAAACTCACCGAGGCAACCACACCTGCCATGTTGTCGGGATCCACCTGGCCGGAGTCTCGGACCGCGTCCAGCACGTCAATCGCATTGGCCAGTGAGTAGGCGATCTCCTGGGTGGGTGTCGCCCCCGCCTCCTGGAGGTGATACGAGCACACGTTCATGGGATTCCACTTGGGGATGTTCGCATTGCAGTAGGCGAACATGTCCACGATCAGGCGGCGGCTCGCAAGCGGCGGAAAGATGTAGGTGCCGCGGCTCAGGTATTCCTTGACGATGTCATTCTGCGTGGTGCCTCGAAGCTGATCGGAGGGCACCCCGTGGGCGTCCGCGTTGGCGACGTACAGCCCGAGCATCCAGGCGGCTGTGGCGTTGATCGTCATCGAGGTGTTCATTTCACCTTGGGGAATACCTTCCAGCAGGGCTTCCATGTCGCCGAGATGGGAAATCGGTACGCCTACCTTGCCGACCTCGCCGCGTGCCAGCACGTGATCGGGGTCATATCCGGTCTGCGTCGGTAGGTCGAAGGCCACGGAGAGTCCGGTCTGGCCCTTGGCCAGGTTGGTTCGATACAGCTCGTTGGAGGCCTCCGCGGTGGAGTGCCCGGAGTAGGTCCGCATCATCCACGGTCGATCTCGGGACTCGAGTCGAGGTGAGGCTGGCTGATCAGTCATCCGAACATTCTGGTTCGTGGGTCCAAAAAAGAAGAAACCCCCCGGGTCTCGGGGGGAAACCACAGCAACAGGGGCGGAACGAGGGCCACAAGGCACCAGCACATGAGTGCTGGAGGCGATGCGTTTGGAGGGAGATAAGTGTCCCTCGTTCCTATGCCCCGGCTGTGTTCCGGCGGGGGCGAATCCACCGGCAAAGACCATTATCCTCACTTTCTGCGCATATGCCAACACTTTCTGGCAGAAAACAATGTTATTTCGGTGGCCAACCACAGTGAGTACCGTTCCTTGCCCCTTTGTGGTTGCGCCACCACACTCTGTGACAATCACCACCGTGGCGCGATTGGGGCTGTCTCGACAATTCAAGCGGTCACAACCGCATGGTGCAGACTCGAACCGATGTTGGCCATGGTCGCGATCGGTTTTCATTCATTTCGGGGCGGTTCCCTCTTCTCTCAAGAAGGAACCGAGTTCCTGCTGGGCGAGGACTTCTTTCCCTGGATAATTCTGGCTTTCGGTGCTGCCATGGTGGTCGGCAACGTGCTCGCGCTCGTTCGCCCCCCTACGGATGACCTCGCCGATTCCGAGGCCAGAACCCGTCCACCCCTCACCCGGACAGTCGTGATGATCTGTTTTGGTCTCGCTGCGGCTGTCTGGGCTCTGGCGAGTCTGCTCAATTAGATCCCGGTTCAGCTGGTGCGGCGGAATCTCTGCCGCGGTCGAACTACGGTGCCACCGATGCCGCACCCGATCGTTTCCTACGCCACCATCGCGATCGGCATGGCCAGGGCTGCGGTGCCCAGGAAATGGACTTCCCCGGTGGTCTCCGAGGCTCGATGGCCACCGCAGAAGGCCCAGGCGTGGGGCGCCGACCGCGGATGGATGATGGGCTGCAACTTCGTTCCGTCCACAGCTGGCAACCAGCTGGAGATGTGGCAGAAGGAAACCTTCGATCCCTCCACGATCGAGCGGGAGCTGGGCTGGGCGGCTGCCCTGGGGATGAACAGCATCCGCGTGTTCCTCCATGACTTGGTGTGGGCCGCCGATGGTGATGCCTACCTCGACCGGGTGGATGCGTTCCTGCGCGTGGCCGACCACAACGGCATCTCCACGGTCCTGGTTCTCTTTGACGGGGTCTGGAACCCCGAACCTCAGCTCGGCCCGCAAGGAGATCCGACCCCTCGGGTTCACAATTCGATGTGGGTACAAGGGCCGGGTGCGGCGGTACTGGGCGACCGATCCCTGTGGCCCCGACTCCGACCGTATGTCGAAGCGGTTGTCACGCGATTCGCCCACGATCACCGCGTGGTGGTCTGGGACCTGTTCAACGAACCGGACCAGACCAACGCCATCAGCTACCCGCGACGCGAAGTCAGTGGAAAGGCCCGGCTGGCCAACGACCTTCTCAACCAGATCTTTGACTGGTGTTGTGCGGTTGACCCCGATCAGCCGTTGACCGCAGGTGTGTTCGTGGGTGTGAACGGCTCTGTGGAACGTACCGGCCCCCTCAACCGCACCATGTTGAGCCGGTCGGACGTGATCTCGTTTCACTCCTACTCGCCGCGGGCGAAGTTGCTCTCCACGATCGAACACCTCCGGCGCTACCAGCGTCCGATTCTGTGCACGGAATGGATGGCCCGCACGGTGGGATCACGGGTGCAACTGGTTGACGTTCTGGCCGAACAAGATGTCAGTGCCTGGTCCTGGGGCCTCGTTGATGGGCGGAGCCAGACCAAGTACCCATGGACTACGTGGCTGCGCCGCCCGAAGGACGACAACCGCCCGAAGGATGACAAGGGCATCTGGTTCCATGATCTGCTCCATCGCGATGGTCGCCCTTTCGACGAAGCGGAGGCGGAATCACTGCGGGCCGCCGCACTGCGGATGCGATCCGCAGAAGACGATCTCAGCTGAAGGTATGGGGCATGGTCGCAGAACCGTTGCGCTGTCACGGTCACGCCGGGACGGTCGCTCCGGGAATGCTGCGCTGGGCCTCCGCGCGAGGCGCCAGCAGTCAGCCACCTGTCATGCAGCGCAAGGTCAGGGAAGTGATCAAGTCGGTCTGATCCTCGACGTCATCCTGAAGCAACGACAATTCAAGTCGGGATTCGCCGTACTTGTCGATCATTCCCTCAGCTATGCAGTCGGCCACGGAAGCCGGAATGCCGGCGCTCACCAGTTCCTCGATCAGGAACTCGCCGACCCCGCCGAACAAAACCTCGGAGTCCTGCGCCGGACAGCTGAACCCATCTGCGGGCACGGTGAGGTCCACGAAGTACTCGGTGACGGCATCATCGATGCATGAGCCACCACGTGTGAAGGCTGTGTGTCCATCACCTTCGTAGGTGAGCAGCACACCTGACTCCAGTTGATCGGCCATCTCGTCGGCCCATGACCATGGTGTGGCTGGATCACCGAGTGTTCCGATGACCAGCAGGGGGGGCGCACCGGTACCGGTGAACGGCGAGACGGGGTTATCGGCGAGGGGCCAGTCGACGCAGCCCAGCATCGAAGTGGAGAACGTGTCGCCGAATGTGGGTGAGGCCGCCTTGATCGCCTCGGAAGCTTCCAGAGCTTCCTTCACCGTCGGCCGCTCCGAGGTGTCCGCGCAGTTCACCATGATCTGGGCATCTCCCGAGTTGTCCCATGAGCCATCCTGCTCGCGGCCCAACATCCGGTCGGAGAGGGCCAGCATCACTTCTGCACCGCCCTCGTCCAGATTCGCGATACCGCGGGCCACCATGCCCCAGGTCGACGTGTCGTAGAGAGCGGTGCCCATTCCGACATCGAACAGTTCTCGGGTCAGCTCCCGCGGTCCGCTCTTGGTCTCCGTGGTGAGGGGTTGTGCGTCGAGTTCGGTTCGCACAGCTTCGATCGTTGCCCGGGGATCGGGGCCGAGGGCGCATTCCGAATCGGCGGCACATTCCGCGATGAAGCTGTTGTAGGTGTTCTCGAATCCCTGTAGTTGCTGGATACTCATCTCCAACTCCGATGCTCCGGGGCTGACGGCGCCGTCCAGGACCATCGCCCTCACGTTTTGCGGGTACTCCGTGGCGTAGGCCGCGCCGATGGCAGTTCCGTAGGAAAAACCGAGGAAACTCAGCTTCTCTTCGCCCAGAGCCACGCGGATCTCGTCTATGTCGGCGGCAACGTCGGCCGTTGACATGTGTTCGATCACGTCAGCATTGTTGGTTTCGCAGGCCGTCCGGAGCTCTTCCTGATCGGCTATTGCCCGATCGAATTCGGCGGCGGTGTCAGGGCTGATGTCTCCTTCGATCTGTGCGTCCTTGCGGTCGTCATCCAGACACCACACCGGACTGCTCTCGGCAACTCCGCGTGGATCCCAGGACACCACGTCAAAACTGTCGGTGATCTCCTGGGGCAGGCCGAATGCAAGGCCGGCCAGGGCCTCGATTCCCGAACCGCCCGGACCGCCGGGGTTCATCAGCAGCGATCCGATGCGGTCACCGGCGCCGCCACTGGAAACGGAGCGGGCCAGAGCCAGTTCGAGTGTCGGCCCCTCGGGGTCGTCGGGGTCCACCGGCACCGCAAGTGTGGAACATTCAAGTTGTGCGGCTTGTGCGGTCTCGTTGTCGCATGTTCCCCAGTCGAGCAGAGTCGCCTCCGACCCGGTGGGGTCGCCCCGTGAGCCGGAGGTGCCCTCGGCGAGCCTGTTCGCCCCGCTGCAGGCGGTGGCCAGCAGGATGACTGCTGACAGGATCGCCACTATCGATGTTGAAGCTCCAACTCTGCGCACAGGTACAGAGATTACGGCCCCAACTTGTCCGGTCCGCCTCGCGGCAGCAAGGTTTTGCGGTGCGCTGTTGTGCGAACCCGGGGATTCTTGCCCAGCAGGGAACAACACCCGTTGCCGAAGGGTTGTGGGTTCTGTGAGCAGCGCAGAACCAGAAACCGCAAAACCAGAAACTGAGGCAGCGGTGACGAGTACGGACCCGAACCCCGACGAACCGGTGGCGGACCCGCCCGAGGACCCAGTGGGGGCCGAACACAGCGAGATCCACGCGGTGGACGTCTACTGGCGCCCCGGTTGCGTGTTCTGCATGTCCCTGCGTCGAAGTCTCCGCAAGATGGAGATTCCCGTGAACCTCCACGACATCTGGGAAGATCCCGAGGCAGCGGAACTGGTGCGCAGCGTGGCGAATGGCAACGAAACAGTGCCGACCGTGGTTATTGGTGACCAGTTCATCGTGAATCCCAGTCCGAAGGCAGTGCGGAGCTTGGTGACAGAGCTGGCCCCCGACCTGCTCCCCGTACACACGGATTCTGGCACTGCCGGACCGGGTCGCCTGAAACGATTCTTCGGATTCTCCGGTTGAATGATCCGCTGACCCGATTGGCAGCGAACCCAGGGATCGGATCTCCGTGAGGACGGGCCCGCCAAGTTGAACACCGGGTGCTGTGGTCGTGTGGTCAGAGGCATCTTGCCTCGTTGAATCGTGAACTCATGGCCCGTCTTGGCTACTGGCTCCGAAATGCGGTCTCCATCTGGTGTGCAATTTCGGTGAACGTCGATCCGCCGTCGGCTTCCACGACGAGTCGCTCGAGTGATCCGCTGAACGCCACGGATGGGTCGTATCCATCGCAAACCGGCAGCGGCCGGCCGACTCCGGCGAGGAGTGATGCCGAGGAATTCGGTGTCCACAATCCCGGCCATTCGTGAGGGAGGTGTGCATCGCCGATGACCGTGTCGTCGGCGATGCACACCAGATCCATGCCGTCGCCGGCGGGATGTCCGATGATCCGCATCACGGACGCTCCCACAGGGAGGTCTACTGACAACCTGGTGATGTATTCACTCACAAAGCTGCAGGCGAAAGTGAGTGTGCCCCCGCCCGCATACCAGACCCATCCGCCGTTGAAGTCACCCTGCTCGGCGAGCACTCCGACCGTGTCGGACTCCAGCGGCGCGCTGAGCTGCGCGGTGATTGTGAATCCGTTGGACAGTACAGGTGTGTTGTCCTCGAAGACCCGTTCGCCCGGGCGCAGTTCGACCCGGCTGGAACCGGTCGGCCACGGAACGAAGAAATGTGCGATGCGGTCCAGGACGCTGTCGCTGAGCGGCAACACTCCGTTGCGGTCGGCCTCTGAGTACCAGCGGGCGACCAAACGGTCCCGGATGTCCGGGTGTTGCTCGCAAAGATCGTGGTTCTCAGCGGTGTCGCTGCGCGTGTCGAACAGGTGCCAATGGTCGTGTTCGAAATCGTCGCTGCCCGCTATCAGGTCTCGTTCGGCGTGGGTCAGTTGGTTGACGTGGTTGGTGGTGACCTTCCAGCCGTCTTCGTACATGGCTCGGCTGCCCCAGCACTCGTAGTACTGGCTGGTCCGCACCTCCGCCGCCTCCTCGTCGTCCAACACCGGACGCAGCGTCACCCCGTCGAGGCTCATCTGCTCAGTGCCCGCCAGTACTTCGGGTGGCTCCAGGTCCACGAGGTCGAGGATCGTGGGCAGCACATCGATGGCGTGGCTGTATTGGTCGCGGATCTCCCCGGTCTCCGGGAGTCCCGCGGGCCACGAGATGATGCACGGATCGCGGACACCGCCTTCAAAGGTGTACCGCTTGAAGCGGCGCATAGGTGTGTTGCCGGCCTCGGCCCATCCCCACGGATAATGGTTGTAGGTGCGCGGGCCGCCGAGCTCGTCCATCAGGCGCAAGTTCAACTCGACGTCCTCGTCGCGGCCCTGCGCGAAACGAAACTCACTGACCGAGCCGTGCGGGCCTGCTTCGCCTGATGCTCCGTTGTCCGACACCAGCACAACGATGGTGTTGTCGCGTTCGCCGAGTTCGTCGATGGCCGCGAGTACCCGTCCGATCTGGGCATCCGCGTGGGTCAGGAAACCGGCGTAGATTTCCATCATTCGGGCGTAGAGGCGGCGATGGTCCTTGCTGAGGTCGTCCCAGACGGGAACGTGATCCGAGGCGGTCGGGAGATCGGTGGCGGGCGGAACGATTCCGAGGCCGATCTGACGCTCGAGGGTTTCCTGTCGCCACGCATCCCAACCCGCATCGAATTGTCCCTTGTACGGGTCGCTCCACTCAGGGGTCACATGGTGTGGAGCATGGGTTGCGCCGAGCGCCAACCACATGAAGAAGGGGCGGTCTGGCTGATTGTGGCGCAGCTCTCGCAATCGGGTTGTTGCCTCGTCGGCCAGATCCTCGCTCAGGTGATAACCCTCGTCGGGCGTGCGGGGAGGATCGACGTAGCCGTTGTCCCGGACCAGTTCGGGTGCCCAGTGGTTCGCGTCGCCGCCGAGGAAACCGTAGTAGTGCTCGAATCCCTTGCCGAGAGGCCAGTTCTCGAACGGACCCGAGGGCGAGCGTTGGTCCCGAGGCGTCAAATGCCACTTGCCGACAGCGAAGGTCGCATAGCCGTCGTCGGCGAGGATCTGGGCGAGGGTTCCAGCCTCGTCGGGGATACGCGCGGTGTACCCGGGGAAGTTCATCGGCATGTCAGGCAGCATGCCGACCCCTACCCGGTGGTGGTTGCGGCCCGTCAGCAGGCATGCCCGGGTGGGCGAGCACACTGCGGTGGTGTGGAAGTTGGTGAGCCGGATCCCGCGCGCGGCCAAGTCGTCAATGGCCGGGGTTGCGATGTCGGATCCGTAGCAGCCCAGTTGGGCGAACCCGGTGTCGTCCAGCACGATCATCACCACGTTGGGAGCGTCGGCGCGGAACGGTGGAGAGGGAGGCGTGGAGGTGGACTCGGCGGTGGTCAGCGCGATGGTCGAGGATTCACCGGGGGACTGGGACGGGGCTGTCATCACATCAGACTTGCACGGTTCGCCTGTGGCCGAGGCCCGGAAGATCCCCCTCAGTGTCGGAATCTCGGAGGGCGTGTTCGGTTCTCAGAGAGGACTCGTTCGGGTGATGAGCTGCATCCAGTCCCGATGAGGCTTGCGGACCGAGCGTTTGTTCGGTCGACATCAGGCGTTGTTGCGGACCGCCTCGAGACCGTCGAGGATCAGATCGAGACCGAATTCGAACTCGCTGGCGTAGTCATAACCGGGCCGCAGGACGTGCTCGAGTGTCATCTCGGTGAGGTGGGGATATTTCTCCGCGGGTGCCTGCGCCGCGATCATCTGCGCCACGGCGGAGGCCTCCTGCGCGGAGTCGAACGGAAGGCTGGCTTCCTGCAGCGCGAATCCGTAGATGTAGCTGTCCAGGGCGGAGAATGCGTGAGCGGTCATCTCGATCGAGAATCCACCTTCGCGAAGACAACCGATCACAGCGTCGTGGTGCCCCAGCGTTGCGGGACCGGGTGAGGTACGCGAATCCATCAGGCCGGTCGCCCACTGATGGCGCGACAGCACCTCGCGGGCGGAGACCGCTCTTCGGCGCATGGCCGTCCTCCAGTTCGTTCCAGCTGAAGGCAGATCGATTTCGCTGAACACGGCGTCAACCATGCCGTCGGTGAGGTCGTCCTTGTTGGCCACATGGTTGTACAGCGACATCGCCTCGACTCCGAGTTCAGTGCCGAGTTTGCGCATTGTGAGTGACTCGATCCCGCTCTCGTCGGCGAGGGCGACCGCAGCGCGCAGCACCCGTTCCCTGTTCAGTCGCACTCGTGGCTCTGCATTCGGGTCGGTCGACGACGGCATCCACAACCTCCTCTGGTTTGTTGCTTCGGTGATTCCGGTTGACAACAACTTACTACGTAAGTATAACTTACATCATAAGTTTACAGAGTAAGTGGAGATTTGATGAACGATACGATGAACATTGACCAACTCAGTGACCCGATGGGGGCAGTACCTGTGAGCAGCGAACCCGCGAACAACGAGAAGGGGACCATGAACGCGGTCCTCCAGGACGGATACGGCACCGCACCCGAGGACGTCCTGCGAGTCTCCGAGATCGACAAGCCCGAGATCGGAGCTGACGAGGTGCTGATCCGCGTGCAGGCGGCCGGTGTGGATAGGGGCACTTGGCACCTGATGGCGGGACTTCCCTACGTCGTACGCATTGCGGGTTACGGGATTCGATCGCCCAAGACCCGAACCCCTGGTCTAGACGTTGCGGGAACGGTCGAAGCCATTGGCAAGGACGTGAGCGGGTTCGCGCCGGGCGATGAGGTGTTCGGCATCGCCAGCGGGTCTTTCGCCGAGTACGCATGCGCCCCGGCGACCAAGCTCGCACCCAAGCCTGCGAACCTCTCATTCGCCCAGGCTGCGGCCGTCCCGGTCTCTGCGCTTACGGCGCTCCAGGGTTTGCGAGATCAGGGAAAGGTCCAGCCGGGCCAGAAGGTCTTGATCGTGGGTGCCTCGGGAGGGGTGGGCACGTTCGCCGTGCAGATCGCCAAGGCGTTCGGCGCCGAAGTCACCGGAGTGTGCAGTGCGTCGAAGGTGGACATGGTCCGAGACCTCGGCGCTGACCACGTTGTCGACTACACGTTGGACGACTTCACCCAGTCGGGACTGTTCTACGACCTGATCCTCGACATCGGAGGCAACCGCCGGCTGTCGGATCTTCGTCGAGTTCTCACTCCCGATGGAAAGCTCCTCATCGTCGGAGGCGAGACAGACGGACGATGGCTCGGCGGTGTGGACCGCCAACTGCGGGCGCTCATGCTGTCGCCATTCGTGGGCCAGAAGCTGGGTACATTCATATCGTCGGAGAACGGTGCAGACCTCGTCACCCTCACGGAACTCATCGAGTCCGGGAAGGTCACACCGGCCGTGGACAGGACCTACACACTGGAAGAGGTCCCTGAAGCCATCCGGTACCTGAAAGACGGACAGGCCCGCGGGAAGGTTGTCATCACCGTTTGACCACGGTCACCAGAAACTCGGAATCCTCGGTGAAGGGGCGCATGTCCCAAGTCGCCATCTTGAACTCCGGAATCAGCCCTGCTTTCTGGGCATCTGTGAAGAAGTCCGTGAACTCATACCCACGCCCGGCACCGAAGCCGATGACGACCCGCCCACTCTCAGCGAGGTGATCACGCATGCGGGTGAGTACCTCCCGTCGTGTGCTCGGCGCAAGAAACGTCATCACGTTGCCGGCGCACACGATCACGTCGAAACCTTCGCTCGTTCCTTTCGATGCCAAATTGAGTTCGGCCAGGTCGCCCACCAACCAGGTCGGGCCGGGATGATCCTGTTCAGCGGCGGCGATCAGCACCGGGTCCACGTCCACGCCGACCACGTCGTGACCGAGGTCCGCAAGGATGGCACCGACGCGGCCGGGGCCACATCCAGCATCGAGAATCCTTCCGTTTCGTGGTGCCATCGCGTCGACGAGCCGGGCTTCTCCGGCGAGATCGTCGCCTGCCGCTTCCATCACCCGGAAGCGCTCGACATAGCGCGCAGAATGCTCGGGATCAGCCTTCGTGATTTCCACCCATCCGCTCTGTTCGGTCATCCGGGCTCCTTGAGTTGTGCCGAAGTATCGCGCTCAATCAGGAGCGGTGTCGGGTTTCACCACCTCGATGCCGATGAGTTCGGTGCCGTGGAGCGGGTACGAGTAATGGCCGTGACAGGAATCCGAATCGGAACATCGGGGAGATCAGAAGGATCCCACCAGGAACCAGTGATCGGACCATGCGGGCGATTCGAGTCGTTTCGCGGGTGAGCGGAGTATCGTTTGCCAACAGTCAACGTGCAGCCTTGTGCGGTTGCCTCAATCCTGGAGATCGAGCCTTGATCCGTCCGGCAGCAATCCTCATGGCGTTGCTCACGGTGGCCTCTGCGTGCGGGAGCGAGACGGCGGATCGATCCGAAGAAGCCGAAAGGGACGGCCTTGGAGTACGCGGCCTCACCCTGACGGGCGGCTCGGTTGGCGGGAACGAATCGGGCGATGTGATCCCGCTGAGCGATTTGTTGCCCGGGGAGCAGCTCGATGCCGGCACCTACGAGACACAGACGACAGCGAAATCCGTCACCTTCACCATCGGTGACGGCTGGTTCACGGGAGGACAGGCGCCCTGGACATTTTCCATCGCGCGAGAACCCAAATCCCTTGACGACCGAGCCAGCGAATCAGTTGCAGTCGTGTTCTACGAGGAAGTTCAGGTTCCCGATGACCCTGTCGGTGGGCTCGACGACGCCGTCTGGATCGACTCGCCGCCCGACATCGTGGATTGGTGGGAGTCAGTCTCCGAGCGGGAGGTACTCACCCGCGAACCGGCCAGCGTGGCTGGACAGCGCGCAGTCAAGGTGTTGGATCGTGTGGGTGGGCTGCCACCCAGCGCAAAGTGCGATCTTGAGCTGTGCCTGATCTCCTGGGGAGTGCTGGACGGCCACTGGAACGGTGGGATTCTGGGGAACACCGAAAGCGTGTCCTACGTGTTCGGAGATCCGGGCGATCAGATCGGAACCGGATACGCCCTGACTGGCTCATCACCCGAATTTGTGGACCTGGCGGAGGACTTCATCGACTCGCTGATCATCGAATGACCTCCGCACAGTGCATTCGGGAAATCCGCTCGGACGGAACCGGGTCGTGTTGCTGTTCCAAGGTCGTGTGCGTGGCAAGGCTACGGATCGGGGCCGTGGTGGAGGCAACGGGGATTATCTGTAGTGCTTCGCCGGGCGTGCCATGACTGCGACTCCGACACAGCGGGGCTTGTGGATAGCAGCCCTGATCGGCCTGTCGATCGTCGGACTGGTCTGGTTTGGACTCGGCATGGGGATAGCGGAACCGACCCGTGCGGAGATGATGGACTCCCTTGGTGGCACAGCCGCTTTCGATGATGGGGTCGTGATCGTGGTGGCCGATGAGGAGTTCGTCGCGGAAGGCCGTCTCGATCCTTTCAGGTACGCGGAGGTCCTCAATTCGGTTGAGGCTGCAGGCGCTTCCACGGTGATTGTCGACCAGTCGATCATCGAAGCAGCCAATCCGGGCGTAGCCGCGCGCGAGTTCGATCCGGTGGTTGCTGGATACTTCAGCGGGGTCGATGGTCTGGTCCTCGCTGCTTCGGACGTGAAACTGGATGCGCCGGCTGCCGGGACCGCCATCCCGACGCTCCGCTCACGCGAGCTGAGTCCCGATCTTGCCAAGGCGGTCGACGCTGTCGGGCTGGACAATGTAGTTCTTGGCAGTGAAGAGAAGCTGCGCACCGTCCCGCTTCTTGCGGAGATTCCGCCCAGAGAGAATTTCATCGGTGGGCAGCTCATACCGACCGCCGCACTCGTCGCCCTCGCCCGCGCCAAGGATCTGCCGATGGGCATCGAGGAGTTGTCCGGGGGGATCTCGATCGGCGGCAGAACCATTCCCACTGAAGAGGATCAACGGCTGAGAGTCGGTTATGCAGAAGAGCTGCTCCCGGGTGGCGCTGCATTCATCTCCGCCACGGAGCTGCTCGAATCTCCGGAATCACTGGACTTTGAGGACAAGGTTGTCGTGTTGGGGGTCACAGACCCGGAGAGTGCCCGGGTTGTTCCCACACCGGTCGGCGACAATGATCGTCAGCCTTCGGTGGTGGTGCAGGCAAATGCCACCAACACATTGCTCACCGCAGAGTACCTGCGCCCGGTCGGCGATCCCATTGTTGTGGCCCTTGCGGGGGTACTTGCTTTCCTGGTCGCTCTGGGCACTCTTTTTCTGCCGATATGGGTGACACCGTTGGTTCCGGTGATCACCGGACTCGTCTTCTGGGCTGCGGCAGAGCTCGTGGCTCAGAGAGGACGGTTGACGGATCTGCTGTATCCGCTCGCCGGGATTGTCCTTGCTTTCGTCGCCGCGATTATTGCGCGCGTGATACTCGAGTTGCGGCGTCGTCGGCGGGTGACCCGCCTGTTCGCGCGCTACGTGCCACCAGATGTCGCGAAGGCGCTCATGGCAGAAGGAGAGTCCGAAGCTGCTGCTGCCGGACAGAGACTTGAAGTAACTGTGTTGTTCTGCGATCTGCGCGACTTCACGCCCTACTGCGCGAAAACCGAACCAACACAGGTGCGCAAAATGCTGGAGTCCTTCTACCAGGTATCCACGGACGTCATTCTTGATCACGGTGGCACGCTGATGCAGTTCATTGGCGACGAGGTTTTCGCAGTGTTTGGGGCACCAGTTCGCCGCGAGGACCACGCGCAAGCTGCTATCGAGTGCGCTCCTGACTGGCAGTTCGCCGCCGCGAAACTGAATCGGGAGCTCAAGGAACTCGGCTTGGACCCGGTTGAGTTCGGTATCGGGGTGCACAGCGGTGAGGTCGTGGCAGCGCACGTCGGCAGCAGCCATCGTCGTCAGTACACCGTGCTTGGAGAAACCGTGAACATTGGTGCCCGTTTGTGTTCCCAAGCCGCCGGCGGCGAGATCATCGCCACCGACGCAACGCTGGACCAGACAGTTGACACGAATGTCGAGGATCTTGGCCCGCTCACGCTCAAGGGAATTGACACCCCGATCGAGGGATATCGAATTGTCGCGCGCGACCCGGCTCCCGTGGTTACCTGAGCCCCCCCACGCCTGGTCCGGTTGCAGGTCTGTTTCGGATTCCCGACGGGACACCGCGGTGGCGGATGTGATCGAATGGAGACCATGTTCTTCGGGATCCTAATTTTCGCCATAGCCGGCATCATCTTGGCCGTGGGCTACGTGTCCATGACCTCCAGGCATCACGAATACGAGAAGACACTGCCTCCGGAGGATCAGCTCACCGACGCGCAGTTCCGCAAGATCGAGTTCGGCGACGACGAGTAGCGGGATTGGGGCCGGGCTCCACCGGATCGCGGAGGGCTCCTACGATGCGAGTGGATCTCGCGACGGCCGCTGATGTCGACATTGGTCGCCGCCCGGAGTGCCGTAGGCACGCCGCACAAAGTTCTGTCAGATTGGTGTCGACAGCGGGCCGTACTCTTGCTGTGCCGCTTGTTTGGAAACGCCCAACATGGCCGCGATCTCCGCCCAACTTCGGCCGCTTTCTCGGGCAACGCGTACCGCTTCGGTCAAGTCATCATCGAGTGGATCGGCCGTCCCGACGAACCGATGAACATCGTCACGTCGGGATCGTCGGTCTCGAATGCCGGCCAATGGTGCCGTAGTGCGTGGATCATGTCTTCATCATGGACACCGTGCTTGCGTGCGCTCGCCTCGATGTCCACGGGCCGGCGATAGGTCTCTGGACTCTGACCGTCAACACATCTTGACATTGGGTCGCCGGATTGCAGATGGCGACACTCCAGAAGGGCGAACCGGCCCCAATGATGCCCCTCCCGGAGTTCATTCGGCTCCCGGGATCCGGGGCGGCGTGTCACATCGATCCCGCACTCGTGGCGACGGGCCAGCGCAGGGTGGTCCGCTTCGAGTTCTCTGGGGCATTGCGGGGGATGAAGCCAGGAATTCGCACACCCGATCGCATCGGAGCACGGTTGTCGCTGCTGTCAGGTCTGCTGGCGGGTCGCCAAAGCCGGATCGTCGGTGGACGGGTCGAGAAGGTGGAGTCCTCGGTCTTCGGCGTCGTTGGCGTCGGCGAAGGCGTTGGTTTGATCAAGTAGCTGGCGGGCTCTGGGAAGAGTGGACCAGTCCATTTGGGCGGTCCAGCGGCGAACGCGGTCGAGGTAAGTGACGAGCAGGTCCGGGCGGTCTTGGCGGCTGAGCCTGCGAAGGGAGCGTAGGTAGTAGTTGCGGGAGATGGTCGGGATGACGGCTCGTTGTTCGTCACCGGCGACGAATTCCGCGTTCATTACGGCGCGGGCGAGGCGCCCGTTGCCGTCGTCGAACGGGTGGATCTCGGCGACGAGGAAGGCGGCGAACACTCCCCGTTGCGTGGGCGTCGTGAGCGACTCGAGAATCTCGTATCCATGGCGCAGTGTTCCTTCGACGAGGTCCGGGGCGACGAAGACGGAGTTGCCAGCTTGGTTCGGGTGGAGCTTGAACTCTCCCGGTCGCTGGTTGGGTCGGCCGCCCAGGATCAGCCGGTGCCAACTCCGAAGCAGGTCGATGAACTCGTCGGCCGATGCGGTGCGACGACGCAGCTCAGCTTCGTCGGACACAAGCTGGTACGTGCGGAGCACGTCATGAGCATCCTCAGGACGGTTGGCTGGGACTTCGCCTCCGAACACGATGCGTTCGGCCTCGTCGGGGGTGAACTCGGTCCCTTCGATGAAGTTTGAGAAGTACGCTTCCCAGAACGGCAGGGTCGCCCGCCGGGGAGCATCGACACCGAGAGCTGGATGGGTTGTCACCACATCTCGGAGATGGTTGGCCAACAACTCGAAGCGCGTCATGCGGCTCTGATCGAACGGAACACCAGCCGAGCGCGCCTTCATCGCCGCCGAGGCCGAGGTCGAGTCGCGCGTGCCGAGAGCGGCGCCGACGAGCTCATTGAGAACCTCGACCCGGCGGTCTGACGCATCCAGCGCGTCGGCCAGGCCCTCGGCACTGTCGCGGTACTCACCGACCCGGTCAGCGCCGTCGATGGCACAGAGGTGGTCGATCCAGTCCGCCAGCTCGGCGCGCGACAGTGTGGCTGGCGGCCGCTTGCCTCGCTTGCGAGTGGGCCGGGTGTTGTCCAGGAGTGCTCGCGGGCGCGAAGCGAGGTGTACACCCGCCCCCATGGCGATGTCTCTGTCGAGCGGTCCCGGGCCCTTGCGCGACACCACCGTGAAGCCGGGTAGGTCGAGCGTTCCATTTCGAGTCGACGTGATGAACAGGTAGCCGTCGTGGGGCTGGGCCCACACGGCCGACCGATCGGTGACCACGGCACCGGGGAACCGGCGGCCGACGATCTCTCGCCACGAGCGGCGCACGACATTGATCGGGTCAGCGGTGACCTCGGTCGAGTAGATGCCCCGAGCGAGTCTCACCAACTCTTCGCGGCCCACGCGATCGTGGATCGTCGAGTCGGGCAGGTCTTCGGCGAAAATGATCGGGTTATCCATCGGTTCCTCCGGCCTGATCCGAAGAAACTATCAGATAACCTCCTAAAGCCGGTGAAAGTTACTTCTAACGTAAGCCATAGGAGAACGAACCCGCGGAATCAAAACCCGGATTCACAATTCACGCCATCAAGAAGCCTTGCGCCGGATCAAGGAGTCGCTCGCCGAGCCAGCCCAGCCTGACTCGGTGCTCCATATTGGGGCTGCGCGGAATGGGGGAGGGTTCAGCTGTTCCAACGGCTGCACCAGCCGATGAGCCTGGCGGATACCAACACGAACGCTTCGCCCTGGACAAAGTCCCCGCGCATCACGGCAAGATCAAGCGGACCTTCAACACCTCGAACCATCCGGAGGTTTTAGATGAGGCAACGAATCAACGTTTCCGGAGGTTCTGACATGAAGCAACAGGCGGGACCTGCCGGCCAAGGTGCCAATATCGCGACTGACAGCGGCCGCTCGTCAGCTTCCTGATGTTCCCGAATCGTCTGGTCGTGCCCAACTGCGCTTGCATTCGCGCCTACAACTGCCTGATCTTCTAGACACATTGTCAGGCACGCCGCTGTGACTGGCAGGGACTAGATCTTCGAGAATCCTTGCAAATAGCGGGATCTAGGCGGAGCAAGTGAGGAGAATCGAACTCCCGTATTCAGCTTGGGAAGCTCAAAATCGGTCCTTGCCAGGATAGGGATTCGGACGATTGCCCAGCGTTACAGCGGGTTTCGGTGCCAAGCCGTACCAGCCCGTCGCCCCTGATCTCGCTCCGTAGGGTCACGCTAGGGTCACGCCGGGAGCAGGCTAGGTATTCACCGGTCGAGCCGGCGTTTTGGCTCGCGCAGCTCGTCGACGAACGTCTCGATGATGGCGATGACGTCATCCACCTGAATGGGCGCCGGTGACGCCGAGGCCATCCTGTTGGCGGCGGAAGCGGGGTTGGTGAGGATCTGGTCCCGGGCGACGCCGGCGATGATCCGGCGGATACCTCCAGGTGCCTCTCGCAGTTCATCGCTGAGCTCGCCGTTCCGGTTGTAGAACTCGATGAGCCGAAAGAGGTCGAGCAGGTCGGATGCCGACTTGGTGGCGCGGCGACGCGAAGTCGGGTAGCCGACAGCATGCGACTTGGTGGCGACGAGGCCAGCGGGCGTCGCCACGCTGACGGCGACCGGTTCAGTTCCGAGCACGGTGATCCGTGACCGCACGGCTCCTTCGAAGGCCCAGCGGTGAGCGGCGACGAAGAGACGATGCTTGTCCTCGAGCCCGTCGAGGTCCTCGTCGGTCAGGGCGCTGGTGGCGATGACATCGACCTTGATCTCGTCGATGACCAGCGGTTGGCGATCGGTATCGTGAGCGTCGGCGAGGACCTCGACGGCCTCCGGATCGGATTCGACGGTGACAAGATCGATGTCGACGGTGGCCCGGTGGCCAGCGCCCGCAGCGCTGATCCGCATGGTCACAGCGAGTCCGCCGATGAGGGCGACGTCGGGCAGCCCTGGCGTTGCGAGCACAGTTCTCGTGACCTCGAGCAGCGCGCTGCTGTGACCGGGCAGGACGATCAGCGGAAGATCACCAGACACGGTGGATCTTCGGGTCACTGGGAGTCCACTGGTCGAGGATCTCGCGACCCCGTGCCGGGTCTTGGGCGAGTTCGAGCGCGAGGAATAGCGGATGGGTGGTGGGGAGGTAGTCCGGCTCGACCATCGACGGCGGCGTCAGGCGGTACCGGCAGACGAGCAGTGTCGGCGGTACGGCGGCGACCGCAGAGTAGTCATCCCATGACGCCGGTGTAAGAGACCTTTCGGCGCGTCGCGCGCCGGCCTCCGTCGGTACCCAGATCCAGGGCCGTCCTCCGGAGGCGAACACCGGTGCGCCCCACGCACCGGCGGCATCATCGCCGCCGATCGCCCACCCCGGTTGCCCGAGGTCATCTGCGCGCGCCTTCCAACGCTTGGCCTGATCGTGCGTCGGCACGGCCGCTACGGGGGTGATGCGGGTCGGTCCCCAAGCCGCAGCTAGCGCCCAGAACAGGTCGGGCGTCTCCGGTTCACCGGTTGGGCGGATCAGGCCCGACTCGCGGAGGAGCTTCGCAGCGTCACCTACCGCGCCGTGCGACATGCCGACTTGGGCGGCGACCTCGCGGATCGATGGCCGTCTTGTCGGGTCGAGCAGGATCGCCGCCGCGTAGCTGATACCGGCGCGACCTCGGATCGGTCCATTGGAGGCGGGGGCGGCCAGCCTCCACCCGCCGGGCAGCGACGCACGGTGATCTAGCGCGCCGCGGTCGAAGTGGTAGACGCCGGTCGCGGTCGGGTGATTCAACTGCAGCTCGCCCCGGCGATCGAGCCAGCTCCACCTGAAGTTATCGCTCACTATGTCTCGTCGGGCGAACTCGTCCTTTGCATCGGCTGAGAGCTGGTTGGCGACCACTATCTTCGAACTGCGGGCCTCGGTCGTCAGTAGCTGCCGCGCGGCGCTTCGTGAGACCGCGTCGCGCACGATGACTCTTGCGGGCCAGTTCTTGGCGCTGACGGCGACGGCCACCCAATCGTCGTGATCGTGGTCGATGTTCAGCCCCCGGACGTTGGACGCGAGGGTGACCAGCTCCTCAATAGCAGTGTCGACCTGGTCGTCCGGAGAGGTTCGAAGTCTGGGCATCGTGACAAAGGATAACGCGTCCGGTGTTCGGTAGCTACCGGACACCGGACGCCGGACGGGTGGCCCTTGATCAACTCTGGATCGAGTCTGGGAGCAGGTCAGGTTCGCCCTAGATACGTCGCAGTGAATCTTGGCAGCTTGTGTGAGGCCCCGTTGCTCCCCTCCTTGAGGTCTTCGGTCGCTTCGTCCTCGGTGACAGGCTCTACGAGGAGATCATCAGCTCGTTCGTGCAGGGCACCGTGACCTGACCGTCCGAGCATCTCGCTATCGGGTCGTCGAGCGCGAGGCCGGATACACAGCTCGCGAAGATGTGCTCCTCAACCTGCTACCTGTAGTCGTGTCCGACGAGTCCGATTCCCTACTGCCACCAGCAGAAACTTCGCAGGCCTCCGCCAAGCCGCAAGGTCACGTTAGGGTCACGCCGCCGATACCGGACCCGGTGGCCGTCGAGTCGAGCTGCCAGAGCCCTTGGGCCGTCTGGCTTGTCGTGTGGAGCGGGTGAGGAGAATCGAACTCCCGTATTCAGCTTGGGAAGCTGCCAGTCGGGGGTCAGCGCGATCGCTTGCATGGCGGGGATTTCGTTGCAATCAAAGGGGTCGCGGTAGTTTGGCGACTGCCCGCCAAAGACCGTGATTCACCCCTGCTGTCTGTTGTTCTAGGCACGTTGTAGGCACGGCATGTCCGGTTCCGGCCTCAGTGGATCGGCTGAGCAGTCGCTGCCATCCACTCGATCGTCATGACCGCCGAGCCGGCTCGGATGCTCAGCCAAGTACGTGCTACGGCACAAGCCTGTCGCACGCCCACGCGGTCACTCGTCACCAGGGGGTCGCCGGATGCGGAGGTTGCCGTCGCGGTACACAGCGACACAGCCGGCAAGGTCGTCGAGGTCGACCTTGCTGACCAGGTGCTCCAGGGCGCTCTTCGTCTCCGGAAGCGAATGACGGCTCAACCGGAGCACCAGAACACCAGCGTGGGTGCCGGGTGGGTACAAGCGGATGTCTCCGAAGCCGCGGTCCAAGGTGACGATGAGGCGGTCTTCCCTGGTCGCCGCGACCGACACCGACGCGTCGTCGGCACCGAGCAGACCCTCGTCGGCCACCGTGTCGACGTCGTGGCCCGAGGTGGCGAGCACGGCCGCCACGTCGGTGTGGAGGTTCTCGTCCAGCTTGATCCTCACCCGGCGACTGCGGGGTACTCATCGCGGGCGAGCTCTGCGCCGTAAGCGATGGCTGACCGGATGCTGACACGTGTGAGGGAGGGATAACCGGCCAGGATCTCATCCTCGCTGAGGCCGGCGGCGAGGTTGTCGAGGATCACGCTCACCATGACCCGCGTGCCTCGGATGGTCGCCTGGCCGTGGCAGATCTTGGGATCTCGAACGATGAGGTCTTGCGGCGCGTCGGTCATCACCTCAAGGCTAGGCCGCCCAGCGGCGCGCTCGCGAGAGCCATCCCCACTCGACGTCCTGGTCAGTGCCCGACGGAGGACGGAGTGGATCCGTTTGACGAGTTGGCAAGAGCCGGCCCCTTGCCAACGAGACGATCACTCCGGTGGAACTCGGTGTATCCGAGGTCCGGCCCGTCGGCGGTCCGCAGTCTTCGCAGCGGGTGTCGCAGCGCCAGGCCGCGACGCTCTGACCAGCAAATGTTCTGGCGCCATCGCCAGAGCTCGAACCTGCGATACACGGTTTGGGAATTCTCCCGAGGGGAGTTCGGCGCATGTGCTTGCGGCCGTATGGCCTGTCGTAGCAGCGCCCTCTCGGGCGGCCGATTGCCGACTGCTCCCAAAGCACGCAGGGCCCGACCCGCGATTGAGGCAATTCGAGGCCAGGAATGGCCAGGGCGGGCTTCCGCCCGGCCCGTGAGTACGGCTGCTGACACCTGTTTTCCGGCGCTACGCGCGCGTGGCGCGCGCAGCGCTGATCGTCGAGGGCCTGGTCACGACGGCGCTGAGGTTCCTGGGTCGAAAGCGGGAAGCGCAGCACCCGATGGGCACCACATGAGGTGCCGCCGCCAGGTAGTGCTCGAAGTTCTGGGTTGAGACTTTCCAGGGTCCTGCCGGTTCGGCTCTATCCGGATGGCGGAAAGGTGGGAGTCGGCTACTGAGGCTCTGCTCCCGGCCAAGCTCCGGGTGTCGCTTGGGACGCCTGCCTTGACCGACTGAAGCTCCCCCGCTTTGGTTGACACCTACGGGTTATGCGGCGTAAGCCGCTTGTTGGTGTTGTTCTGATCCGCCCTGGGTTCCGCGGAGGCTCTTGACCTTTGAATGAGGATGAGAGCTATGAATGCAGATGTGAATCAGAAGCCGACGACTCGGCGGTACTCGCCGGAGCAGAAGGAGCAGGCAGTCCGGATGGTGTTTGCGCTCCGCGAGGAGCTCGGTGCGAAGCAGGGCACGGTGGGGCGTGTGGCCGGTCAGCTTGGGATTGGTGTCGAGTCGGTGCGCCAGTGGGTCAAGCAGGCCGAGATCGACGGCGGCGCTCGGTCGGGGACGACTTCGGCGGAGGCCGAGGAGAACAAGCGGCTGCGACAGGAGAACCGTGAGCTGAAGCGGGCCAACGAGATCTTGAAGCGGGCTGCGTCTTTCTTCGGGGCGGAGCTCGACCGCCAACACAAATGATCGTCGAGTTCATCGACGATGCTCGTGACGAGTTCGGAGTCGCGCCCATCTGTGACGCGTTGCAGGTGGCTCCGTCCACGTACTACTCGGCCAAGACCCGACCACCTTCGGCTCGGGCGATCCGTGACGCCGCCATGATGCCGATCTTGTTGATGTTGTGGCAGGCGAACTATTCGGTCTACGGGGCCCGCAAGCTCTGGATCGCCGCCCGCCGCGCCGGCCATGACATCGGCCGGGACCAGGTCGCTCGCCTCATGGGCGAGCTGGGCATCGCCGGGGTGAAACGCTCCCGTCGGGTGCGCACCACCCGCCGCGACGACTCGTCACCTCGCTCACCGGACCTGGTCGAGCGGGACTTCACCGCCGATCGGCCCAACCGGTTGTGGGTGACGGATCTCACCTTTGTCGCGACGTGGTCGGGCGTGGCCTATGTGTGCTTCATCGTCGACGCCTTCTCCCGCCGGATCGTCGGCTGGCGGGTCGCCTCGCACATGCGCACCGACATGGTCCTCGACGCGCTCGAGATGGCCCGATGGTCGAGAGCCACGAACCTCGAGGGACTCGTGGCACATTCCGATGCCGGCAGCCAGTTCACCGGCATCCGCTACGGCGAACTCCTCGCCGAGATCGGCGCGGTCCCCTCGATCGGCAGCGTCGGCGACTCGTATGACTGTGAGAAGAATGGTGGGGTCATCGGGTTGGGTCTGACTCTTGCTACGACAGGCCGCTGAGTGCCTTTGCGTTGATCTGTCGGCCTGGCTCGGTGACGTTTCAACCAACACGTGACCGGCTGGCCGGGAGGGCAGTGACCGAATAGGGGCCTGCCCGTTTCGAATCAGATCGGCCCATCACAGTCCTGTCCGCCCACCCGACCAGCTGGCGCGCTGAACCGAGAGGAACAGCAATGTCCAGCATCACATCTGAGGTCGACCGACGGAAGGTCATCGTCGGTGTCGATACTCACAAACACATCCATGTCGCGGTCGCCATCGATCATCACGGAGCCCGGCTCGGTGATTTATCGGTCTCGGCCGATACCGGCGGGTACACCCAGCTCGAGCAGTGGGCCCGCGCTCTTGGCCGGATCGACCGGTTCGGGATCGAGGGCACAGGCAGTTACGGCGCGGGGCTCACGAGTTTCCTGCGCCGCTGCGGACATCGCATCGTCGAGGTCAACCGGGGCGATCGTCGGTCTCGGCGCCAAAACGGCAAGTCCGACACGCTCGATGCCGAAACCGCGGCGCGTTCGGTTCTGGCCGGCACCGCGACAACGATCCCGAAGACCGCCGATGGCTCCTCGGAGATGATCAGACAGATCAAGATCGCCCGTGACACGGCCCGCAAGGGCCGAACCACAGCGGTCATCACACTCAAAACAATCGTGGTGAACGCGCCAGCAGAACTACGCGAGTCGCTCGACGCTATGACCGACAAACAGCTCCTGAAGCGATGCTCGCTCTACCGGCCCGGCGACGTTGACGACACCACGGCATCGGCCAAACACGCGCTGCGGGCCCTTGCGAAGCGGTGGTTCGATCTCGATGATGAGATCGCGGATCATGACCGGCTACTTGATCGGCTCACTGCCCAAGCCGCCCCGACGCTGCGCGACGGCTACGGGATCGGGCCCGATACCGCTGCTGAGATGCTGATCGTGTTTGGCGACAACCCCGAGCGGATCAAGTCGGAAGCCGCGTTCGCGAAGCTCTGCGGCACCTGCCCCATCCCGGCATCATCGGGGCTGACGAACAAGCATCGGCTCTACCGAGGGGGGCATCGCCAAGCCAACGCCGCGATCTACCGCACCGTGATCGTGCGCATGCGATTCCACCAACCCACCATCGAGTACGTCGCGCGGCGCACCGCCGAGGGGCTCACGAAGAAGGACATCATCCGCTGCCTCAAGCGCTTCATCGCACGCGAGGTCTACCAGCGCGTAATGATCGACCACCGAGCTCAAACCGCCTGAACCACCGCCAACCAGCACGTCCAGGACGCCGACACCGGGCGACTTTCCGCGCCCCAAAACACGCTCTTGACATATAGGGGCGTCAATTCAATGGCGGAGAGCCTCAACGGGATTTACAAAACTGAACTCGTCAAACCAATGGGTCCCTGGAAAACCGTCGACCGACTCGAACTCGCAACATTCGAGTGGGTTGATTGGTACAACAACCGG
>JAHRAZ010000035.1 GCA_020027475.1 Microthrixaceae bacterium
CCGGACATTCCGCGCACCACGCTCTCCTTGGTTGCCTGCACAGCCAATGGTGCGTTTTCGAGGATCCTCCTGGCCCAGGAAGCCACTGTGGCCAAGAGGTCTTCAGGAGGCACGATCTCGTTGATCAATCCCACTTCGAGTGCTCGCTCCGCACCGAAGCGTTCGGCCGTGAGGAGAAACTCCATGGCGGCCGGAAACGAAATCTGCCTCGGTAGGCGAGCCGTGGTGCCACCCCCGGCAAAAAGACCTCGTTTGGGTTCCATCACGCCGAAACTGGCCTCTGGAGTGGCGACCCGAATGTCCACTCCACCAAGCATCTCCATGCCGCCCGCCACACACGGACCATCAATGGCCGCAATGATGGGCTTGTAGATCTTCGCGTCGCGCAACACCGCGCGCGTGCCGTCGCTCAGTCGACACCCATCGATCTCGGTGACCTCTCCCTTTCCTATTTCCGCGGCAAGTTCGGTCACCTGGGGGATGTACGTCTTGAGGTCGGCTCCGGACATGAAGTTGCCCGGTACTCCGGTGACGATTCCCAGCCATATCTGGTCGTTGTACCGCAGCTCCCGCCAGGCCGCGGAAAGGTCGCGGAAGTGATACATGTCGAGGGAATTGCGCGACTCAGGTCGGTCGATCGTGATCAGGAGCGCGTGTTCGATCCGCTCGCCGGCAATCACCGGATCCTGTTCCACATGAATGGTCACGACGCTGAATGCTTCCGCTCAGGCCGCAACGGCGGTGGCCTTGCCGGAGACCTTCTGCTGGCCGTCATCGTTGGTCACCGAGCACTCGAAGTCGATCAGTTTGTCGTCTCCATCAGTGCGTTTGCCCGTAACCACTATTCGTGTGGTGAGGTTCTCATCCGGCCATGTCTGCTTCGTAAAACGCACGGAGTAGCCGCGGAGATTTCCGACGCCCACATGGTCGGTCAGCGCCTTGCCGAGCATTCCCATCGTGAACATTCCGTGGCCGAACACACTGGGTAGGCCGGCCTGCTGAGCGAGGGTGTCGTCGTGATGCATCGGATTGAAGTCTCCGGATGCACCTGCGTAGCGAACCAGATCGGTCCGGGTCAGCTTGTGCGAGAAACTCGGGGCTTCGTCACCCTCGTTGACCTCGTCGAATGTCAGCGCTTGTTCTGCCATGGAAACCTCTTCCGAATTGCTCACGTCTGGGCCTCCGGCACCATAGCTGACACGCGTGTCACCTCGCTCCGGCATCTCATGAAAACACTTCGGTTGCGGCCATCATCTCGTCGGACGCCGAACCCGGAATGATGTATTCCTCAACGGAGCGGATCGCCTCGATGTTGTCCTGGACATCTTCGGGGCTGGGAACGAATCCCCTGCCACCCATCCATCCGGAGCCCAGACCCACGAACACCCGCGCGATGCGCCCACCGCCCACACTGAACACCTCGTGTGTGATTTCACAGCTCGGTGAGCACAAGTATGCCACGAGACCGGAGACCTGCTCCGGCGAAACGGCGTCGGCCAGCGCCCCCATGACCTCTTCGGTCAAACGGGTTTTCGCGAGCGGAGCGATCACGTTGGAGTTGATGTTGTGCTTCGCACCTTCCACCGCAATCACATTGCTCAGTCCGAGCAAACCCATCTTTGCGCCGGCGTAGTTGGCTTGACCGAAGTTGCCGAACAGCCCGGCCGCGGACGTCGTGTGAACGAACCGTCCGAACCCCTGCTGCTTCATCTGTGCAAACGCCGGACGGCTCACATGGAACGCTCCCTTGAGGTGCACATCCACCACACCATCGATCGCTTCCGGAGTCATCTTCGCGAAGGACTGGTCGCGCAGGAATCCTGCATTGTTCACCACAATGTCGATCTGTGCGAAGGCATCGAGCGCAGTCGCCACGATGGCCTCGCCGCCTGCTGCGGTGGCCACCGAGTCGTGGTTGGCCACGGCAACCCCGCCCGCGTCCTCGATCTCGGCCACCACACGATCAGCCGAGCTGACGTCGGATCCCTCACCGGCAGCAGTCCCGCCGAGGTCGTTCACCACCACCCGCGCTCCCCGTTCGGCCAACAGCAGCGCATGGCACCGGCCGAGGCCTCCGCCCGCGCCTGTGACTATCGCAACCTGGTTGTCGAAGCTGATCTCACTCATCGTTTGTCTCCCTGTTTGTGTTGTCCGGTTCTGGGTTCATTTCTGTTGTCCGGCTCCTGGTTCGCTCTTGGGGCTTCGGGTTGGTACAGCTCATCACACACGCTGCCCCTGTGATTGGAACAGATCCAGCGCCAGTTGCTCCATGTGCCATGCAGAATCCCCGAGCAGACGGTCCGCCGCGTTGGCTCGCCGAAGATAGAGGTGCAGATCGTGTTCCCATGTGTATCCGATTCCGCCGTGTGCCTGCATGGCGTCCTTGGCCCACCGCCGGGCAGTGGCGCCCGCAGCCGACTTGGCCACATGAGTCGCCCGATGACGGTCGGGATCGTCGGCATCGATGCACATGGCCGCGTAATACACGGCGGCGCCCGCCTTCTCGAGCTCCAACGAAGCGTCGACAAGCTTCCACTGGAGCCCCTGGAACGATCCCACCGGCTTTCCGAACTGCTCCCTGGTGGAGACATATTCGATCGTGGTCTCCTTCAACCACCGCGCTGTTCCGACCATCTCCGCCGCGAGAACCACAGTGGCCCGCTCCAACACCGAGCCGAGATCCCCCTCGGTGATCGTCAGCGGTTGATCATCGCCCGGCGGCCGACGGGTTACCTCTGCCAGAGGCCGAGCCAGATCCATGTTCTCGACCACACGTGCCTGGAGATCGCCGGCCGGGACAACCCACACATGCGCTTCGCCGCCGGAGTCGACTGACTCGCCATCAGCGTCCACGAACACAACAATGTCCACGAGGCCGAAATCGGTGACCAACACCTTCAAGACATCCCCATTGGCGCGCCACTCCCCCGCGGATCCGGCCAAGGCCACCGTGGCCGTGAGACTTCCGTCCGCCACCCGATCGGCGTCGGGATGATTCACCGCGCGGAGCACGGGAAGCGCCAGCGCCGAGGAAGACCACAATGGTGCTGTTGTGATCGCGGCTCCCGCTTCCTCCATGAAGAGGCACTGATCCACTACCGACTCGTCCCCCATGGAGATCCACGGCCTCAGATGACGATCGAAGGCAGCCTCGGCCGCCGACGCGCCACCTGTCACGGGGTCATAGCACGCATCCCTCACGAGGCTGGATGGGAACTCCCTGGAGAACAGCGCGGACGCTGTGTCGCGCAACATCTCTTGTTCCGGGGTCAGGCTGAAGTCCATCTTCTGTTATCCCCTCGGTAGCCCGAGCACTCGACTTGCCACCACATTCCGCTGGATCTCCGAGGTGCCGCCACCGATCGTGGCTGCCAGTGACACCTGCCAGGAATGCTGCCATCGCCCGGCCTCGACCGCCACGGCATCGTCGGTGATCGAGCCGAAGGATCCCTGTATGTCCATCCCGGTTTCGTACAGTCGCTGACGCAACTCCGAGCTGGCGAGCTTCATGTAGCTGTGTTCCGGGGCAGAAGATCCCTGCGCGAAAGAAGCGAATCCCTTGTACCCGAGGGCGCGCAGGGACTGGACCTCGACATACAGCTCGGTCAACTGGCGGCGCAGGACCGGGTCGGAACCACGACCCAGTGAGATGCTCAATTCCACAAGATCGGATATTGCACGTTCGGCGGAAGCAACACCATCGACCCAGAGCCCGCCACGTTCGTGTGCCAGGGAACCCATCGTGATGCGCCAACCTCCGTGCAGTTCTCCAACGAGATTCTCAACCGGCACCAGGACGTCATCGAAGAAGACCTCCGCGAATTCTGCGGAGCCCGTAATGTGTCGCAGTGGCCGAACCGTGACACCGGGCGTATCCATTGCGACCGTCAGAACGGAGATGCCTTTGTGTCGAGGAGCATCCGGATCGGTTCGCACGTAGCAGAAACACTGCTCGGCGTGAAGTGCGTAGCTGGTCCACACCTTCTGGCCGTTGACCACGAAGCTGTCACCGTCCGAAACGGCCGAAGTGGACAGGTTGGCCAGATCCGAACCGGCATCCGGTTCACTCATGCCGACACACCAGATCGTGTCTCCACGTATCGCGGCCGGAGCCATGGCCTTTTGATCCTCCGACCCGAACTCGAGCAGCGACGGCCCGACTATCGCGTATCCCCCGAAGTGAACCGACCGCGGTATTCCGCGCCTGCCGAGCTCCTCGGCGTAAATCAAGCACTCGAGCGGATCTGCATCCCGTCCGCCGAGTTCGGGCGGATACGCCGGGACCATCCAGCCGTTGTCGAAAAGTTCGGCCTGCCACCGTCGAGCCCATTGCGGAATATCGCCGGTGTCGGTACCGATGAGGTCCCTGCCCCCCAACGCTTCAGGTGGTGCATGGGTTTGCAGGAACGAGACCAGTTCGGACCGGAACAACTCATGTTCGGAATCCCAACCAAGTTTCACGATGCACCCAGAACTGACACGAGCGTCAGGTTAGACCGGGAATCCACCAGTCGCCCGCAGAAGGGCCGGAAGATCTTGATCCCCGTGGCTCACCAACGGCTCGGGCACCCACCGCAGGATCCACAGAACAAGGCTTCAACACCTGCCAAGCTTCGCCGGGTTACGAGCGCGACTATCCGCTCGTGAGCAGGAAGGTGGAGGCCAGTGGCCCTCCCCCTGCGGCAGCCACCGCCACCTCCGGCAATGAACCGTCGCCCTGAAGGCACTGGCGCTCACCCGCTTCACCCCACAGTTGGGTACACGCCTCGTGCATGAACCCGAAACCGTGCAGCCGGCCTGCCGACAGCTGACCGCCGTGTGTGTTGAGCGCAACCGAACCCGGCACGCCGCACGACTCGCGGCTGATCCGCTCAGCTCCCTCAATGAATGCGCCGCCCTCGCCCTCACCACAGAAACCGAGTGCTTCCAGCCAGCTCAGGGCGATGAAACTGAAGCCGTCGTACAACTCCGCTATGTGAACGTCGGAGGGGTTCAGATCCGTGCGCTCCCACATCATGGCAGCAGCATCGCGCAGCGCCATCGTGGTCAGATCGTCGAACTGATCCCAGCTGGGCCGGCCCCGAAGGGCCGTTCCAACGGCCTGCACCTGCACCGGCTCGCGGGCCAGATCATCGGATGAGTCGGCCCTCGAAACAAGAATGGCGGTGGAACCATCGGCAGGGATGTCGCAGTCGTACAGACACAGTGGATCCGAGATCATGCGCACATCCATGTACTCCGCGTGGGTCATCGGCTGGCGGTAGATGGCGTTCGGATTGACCTCGGCATTACGTCGGGAATTCAGCGCAATCCATGCGAGTTGTTCCCGAGTCGTGCCGTACTTGTGAAAATGCAGATTGGCCATCATGGCAATCCATATGGCTGCCGAAGGTGCACCGAAAGGAAGTGTCCACTGGAGGAATCCATGGGCGCGGAAAGCATCTCCGCCGCCGCCCATGGTGACCGATGCCCGGCCCTTGTCACCTTGGGCGCTGGCCTCCCATACCGTCCTGAAACAGAGCACGTGGTTGGCAAGGCCAGTGGACACCGCGGCAATGGCATTCGCGACTGCACCCAGTTGGCCGGGGAGTTCCATGCCGCCGCAGAACCAGTTCAGGTCGAGTCGCAAGGCATCCTGCAGTTCGACGACGCCCACACCGGAGAACCCGGGAGGTTGATTGATGTTGCCCGGATAGGTGGAAATCCCGTCGATGTCCGACAGTTTCAAGCCGGCGTGCTCGACTGCCGCAAGAGTGGCGTCAATCGTGAGGCCGAGCGGATCCCGATAGATCCGTCTCCCGATTTCGGACTGGCCCACGCCCGAGATCACCGCCTCGCGCTCCCCCAGCCGGATCCCGCCGCTCCCGCGATCAGACATGATTCACCGGGGAAAACATGGGAAGCCACACAGATCCACCACTGTCCGGATACTCCAGGAACGTCACTCGTACCTCCAGGCCGAAATCAATGTCCTCTGGATCCAGTTCGACGATGTTGGTGGTGAGTCGGAGCCCGGACTGCTCCGGAAGTTCGACGATCGCCACCACGTAGGGCGGATCAAGATCGGGATACCAGGGCTGGCGATTGATGGTCCAGGTGAGGACTGTGGCCCGCCCGGACGTGGCCTCGGGAACTACGTCCTTCCCGAGGCACTGCGGGCAGATCGGTGCCGGTGGATGAATCCAGTATCCACATGCCTGGCAGCGCAGGATACGCAGCTCCCCGTGTTCCCCCCCGGTCCAGAAATGCTCGTTGTCGACCGTCACGGCCGGCATCACTCGAAAAGGAAGATCCGCAGTGTCCAATGTCGTGTCGCCCTCGGCAGCGGCCTCGGAATCACTCATGGCGCTCTGCAGTCACGGCGTCCTCGTACCCAGATCGACCAAAGGGCATCATCTCCCGGGCCGGCACCAGACCGAAGCTGGGTTGGGTGAGAATCATCACACCCAGCACCTCCTGCCAACTCGCACCGAACTCGGTAGCCAACTTGGCGTGTCGCTGTACGCCGGGGCCATGGCGCAGCGCCGTTGCGCACGCAAGCCGGACCAGCTCCTTGGTCTTGTTGTCAACCCCGGGAAGATCCTCGAGTTGTGCGAGATAGCCCGACAACTGGTCAGCAGCCGCCGGGAATGTCTCCCTCATCGTGGGGAGCTCCTCGCGCACGTATTGATCCGACATGTTTCAGCTCCTCGCCGAGTCCTGACTGAATCCCCTGGGCATGACCATCCCCACCGGCTGCAAATGCTGGCCCAACGTGGAGTCGAACTGCTCCGCAACCGATTCCGAGTCCCAGCCGCCATCGCGGTTCATCCAGGCGATCTGTTTGGGATGCTGGAAAAGGCTGTAGCTGAGGTCCGTGCGACCGAACAGTTGCCCATTCACCTCCGCCGCTGCATCTGAGGCCAGGTATGCGACCAGCGGGGCATTCATGGCGGGATCGAGTTCCGGCGGCACGTCCACCGGCTCTCCGTCGTCCGACAACGTAGAAGTCATGCGTGTCATCCCCGCCGGGGCCAGAGCATTCGCGGTCACGCCGTACTTGCCCAGTTCCAGGGCCCACACGAAAGTCATCCCCATGATTCCCGCCTTTGCGGCGCCGTAGTTGGTCTGGCCGAAGTTGCCGCGCAGCCCGGCAGAAGAGGTGATGTTGATGATGCGCCCGAAGCCGGCTTCCTTCATTGAGGGAGCAGCATGGCGGGCCATGTTGAAGGCACCTTTGAGGTGCGTTCCGATCACCGCGTCGAAATCATCTTCTTCCATCTTCACGAGCGTTCGGTCCCGGACGATTCCCGCGTTGTTCACAAGGATGTCGGCGCTGCCGAATTCGGATACCGCACGCGCCACGATTCGGGCGGCACCTTGGAAATCGGCCACGGACTCCACGGCTGTCACTGCCCTGGCCCCCAACTCCCTGATCTCGGCCACGACCTGTTCGGCAGGGTCGTCATCGACGTTGTCGCCGGAAAGTGAGACTCCTACATCGTTGACCACGACGGCCGCTCCCTGGCGAGCCAGTTCGAGAGCGAACTCGCGACCCAGCCCGCGACCTGCACCGGTAACAATGGCCACGCGGCCGTCAAGCATTCCCATTTGACGGACTGTACCTGACATGCGCGTCAGCCCGCGACGAAACCGCGCCAGCCCGCGACGAAACACGGCGCGAATCCACATGGCTGGGCCAACGAAGTGGCCACCATGTCCAGTCCGGCTCCGGACGAGGCGGCGACCACTGGCAGACTGATCTAACCTGACACGGACGTCAGGTCGGAGACATCACGACTATCCGCACAACCGCCGGAACCACTGAATCCCAGCGACGGGAGATGCAGAACGGAGAACAAGCCATGGCACTGGAAGAACTCAAGGGAATGGACTTGGGCACACAGACCGTCACGATTGAGCAGGGTCCTGTGAGGGCATTTGCGCGCGCCGTGCTCGATGACCCCGACACATACACGGGTCCGGGCGCTCCAACCCCACCGACATGGCCATTCGTGATGCCTTATTGGGGTTCACTGGGAACCGGTGGAGCTGCGGGATTGCCCATGAAAAAGCTCCAGGGACCCGGTCGCATGATTCTCCACGGCGAACAGGAATTCGAGATCCACAGACCTCCGGTTGTCGGGGAAACCCTCACCGGCCAGGCGCGGATCTCCGACGTGTACGAGAAGGAAACAAGCTCCGCTGTGATGGAATTCTACGTTCGGGACACGGAGTGGACAGACGAATCCGGCGCACAGGTGTGCAACGAACGTTTCACGCTCATCGTGCGGGCGAAGAAGGCGGACTAGGCGTGGGGACCGCCCGAGGTGTGGACCCGTTCGCGGAATCCGAAGACCAATCCGCCCTGAGGCAACTGGCACGCGAAACTGCTCAGCGCGAGGTTGCGCCGGATTCACGCTCCAGGGATGAGTCGGGTGAAGCCCCTCTGACAGTCGCCAAGGCGTTGGCCGCTGCTGACCTGCTGCGAGTCACCGTGCCCGAGGAATACGGGGGCCTCGGCTATGGCGACGTAGAGGCGTCGATCGTGCTTGAAGAAGTTGCCCGCGTCGACGTCTCCAGTGCGATCTGGTGCCAGCTCACATTCAACGGTCCCCCGAGGGGAATTCAGCATCTGGGTTCCGAACGCCTCAAGCAACAATGGCTTCCATCGGTTGCCGATGGGGATGCACTTCTGTCAATCGGCATCACCGAACCCGACGCCGGGTCGGCCGTTCACCAAATGAGGACATCACTCACCAAGCATGGATCCGGCTGGCGACTGAATGGCTACAAGAATTTCTCTACACTCGGACACGTCGCGCAGGGAATCTTGGTGTGGTGCCGCTGGCCGGGGGGATCCGGGGCCAAGGGAATCGGAGCGGTGGTGATCCCGACCGATCGGCAGGGTGTGTCGATCACAGGAGTCCACGCGGGAATGGGAATCCATTCGGCGACCGAGGCAGAGGTCGCATTCGACGATGTCGAAGTCACCGAGGACGATGTACTGATCGCCGGCGACCCGCACAACACCGACGCGTTCAAGGTGCTCCTGGGGCACCTGAACCACGAGCGGTGCGGGAACGCCTCGATGTGTGTCGGGGCCGCTCAAGGCGCATTCGAATACGCCATATCTCACCTGAATGACCGGATCATCGACGGTCAACCTCTGGCCGACCGGCAGGGACTTCAGTGGAAACTCGCCGACATGGCGATCGAACTCGAGTCCGCCCGCATGCACCTTCGTCGGGCGGTTCACCTCGCTGGGGTCGCCGGCACACCCCCTCCCCTGGAAACCGCGATGGCCAAAGCAGCGGCCAACCGGGCGGCCAAGTTCGTGTGCGACGAGTCCATTCAGTTGCTCGGAGGCTACGGCTACAGCCGCGAGTACCCATTGGAAAGGGCATACCGCGATATCCGCGGCCTGTGCATCGGAGCCGGCACGATCGAAGCTCAACTGAACTACGTCGGTTCCAACGTTGCACGAGGCCGCAGCTCCAGCTCGCCCGGGTGGGTCCCACAGAATTTCGGGTGAGCCAGATGCTCCACGCAACTTGGAATCCCGAACAGCCGAGGGAGTGGGATCTGCCGGGCGGAGCGTTCTCCGTACCCAGAACTCTCGATGATTTGTTCGCCAAGGGAGAAAAGGCCGCCCCGATCGTCGATCGAAATGCCAGATGGTCTGGCATCGAACAAACGGAGTTGGTCGATGCCCTGGCCGGAGACCTTGCCGAGGCGGGAGTCGAACACGGAGACCTCGTCGGATGGCAGCTCACCAACAGTGTCGAATCCATCATCGCCCTGCGCGCAACCTGGGCGACCGGCGCTGTGGCGGTACCGGTGCATCACCGCTCCGGGGAACACGAAGTTGCCCGTATCCGCAAAGACCTGGAGATCACGACTTGGCTAGTCCCTTCCGGCACGACACCGACGCTCGAAGTTCATCGGGGCGAAACGCCGAGCCCGGTTCCACGAGTCGCCCCGCAATCGGTCTCACAGCCAGGCCCATGGTCAAAGCGGTCGATGAGCACAAGGGCTCCGCTGGGCGCCGCCACGCCTCAGGAGATGGCTGTGGTGCTGCACACATCCGGGTCGAGCGGAAAGCCCAAGGGAGTGATGCACACCCATCGGGCTCTCGCCTACAAGACGCTGCTGATGGCAGAGGTGCATGGCCTGGACTCATCGGACGCTGTGCTGATGCCCGCCCCACTGGCACACATCTCGGGAATGCTCAACGGAGTTCTCCTGCCGGGATCCGTGCCGTTCAAGACCGTCCTGATGGAGAAGTGGGAACCGAACGCAGCGGTTGAACTGATCGAATCGGAGCGGGTGACCTTCATGGTTGGTCCACCAACCTTCTTCACCTCGATCGTCGCCGCCAGTGGATTCTCCAACGAACGTGTCGAGTCCCTCAGGATGATCTCGGTGGGCGGGGCCGGAGTTGCACGAGAGTTCGTGGAACGAATGGAACAGGAACTCAGTGCCACCGTGAAACGAAGTTACGGATCCACCGAAGCTCCGACAATCACATCTTCGACCTCGAGGGACTCACTGGAATCCAGAGCGGATACGGAGGGCCGACCTCTCGGATCTGCTGAGATCATGCTGAGTGAGTCCGGCGAACTTCTGGTGAGGGGACCCGAACTGTTCGCCGGCTACATCGGTGCCACCGAGACTGATCAGTGCACCGAACACAACGCCCGTGGTGACTGGTTTCGAACCGGTGACCTCGCCGACATCGATGGCCGCGGACGCCTCCGCATCACCGGCCGGTTGAAGGATGTGATCATTCGGGGCGGCGAAAACATCTCCGCTGCCGAAGTCGAGGGCAATCTTGCGAACTTCCCGGGAATCCAGGAGGCCGCGGCCGTCGGGGTGCCGGATGAGTACTTTGGCGAAATCGTCTGCGCCTTCGTCCAGACCGAAACCGGAGTTACGGATTCAGAAATCAACGTCGACGAGTTGCGAAAATGGCTCCGCACCCGGGGAGTCAGCGGATTGCTGGCACCCGAGCGACTGGAGTTCGTTCCCGAGATGCCCCTGCTCGCTTCGGGAAAGGTCGACAAGGAGATGCTCAGGGATCGTCTCGTGTGAGATTCCCGGTCAGGGCCGGAGGAACACTCCCGACGGATCCCAACCCCGAAGCCGGGCCAATTCCTGCGGTGTAGGCGGGAGCATCTCCGTGCAGTCGGGGGCGAGCTCGAGTTCCCATGCAAGCGTGTCTGCAACGGAGTCCTCCATGCCGGCGGCGATGGCAACGGCAACGAAACGTCCATCACGCCGCTCGAAAACACACAGATCCGTGGCGATGACACTCACGTTCCGGCCCGGCGACGTGATGTACGGAACCGCCTCGACCGTCCTGCGGTCCGTGAGGGTGGTGACCACGATCACGTCGTCGGCTGCTGTGGCCACATCATTGCCGCCACCGGATCCGACCAGGAAGACCTTGTTCCCGATGCGGGTGGAGTTGATGTTTCCGGCCGAATCGATCTGGGCAGCACCCAGACATGCAAGACAGGTGGTTCCCGGTCCCGGCACGAGCCTCCCCAGCACTTCCTGGGCGTCGCCGATCATCTCCGAGCTGGGGAACGCTCGGTGGTTGAATACGTAGGGATCGCCCGGAGTTGGTTCATACCCGAGGAGTCCGAGCTCGGCCGTCAGCTCAACGTGGCATCCCTGCTCGCGGGCAATCTCCACACCAAGCCAGGTGGCAAGGTTCGCCACCCCGGCGCCGGCAAGCACAGCATCGGCACCAGTTTCGGAGATCCGCGCCGCAAGAGCCCGCGCTCCGTTCACCGCTGCGACCTCCCAGTTGTTGGCCGGGGCAGCCAGATCGGGGGGATTCTCCGCTGCATCTGCTCGCCAGGACTGCGGATCCGCGCGATCCCGAAGGAAATCCACGCGGGACGGACCGAGAACGTCGAGATACTCGGCATGGGTTTCCGGCGACAGCACCCAGCGGTCGATCCAGTCGGCGAACTCCTCATCCGTTCCATGGGTTGCAGTGCGGACCTCGGTCCAGAACTCGAGGTCTTCCGCATACGGTTGTGCCGGGGTGAACGTACCGAACAATCCACCCGGATGTGCTCCCATCGGTGCCTCGCACACCGCCAGGACCTGATGCGACGGAACCTTCACGAGGTGTGCGTAGGGCGCGATGTCGTCAACCACGATCTCGGCGCTCGCAACCACTCCCCTCTTTGCCGCCAGAGCTCCCCACACGCCTTCCAGCATTGGCGGATGAAACGCAAGGTTGCCCGCGTGGTCTGCGACCGCTGCATGGACCAGCGCGATGTCCGGAGCGAAGGCTTCGAGCAATCCGATCTCACCGAAAGGTGACTCGACTTGCGCGTAACCGCTGTTTTCGGCCATGGATGAACCCTTCAACGAGTTCGTTGTGAGCGCCGGCAAACCTCGAGCAGCAGCCTCCATTCGCTGGGTGAAGGCCAAGAAGGACCAGTGCTCCACCTCGACTGCACC
>JAHRAZ010000040.1 GCA_020027475.1 Microthrixaceae bacterium
CAGTCGCAGCTGCCGTCGCTGCCGCCGCGCTGGCACTCCCGCTGGCACTGCGCGCACTCATGCGCAGGGCCAGCGGAGAGGTATTCAGCTCCGATGGCGTTCCAATCCACTACTCCGTCAGCGGCGAGGGTACCCCGGTGATCCTCCTGCACGGCTTCGGCGTGAACGCCGGAATCAACTGGCGGCTACCGGGAATCTCGCGCGAACTGACCAAGCGATACCAGGTCATCTCAATGGACCTGCGGGGCCATGGAGCCAGCGGCCGCCCCGGCAGATACGGGCTGGAGATGGTGAAGGACGTCGTGCGCCTCATGGATCATCTCGGCATCGAGCGCGCCCATGTAGTCGGATACTCCCTCGGCGGAGTGATCACCCTCAAACTTGCCACTGAACACCCCGAACGGCTCATTTCAGCCAGTGTGCTTGGCACCGGATGGGAGAACCCGGACAACAGCATGTTTCTTGGCGCAATCGACGAGATCGCCGAGGAACTCGAATCTGGTCGCGGTGTTGGTCCCCTCGGCCAGCACCTTGGTGCCGACCGTGTCCCGACCTCGGCCACACACCAGATCTTCACCCGCTTCGTGACCGGATTCCTCAATGAAGGCCCGGCGCTTGCCGGCGTCGTTCGGGGAATACCCGAACTGACGGTGGAGGAAACCGTGGTGAATGAGATCGAGTTGCCGGTTCTCACCGTTGCCGGAAACAACGATCCGATGAAAGACGGAGCGGAAGCACTACAGGGCAGGGTCAAAGACCTGCGTTTCCTGCTCATCGACGATGCAGATCATGTCTCGGCAACGTCGCATCCAGAACTCAGGTCCACGCTGATCGAGTTCCTCGAGGAAATCGATACCCGCCAGCCACTACCGGCAGCGACCTGAGATGCACACCGAGAACCTGTCCGCGCCCGCGAGGCGGTGGGCAGATCAAGGGCTGAGCGTCGAAGTGCTGGGAGAGCACCAGATGTTCGCCGCCGTCAGCGGAGAGGGTCCGGCGCTGCTGATGATCCACGGTTTTCCGACATCGAGTCACGACTACCGCGAAATCATCGCCCAACTGTCACCGGACTTACGCTGCATTGCACCGGACATGCTCGGATACGGGTTGTCCGACAAGCCGATCGCTTTCAGCTATTCACTGTTTCAACAGGCTGATGCCATCGAACAGG
Organism: Microthrixaceae bacterium; assembly: GCA_020027475.1. Taxonomy (GTDB): domain Bacteria; phylum Actinomycetota; class Acidimicrobiia; order Acidimicrobiales; family Microtrichaceae; genus JAHRAZ01. The sequence goes on from JAHRAZ010000040.1 coordinate 1,172, forward strand.
TCCTGAGTCACCTCGGCGTCGATTGTGCCCACGTGCTCAGCCACGATGTGGGAACGAGCGTGCATGCCGAACTCCTGGCCCGCCAACTCGAGGGGCGCCTGAGCTTCGAGATCCTGACTTCGTCGTTCCAGAACGGTTCACTGCTCAAAGGAATGGCACAACTCACACCAATTCAGAAATTGCTCGAGGCTCCTGCCAACCTCGCCGAGGCCGTCGTCGTGTGCGAAAACATTGCACCCGATTTCGTACCTTTGCTCCAGGGGCTCATGAAACGACCTGAAGCCCTCTCCGATGAAGACTGCATCGTCATCAAGGAACTCCTGTTGCATGATGACGGTAACCGCCGAATTCCGGGTGTGTACTCCTATGTGAGGGAGCGCTACCTCCATCAGGACCGATGGATGAATGCACTGGAAGACACGAAGTCTCCCCTGCAGTTCATCTGGGCCGAGGATGACCCCGTGGCAGTCATCGAAATGGGCAATTCCCTGGCCGAACGGGTACCCGGTGCCCAATTCACCCGGCTACCCGGCGTCGGCCACTTTGTTCCGATCGAGGCACCCGCGGAAGTTGCGGAGATCGTCCGTAGTTTCATCTCTGACTGACCTCAACCGAGATCGAGTCGACGATTGTCCCAACTGAGGATGCGGTCGTCGGGAACGATCACGATCGTGGCCGGCTTCACCGAATAGTGCTCGCTGGTCGCTTCCGGCATCGCCTTTCGAGAAACGCGGAACTCTGAATACTTCTCGTCGAGTGCAACGTTCACCTCGCGCTGTCGATCACGGTCTTCCAGCAAGTGGGCGCGGCCTGTCAGGGAGACCGCGCGTAGCTCCGCCCAGTATTTGCCACTCTCCACGAGAAACGAACACCTGGGGTCCTTCGCCACACGGGATACCTTCTTCGTTCCGGACGGACCGCTCAGGTAGATGTGTTCATCGAGCGCAACAAACCACACCGGAAGCGAAACAGGCACACCGTCGGCACGCAATGAGGTGAAGATTCCGGTGTGAGCATCCGCGAGGGTGCTCCACGCCTCGGCCCGACCAAGTCTGACGCTCACGAGGATTCTCCCTCGGGAACGGGTGCGCCGAAATCCCGACAGCTCCGGCCCCGGCCGCCGTTGTCTCTGTCTGCGCGACCTCTGTGGTCTCCATCACCTCTGTACCTGCAGCCTCTGTACCTGCCGCTGCGTTCGGTGTTCTTGTGCATCTCAGGACCCTGTCATCTCAAACAAGGTCACCTCAAGCAAGTCGCCGGCTTACATCTTCTCCAGCAGCAAGCCGCTCCGAGTAGTCATCGAGAAACGCATTGAACTTCTGGGACTCGCCACGGTCAGCCTCGGCGCGGGGGATCGCCGGGATTTCGTAGTCAGGTGGCAGCGGCGGATGATCCGAAACGGGCTTTCTTGCCATGACCTTCTCGATGATCGGCGCCATCCGCTTCTCTTTTTCCACGGCGGCCTTTTCCTCCCGCTCCTTGAACTCGGGAAGCACTTCGCTGGCAAACAACTCCAGGCTCTCCATCACGTCTTCGTGTTTGTTCTTCCCGGCTTGGCTGGCCAAGATCACCTGATCCACTCCGCATTCCTCATACCGGCGGAGATAGTCCCTCACCTGTTCGGGTGTGCCCATCGCACCGCGGAGTCCGCTGACTCCTTCCTGCACGACCTTGGCACCCAGTCGGCCCGAATCCTCTTGCGAGGCGGCAACCGCCGTGGGGTCGTATCCCATCTCGGCTCGCTGGCGCTGATACTGCTCCCACACATCGGTCTCGTTGGGAACGTGGCGACCGAACACGTAGTAGTGCCCTAGTGAGTATCCAAGGAAGTTCACACCTTCTGACCCGCGGCGGATCGCCTCGTTCTCGTCGGGATGGCAGAAGAAGGTCGTGACGGTCGCGAGGTTGGCGTTGACTGCGTCGCCGATGGGAACACCCTCGTTCTCCAACGTCGTGTAGTAGTCGTCAACCCAGTGCTGCGCCTCCTCAGGATCGAAGAACGCGAACGCCAGCGCACCGATGCCATTTTGGGCAGCGAGATGGATCGTTTCCCTGCGGGAGCAGGCAACCCATACGGGCGGATGGGGTTTCTGCTGCGGCTTGGGAACAACGTTACGCGGCGGCATCGTGACGAACTCACCACGATGACCGGTGAAAGGTGTCTCGCTCATGCACCGGAGTGAAACGCGCAAGCCCTCTTCCCACATCGCCCTCTTGTCGGCCGGGTCGATCAGGAAGCCGCCGAGCTCGGCCTCGGACGACGATTCACCGGTTCCGAACTCGACGCGTCCATCAGAGATCAAATCGAGCGTCGAGAGTCGCTCCGCGATTCTCGCCGGATGATTGAACGGCGGAGGGGTCTGGATGATGCCGTGGGCAATCCGGATTCTCTCGGTTCGCTGAGACACTGCCGCCAGAAACACCTCCGGCGCGCTCGAGTGGCTGTACTCCTCCAGGAAGTGGTGTTCGACCTCCCAGTAGAAGTCGATACCGAGTCGGTCCGCGAGTTCCGCCTGTTCGAGTGCTTCGTCCAACACCTGCTTCTCGGACTTGTCATGCCACGGCCGTGGAACCTGGTGCTCATAAAATACGCCGAATTTCATCCGTCAAGTCCTCCGTGCTGAATGTATAACGTTGATTGTATATACTTGCTTTTACTAATGGCAAGCACGACTCGACTGAGCCGATCAGCACGCAGAACCAGCATCCTCGAGGGATCGACGGCGGCTTTTGCCACCGGCGGCTTCGCCATGACTTCGATGAATCAGGTGGCCGAATCGGTCGGCGTGACCCCACTCATCATCTACCGGCACTTCGACTCGAAGAACACCCTCTACCAAGCGGTGCTTCAACGTGCCCGTGACAACATGTCCGACTCCCTGAGTCAGCCGAGCGACGCTCGGTTGGGGATCGGTGTGGAAGCCGTGCTCGCCGCAGCTCGTGATGATGCCGACGGCTTCCGCCTGATCTGGCGACACGCAGCACGCGAACCAGACTTCGCGCGCTACGCAGACGAGCTTCGGGAAATGGCGATCACAACCGTCGCGAATGAACTCGAAGAGGTCCTGCCCCACGAGGCGGTTCAGTGGGCTGCCAACGCCACCGTCGGGTACCTGGTCGAATCCGTGCTGACCTGGCTGGACTTCGGTGACCCTGAACTGGATGAGCGCTTCGTGAAGTCCACCAAGACAGCGCTGAGCGCCGGTGTCCGGTCCTGGTCGACGACCTGATCCACGATGGAGCTCATCGAAGGTCAGAGAGCGGGTCGGTGCGCCAGTTGAGAGTTCCTGCCAACCCGAACGTCGAGTCCGGGTTGCCCGCGCCTCATGAGGGGTCGGGTCGCGGTGGTTAGCACTCGCCGAACTGGTCGGCTTCCAAGGAGTCAAGCACCGCGCGCAATGGTCGCGGAAGTACCCGCATCGAGCCACGAAACGGGTCGCTGATGGCAACCACCAGTGCCAGATCAAGGGCAACGGTGACGACCAGTCCCCCGACCATGACCGCCACCCAGCTCTTGAGGTGCACAGCCAGTGAGACGGCCTCGATGCACACCACAACTCCCGACACCAGGGCAAGCAGGAACAACGGGGCGGGCAGACCGTGACCGGCGAGGTTGAGACGATCGCGCCTTCCGGTCGCCACCTCGGCGGCCGCGTTCGCAAGCTCGGATACCACCGCATCGGACACCTCGGGACCGCAGGCGTGATCGCGCACTTCCCGCTGTAGGTCCATGAGCGCGACCACCGTCTGTGGCTGCCCGCGATCGTCACGAGCCAGGGTCGGCCATTCGTGATCGAGTACCGAGTGCAGGTAGGTCACCTGGCGACCGCGAATGGGTCCACCCTCCAGCCCACGTGCCCCCGAGGCCAGGGCCAGCCGCACGCTGGCGTCGGCCTCCGCTCCGATCACTCGCTCGGCATCGCGGCTCCGGTTCCACTGGTTGGTGATCACAAAGGTCGTGAGCAAGGCGAACAGAGTGCCGACGGCCGGCATCAACCGGCCGGCGACCTCGGCGAGATCCTCTTGCTCCGCTGTCGTGGTGACCGCCTGCAACAGGCGACCCACGCCGATGGACCAGCCCAGGAACCAAACGAGGAACCCAAGGAAAAGCATCCCCGAATCCACACCTGCCAGATCGCCAAGACGGCGTTCAAAAGCTGCCCACAACCACCAGGAGTGTCGGGACTCCGCCGCATTCGAGCCCGTCCTCACAATCCCGGATCTTTCATCGTCGCTGCGCGGTGATTCTCACCGGGGCCTGTGGAGGCTCCGGTGTGTCCCGGTTCCGCGCTGTTGGTTGGTTTGAATCGGTCATGCAATGGATCGGCCGAGTGAAGGTTTCCGTACTCGGTCGGTGTTCCGGACAATAGCGAGTAGCAGTCCCCACAACCACTCACCGGATGGCATGTGCCTCCACCCGAATGGACACTTGAGTACGTCAAGAACTCGTCCGCTTCATGCGCCGTCCATGTGATCCTGCCCGCCGTTTCACAGCGACTCTCGGGGAGAATGAGGACCGCTGGCCTGATCCGGTCTGTTGACCACAGCTTCCTACCGCAGATAGCGCCAACGCGCCCTGAGCACGGCTGCTATACCAGTGAGAGGGGGGAGCCTGTCAGCCGCACAATCCGGTGTGCACATACAGGTGACGGCCATGGCCAGGAGCAATCCACTCATGAGAGACACCAAAGAACGAATCCCCGACGACACGCTCGCAGTGATGAGCCCCATCACCGCCTCGTTCCTCCCACAGGAGTCAGTGGCGCCATGAAACTCAACGGTCGAGTCGCATACGTAACCGGCGCGTCGCGCGGGATCGGCAGCGCCACTGCCCAGGAGCTTTCGCGTCGGGGTGCGACTGTCGGACTGATAGCGCGCAACGGCAGCGACCTCGACGAAGTGAAGTCCCGACTCAGCCTGAACAGCGCCGCGGCAGTCGCCGATGTATCCGATCGTGATGAGCTGAATGGGGCCATCGATGATCTGACCGACGCGATCGGACCACCGGACATCCTGGTGAACAACGCCGGTATAGGTGCATATGCCGCGATGCTCGAGGAGTCTGCGGAAACCTTCGAACGCTTGATGCGGGTCAACTACCTCGGCACGGTCTACGCCACACTGGCGGTGCTCCCCGGCATGGCCGAGCGCCGACGCGGGCACATCGTCAACGTGGCGTCGGTGGCCGGACGCCTCGGAGCACCGTTCGAGGCCGCCTACTCGGGCAGCAAGTTCGCCGTGGTGGGATTGAGCGAGTCACTGTCCGCCGAGATGGCACCATTCGGTGTCGAAGTCTCGCTGGTCAACACTGGTCCGGTGGCAACTGGTTTCACCGATGCGCGAGGTGTGCCATTCCAGCGCAAGATTCCGAGACCGCAGAAGCCGTCACGGATAGCTGACGCGGTCCTCCATGCAATTGAATCGGGACGCTTCGAGCAGACCATCCCCCGCTGGCTGCGATTAGGGATTGTGACCCGCGCGGTGGCTCCGGGCCTGTACCGACGGGGCCTCATCCGCGATTCCGCCGCCGAATCGGCGGAGCTAGTCCAACGCACCGAGGAGCCAGCGGAATGACCTTTGCACGCAATGTTGCCGCCGGTGTCGGCCTGGCCACTCTCGCCGCGGGGGCTGTCGGCGGCATGAAGCTCCGGGGCTTCTACCGCGACCTCAGCTTCGAGACCGCTGAAGACGAGCGCATCTACGCCGAAACGGCAGACGGATGGAAGATCTGCATCCACCACTACGCTGCACAGGGCAAGCCGAAGCCATTCCCGATCGTGGCAAGCCACGGTTTCGCCGGCAGCCGACTCATCTGGGATCTCACACCGACCACCAGCCTCGCCCGCTACCTGTGCAAGGCCGGCTATGACTTCTACGCCGTGGATCTCCGTGGCCGTGGCGAGAGCTGGCCGAGCGGCGGACCGGTTTCTGATCTCCAATGGAGCTTCGACGACTTCGTCAACCACGACCTTCCAACTGCGGTGGCTGCGGCATGCAGCCATTCTGGCTCAGAGGAAGCATTCTGGCTCGGTCTCGAGATGAGCGGACAGGCACTCTACGCATCGTCGATATCCGGCACCGCGGACCAGGTACGCGGCGGGATCACGTTCGGGTCACCGGTTCTGACGCCACCCGAGGCCAAGGTCCCGGGGATCACCGCTGCCCCGCAGATGCGGCGCAAGGGACGGGTCCTTTTCAGGGCCGGATCGCATTATGCGGGACCTCTCCTGGCGCTGACCCGATCGAAGGAACTCGAGTCCAGCTTCCGACCAATCAACGCGGAGCCCATCGTCCCGGCTCGGTATCTCTTCAACGGCATACCCGATGAGTCCACATTGCTCGCGGATCAGTTCATCGACTGGGTGGACAACGACACGATGCGCAGCCTCGATCACTCTGTGGTGTGGAGCGACCGACTCGACGAGATCGATCTGCCGTTGCTGATCATGGCGGCAGCGAGAGACCTCCAGCGACCGGCCGCCGCCGTCCGTTCAACTTTCGACTCCCTGAATTGTGCCGATGTGACATACATCGAAGCCGGCACTGCCGACGGATTCTCGATCGACTTCGGCCACGACGACCTGGTAGCCGGAACGGCTTCTCCGAGTGAGGTTTTCCCATTGATCAAGGACTGGCTGGATGAACACAGCAGGGTCGATGACCCCAGCTCAACCGTGCAAGCCGACGGAATCCATTCCGGCGACAGTCGATCCGGCGAGGGAAGCAAACAGATGATGGATGGACAAGACGATGACAGGTGACTGGAAGACACGCAGCTTCTGGCTCGAGCACAAAGACTACGAACCCGCTCGGCGTCTCGACGGCGACGAGGTCACCGACGTGGTCATCGTGGGTGGCGGATACACCGGACTCTGGTCGGCCATCTGCCTGAAGGACGCCGATCCGGCGATCGACGTCACCGTCCTGGAACAAAAAGTGGTGGGCTACGGAGCCAGCGGACGCAACGGTGGTTTCGCGATGACGATGGTTGGTCGCAACATCCACCAGCTCAGGAAAATGGTTGGATCCGGTCAGGCCAAGGCCACCTACTGGGCCATGCACGACGCCATCAGCGAAATAGAGGAGTTCGCCCGGGCCGAGAACATCGACGCGGACATCTGGCGCTCCGGCAATCTCACGGTGTCCAACGGACCCGAGCAGGACGTGCGTATCCGCCAGGACGTGGAAGCGGCGGATCGTCTCGGGATTCCGATCGAGTTCCTCGACCCCGCTCAGGTCCAGGAATACGCCCGGAGCGAGACCTTCAGGATCGGCCATTTCGAAGAGCAAGCCCTCATCCTCGATCCCGCAGCGCTGGCGCGAGGATTGGCGGACGCCGCCCGCCGACGGGGTGTCAAGATCCGCGAATTCACTCCGGTGGATTCCGTCGAGACCATCGGCGGTCTCCGGGTGGAGGCCCGAACGCCGTTCGGCACCGTCCACGCGGATCGCGCGGTGATCGCCACAAACGCCTACGCACAGGCCATTCCCGAGCTTCGCCGCTTCATCTTCACCATTTACGCCTACATCTCGCTGACCGAACCCCTTACGGCCGAGCAGTGGGAACGCATCGGCTGGCAAAGCAAATGCGGCATCGAGGACAAGCGCATCATGGTGCATTTCAGCCGGCCGACGGCTGACGGACGTATCCTGTGGGGCGGGCGAGACGCCCCGTTCATGCCGGGGGGACCCAATCAGCGTCACGACCGCAATCAGCAGCTCTTCGACCGACTCGAAGAGACATTTCGCTGGACGTTCCCCTATCTCGATGACGTCCGGATGGATCGCGGTTGGGCAGGTCCGGTCTGCGGAACGGTGGACAGCATCGCGTCGGTCAACTGGATGAAGGGCCAACGGATCCTCTACGCGCTCGGCTACGCCGGTCACGGCGTGGGACCGAGCCGACTCATCGGCAAGATCGTCCGCGACATGCTGCTCACCGGCGGAACCGACCTGACGGAGCTGCCGTTCGTCACCAAACGGCCGGTCCCGATGCCTCCGGGGAACGTGCTCCGGCGCGCCGTGCTCGACACCGCCCACAATGTGCTGATCAGTGTCGACGAACATCCGGAACGCGCTGACCGAGGTCTGGGGAAGCTCGCGCTGAAAATCCTGCAATGACGAACATCTTGGAATGACGTTGCCATCGACGGTGCCCACAATCATTTCCGGCGGTCCGATCAAGACGATGGATCCTCAGCGGCCGACCGCCGAAGCGATCGTGATCCGCGATGGCCGCATCATCGACGTCGGCGATGCGCAACTGGCGAAGGCGTACCCGAATGCGCTCCATCACGATACTCGTGGCGCCTTGGTGATTCCGGCGTTCATCGATGCCCACTGCCACATGTCGATCACCGCACTGCAACCCCTGTGGGGAGACTGCACTGCAACGCGAACCGTTGAGAGCCTCCAGCAACTGCTCCAACGACAAGCGCAGCGCAAGCCTCACGCCGAGTGGATCCGTGCCGACGGGTGGGACGAACTCGTGACCGGGCTCGTTTTCGACCGACACGATCTCGACGCAGTCACCGGCGACCAGCCGGCCATCGTGATGCACAGCACCTACCACCAGTGTGTGCTCAACAGTGCGGGACTGGAGGACCTCGGCATCGGAAGACAGGCTGCTCGCAGCGATCCGCTCATCGTCGCGGACGATCGGGGTGAACCGACAGGACTACTCAGGGAAAGATCTGCCGGCCGCGCCCATTCGGCATCGATGCGCGCCTACACGGATCCCGACCGCTGGGCCGAACACATCGAAAGGCGTGCCACCCACCTTCTGAGCCTTGGCATCACCGCAGTGCACGATGCGGCATGTGACCCGGCCACAGAAGCCGTCTACGCACAAATGGCCCGAGCCGGCCAACTTCCCGTCTCCGTTCTGGCAATGCCTCACCCCGATCCGTTTCTCACGAACGCGTTCGGCAGACGGCTCGACGGGCCACCGACAGGATCGGGTGACGAGACACTTCGGGTCGGGCCACTGAAATTCTTCGCTGATGGTGGCGTGGCTCCCGCCTTCGACGTTCACTTCGGCGGGGAACGTCTGACAATGGGCTACCGTCATCCCGACTTGCTCAGCGAGCTGAAGCTGGCGGTCGAGCGCGGCTTTCGCGTGGGTGTGCATGCCATGGGCAACCAGGGAGTTGCCGACACGGTCGAGGCGTTTCGCCAGGCAAGCCGCCTGCGACCCGACGACGATCACCGCTTCCGCATCGAGCACGCCGGGATGGCTTCCCCTGCGCTCGCCCGCGAAGCCGTCGAGGTGGGCGCAATCGGCGTGGTGCAGCCCGGCTTCGTCGAACACGTCGGACGCAGCGCCGGAGAGTTCCAACCGGATGACGCCTCGTGGTTGCCGTTCGCCACACTGGCCGATGCCGGACTCGTGCTGGCGGGATCCTCCGACGACCCCTGTGGACCGGTCAACCCACTGGAGTGCGCCCGACTCGGCGAGCACCGGCGCAGCGAAGGCACCGTGTTCGGCGCTGATGAATCCGTTTCGACCGATGAATGGCTCACCGCCTACACAGCCGGGTCCGCGTTCGCCGGCGGACAGGAACACGAACGTGGCAGCCTCACGGTCGGAAAGGTCGCCGACCTCGTTCTTCTTGGAGAGCAGGGCGATGGACGCCACAAACGCTCGGTCATCGAGACCTGGGCGCGGGGTCAGCTCGTTTACATTGCCGACGACTGAGGTCTCCGGCTGTATGGCCTCCCGAAGCCTGGATCGGCCCATGACACGCGTGTCAGGTTGGGATAAGGTCGCATTTGTTCAGGGGGAGTATTCATGATCGACGAAGTTATGGGCACACTGGTGGATCGCTGGTACGTCACGTTGTTCGGAATCGCATTCGTGTTTCTGGCGAGCCGACACATCGGCTGGAAACGGACTGGCATCTACACGGTGGCCGCATTGGTGGTCGGGATCATCTCCGAGAATGGCGCCGTTCGCTGGGGAATCCCCTACACCCGATACTCCTTCAATGAGGAGCTTCGTGGCAACGAGTTGTATGCGGGGAACGTGCCACTCATGGTGTCGCTCAGCTACACCTTCATGTCCTACTTCGCGTTCGCGGCCGCTCGACTCGTGGTGGGCGGACCATACCGAACGCGCTCCTCGATGCCTGTGCTCGAATACCTGACCGCCGTGATGCTGGGAGTGTGGGCGATCTGGCTGGTCGATCCGGTGAGCCGCCTCGGTGCTCACTTCTTTCTAGGTGAGCTGTTCCAATATGACGGTCCGGGTTTCTGGTTCGGCATACCCATTGGGAGTCAACTGGGGTTCACACTCACCGTCGGAATTCTGGTGGGCATTCTGACCTGGCTGATGCGGGACGAGAAGGACGAGCCGGTTCAGCGGCTGAGCACGAACCCCAACTTGGGAGCCCTGCTGAGCTATTTCGGCCAGATCATCTTCATGGCAGTGACCGCGTTCGTTGTGGCACGGCTGAACTCGGATCCCGAGGTCGTCAAGGTGGCGGACGCGCTCGCCGGGTCCGCGATCATCATCGGCCTGCCCGCGGTGCTGATGACCGCGGTGCATTGGCGGACACTGACGCTCGCTCACCGATCCGCGGCCGCATCGGTTGGGGGCAAACCGCCAAGCAGCAGTCGGCCCGCACCAGCGTCCACCTCTGAGCACGCGAGCGCCCCCTCCCAGAGCACCGAATAGAGTCACGCCTCCAACGAATTCCGCGCTCCGGCAACCGCGTTCTCGGCGGTCGCGCCCTCGGCGACCCTGCTCTCAGCGGTTCCGCGCTCTGGTTACGGAAGCCGCGCTCTAGCGAGCCAGGATGCTGATCGACTGGAGTTCGGTGAACTCGTCGAGTCCTTCGGGACCGTACTCACGCCCGATGCCGCTGGCCTTGAATCCGCCGAACGGCGATCCGAAATCCGCTGCGTAATGATTCACGGCCGTGGTACCCGTGCGGACCCGGCCCGCGATCTCGGCTCCCCGCTGCTGGTCGGCGGTCCACACCGATCCGGCCAGACCGAAGTCGGAGTCGTTCGCGATCGCCACCGCTTCGTCAACACCTTCGTAGGGAATCACAACCAGCACCGGGCCGAAGATCTCCTCCCTGGCGATGCGCATGCTGTTGTCGACATCGGCGAAGAGGGTCGGCTGGACAAACCATCCCTGTTCGAGATCCTTCGGTGGCTCTGCCCCGCCGGCGGCGATGCGGGCCCCCTCCGAGGCACCCAGCTCGATGTAGCCCACGACGCGCTGCTGTTGGCGTCGGGCGACCATGGGACCAACTTCGGTGACTGGATCGTGTGGATCACCAACCGCCAGGTCACCGACCATGGCTGCGAGCGCGTCGACCACCTCGTCGTAGCGCGACCGCGGGGCGAGCACGCGTGTTTGCGCCGCGCACGCCTGGCCCGAGTTGAGGAACGACGCGAATCGCAAGCCGTCGACCGTCTTGGGGATGTCCGCATCCTCGAGAACGATCGCGGCCGATTTCCCGCCGAGTTCGAGGCATACCCGCTTCAGCTGCGAACCGCAGATCTCTCCAATCCGTCGCCCGGCCGCGGTGCTTCCCGTGAACGCCACCTTGTCGACGTCAACGTGGCTCACGAGGTGCTCTCCAACGTCGCGTCCGGCGGGAAGGATGCTGACAACACCCTTCGGAAAGTCACACTCATCGAGCAGTTCGGCCACGAACAAGGCATCGAGCGGTGACTCGGGTGCAGGTTTCACCACCACCGTGCAACCCGCTATCAGCGCGGGCACCAGCTTGGACATCAGCACGATCTGCGGGACATTCCACGGCACGATTGCCGCGACGACTCCCACGGGCAGTCGCCGAACGACTGATTCCCCGCCCATCATCGTGGGCCTGTGCTCCACCCACGAATGCTGCTCCGCCAGATCGAGGAATGCCGAGATCATGATTGCCGGTGCGCCGGACTGAGCGAGATGGGAGAAGGTGATCGGCGAACCCATCTCATCAGTGATCAGCTCGGCCAGCTCGTCGGTCCGCTCTTCATACAGATCAGCAAAGCGGCGGAGATGGCCGATCCTCTCGCTCACCTCCATCCGGGGCCATGCTCCCCGGTCGAACTCCTGACGTGCGATCGCCACGGCGTCGTCGACATCGCCCGAAGTGGCCTCGGGCACGGACGCGATCACATCTTCGCCCATCGGAGAGATCACCTCGATACGATCCGACCCGTGCGACGGAACCCATTGCCCACCCATGTACAGCTTGTCGTAGGACCGCACTGCCATCAGAGCACCGCGGGAAGGCTCGTGTAACCCCGTACAAGCGTGGAGCGGACCCATGTGGGTGATCCCGTGATCGAGTAATCGCCGAAACGGGTCAGGAATTCCTCGAGGAACACCCGAGCCTCGAGCCGGGCAATGGCAGCGCCGAGGCAGAGGTGCTCACCGAAGCCGAATGCGAGGTTTGCGCTCTTCACCGGTCGGGCCGTGTCGAACTGGTTGGCGTCGGATCCGAACACTTGCTCATCGCGGTTCGCGCTCGCGTACATGAGCACCACCCAGTCACCTTCGGCGATCGTCTGCCCGCCGAGTTCAACCTCCGTGGTGGCCGTTCGGGCGAAGGTCTGAATCGGCGTGACCCAGCGAAGGCATTCCTCGACAGCAGTGCCGATGGTCTCCGGATCGGCTCCGATCAAAGCTTGTCGCTGCTCAGGGTGTTCAAACAGTGCATTGACCGAGCCCGATAGGAGGTGGCGCGTTGTCTCGTTGCCCGCCACAAGAATCGAAAGGCAGTACATCACCACCTCATCGTCGCGGAACCCTCGACCGTCGACCTCGGCTTCAACGAGTTCGGTCAGGAGATCGCCCCGGGGATTGGTTCGACGCTCGACAACCTGTTCGGTGAGAAACGCAAGAAGCTCGCCGACGTCCGCCATATTGGACAGAACTTCAGCCTCGCTATCAGGATTTTCGTCGGGTCCTTCGACGCAGGCGTCGGACCAACGCCGAAGGTCGGCGGTGTCGGCGCTGCCGATGCCCAACAGGTCGGCGATCACGAGCACTGGAATCGGAGCAGCGATCGCGTCGACAATGTCGATGGCGTCACCCGCAGAGTACCGGTCCAGCACTCCGCGGGTGATGGACCGCACTCCGTCCTCAAGTCTTCCCACAGCCCTCGGTGTGAACCAACGCGAAGCTGTCTTGCGCCATGCCGCGTGCTCCGGAGGATCCATGTGCAGGATTGAACCCGGGAGTTCTGCTCCCTCACGCTTCGGGTCGTTCATGAGAACGCCATCACCCGAGCGGAACCGTTGCGGATCACGACTCACCGTGCGGATGTCGTCGTAGCCGGCGATCGTCCATGAGTTGGGTGCGTATCGAAACACGGGTGCTTCGGCACGGAGCCGACTCAGCAACGCGAAGTAGTCGGGCTGATTGAACAGTCCCACCTGCTCCGGATCAATGACCAAGTCGACCGGGGAAACCGGCTCTTGCGGCGTACTTCCCGATCTTGGGTCCTCGTTCATCGAATGATCTCTCGATCTTTCAGGTCGGCGATCTCTGCACTGTCGACACCGAGTTCCGTGAGGATCGAGTCAGAGTCGGCCCCGTGATCGGGAGCGGGAGTCAACTCGGGCCAGGATTCGTCGAACTCGACAGGGTTCGTCACCAGCGTGAATGGTGTCCCGTCGGCGCTCGTCAGTTCGGGCAGGTACCCGTTCTCGATGGCGGCCAGATCATCATGGACCTCATAGGGCGACTGCAACGGAGCCCAGGCACCATCGAAACCGTCCAGACGTTCCCGCCACTCAGCGAGAGTGGCGCTGGCGAAGACCTCGTCCAACGCCTCGATGCACTCCACCTTGTTGGTGCTGCGGGCCTGATCATCCACGAAGCGCTCGTCATCCGCGAGTTCGGGGTGGCCGATCACGGCGCAGAAGGATTCCCAGTATCTGGAGGAGTTGAGCATGTTGAACATGATCCACCCGCCATCAGCGGTCTGATAGTTCTGCAGCAGCGGGTTGGGCGCATTCATGCGGTCGCCACCGGCCAGCTTCCAGCTGAATCCCAGCAGCTTCGTGGCAACAACTGTCGCCGACTCACACCACAGAGCCGTCCCCAGGAGTGAAACGTCCACCACGCTCGGCTCACCGGTGCGCTCCCGTTTGAGGAGGGCTGTGGAGACTCCCCCTGCCAAGGCCACTGCCCCGATCGAGTCGCCGAACGCCCCGCCGGGTGGAGGGGTCGGCGAAGCGGCGTCCGGCGCCGTGAGCAGATCCGCGATTCCGCTGCGAGTCCAGAAGGCAGTTGCGTCGTACCCTGCGCTGTCGGCATCGGGGCCGTTCGGCCCGAATCCGCTGCCCCGGACGTAGATGATCTCTGGGTTCTGTTCCCGGATGGCTTCGAGGTCGATCCCGAGGCGCTGCCGATTGCTCGGCAGCATGCTGGTGACGAAGACATCAGCAGATCGGACCAGGTCGTACAACAGGTCCAGTCCCTCAGGAGCAGTGAGGTCGAGAGCGATGCTGCGCTTTCCCCGGTTCGACTGCTCCATCATGAAGTTCACATCCCCCTTGGATGGAAGCAGACCCGATTTCAGCAGTGCCCGCTGCGGATCGCCGTCGATCGGCGGCTCGACCTTGATGACATCCGCTCCCCAGTCGGCAAGAACGGCCCCGGCGGCGGGCACGAACCACCAGGAAGCCACCTCTATGACACGAATTCCATTCATCGGCAGATTGTTGCTCGACGGTTCCATGACGATTCCCTCCGGGTCTGACGCTCACGTCAGGTTAGCCGTCACGATCCGGACCAGAGCCAGAAATCGTTCAGCGTTCGACGGGACCGGAATGTCTTGGGCGATGGTGCGGTACAGCTTGGCCACGGACCCAAAATGGTTGAATAGGCAGGTGAGAAACGAGCGGCAATCCATCATCCACCGTTTCGGACCGTTTCTCGATGATCTTGCATCCGATGGTTATGACATCCATGCCTTGCTGGATCACTGGGAGCAGTCCGAGAACGACTTCAGCCCGCTCGCCACGATGCTCCTCACTCCAACCGGCGAATCGACAACGTTGTCGGAGCTGGCGCAACGCCATGGGACTCGGCCGGATTTCATCCAGCGGGCGTGGCGCGCCCTGGGGTTCGTCAGCGATGAGGTCACCGACGGGGACGGACCAGTGATCGAACTCCTTGCCGCTGCAGAGGCAGGGTTTGGCGAGCCTTCAGCGTTGCAGATCGCATCGGTGATGGGCCGCAACGCCCAGCGCCTTGCTGAGGCCGAGTTGTCCGAGGTGCGGGTCCAACGTGAAGTCCCCGTTCGCCTGCGCGGCAGCGACGACATCGCGTTCGCCTACGAGGTCAGGGCCCTGGCCGGCACCTACCTGCCGATGTCTGCAGCCGCCGACGAAATCGTTCACCGTCGTCACCTGATACTGGGCGCGGCAAAGACATGGGCAATCGATGCCGAAGACTCCTCAACGATGGTCGAGCAAACGATCGGATTCACCGATCTAGCCGGTTTCACAGCGCGGACGATCGACGCATCTCCCGCGGAGCTTCTGGATCTCGTCCGGACGTTCGAGTCCACCGTCTCCAACATCGTCATCGGTGGCCACGGCCGGGTGGTCAAACTCATCGGCGACGGAGTGATGTTCGCCACGGTGTCCGCGTCGGGGGCGTGCGACATCTCACTTCGCTTGAGGGAGGCGTTCACGGACCAGGATTTGGTGATCCGCTCCGGGTTGGCGCTCGGAGCGGTCCTGAACCACGGCGGAGACTTCTACGGTCAGACGGTGAATCTCGCCTCGCGGCTCGCAAGTCTTGCCGAGCAAGGCCAGATCCTCACCGGGGCCTCCTTGCCCGCCGCGGCACCAACTCACCAGTTCAGATCCGTCGGACCGACTTCCATCCGGGGCCTGGAGCATCGAGAGGATTGTTGGGAACTCCTGCACGTTGGATGAGTCCGCTGGCCCATCCTGACTGACGCAATTGACCGGTGAAATGCCCCGATTGGGGGTACGCCCTCGTTTGGCCGCACAGCGCGTTTCGTTGCTCCACGATCCGCACCCTTGTCAAGGTGCATCACGGAGCGGTCGACGGGCGACGACGAGAGTGTCGAGCGCATCGCGTTGGCCGTCGGGGGTTTCGACGTGACGGACGGCGACTTCAGCGACCGCAATCTCCATGCCCGCAAAGGCTGCGACGGTTTCGTCCAGGTCGTAGCAAACCGCCGCGGTGGGTGGGCCGCCGTACCCGTCGGTGACGTTGGTTTTGTCGTGAGCGATCACAAACAGGGTGCCGCCGGGATTGAGCCAGTGCACGACGTTGTCCAGAATCGTCGCCCGGGCCGGATTGTCGAGCTGCAGATAGGACAACACGATGAGGTCGACCGGGGCGTCCGGCTGATAGGTGACCGCGTCGGAAAGGACGAAGTTGACCGTCACCTCGTGGTCAGCCGCCAGCCGTTGTCCTTTGTCGAGTCCGACCTGGGAGAAGTCAACAGCAGTGACGTCCCATCCGAGGCTCGCCAACCAGACCGCGTTGCGGCCCTCGCCAGCACCAAGATCGATCGCCGTGCCGGGTTCCAGAGCGGACAGGTACCGTTCGACGAACTGATTGACTTTCACCGTCCAGACGTATTCACCCTTCCGGTATCGATCGTCCCATCCGGCCGCCGATTTGTCGCTCATGCCTGCACTCGAACTACCGGGAGATGACCTTCTTTACTCATTCTGCGAACCCTATTCGGATTCGCTGATCAACTCGTACCGCTCATCACCATTCACCCGACGGCCGGCACGAGTCCTCCGGCGCCGTCAACGCAGCCGAGGACGACACCTTCGTCGTCTCGGCGACCGAAGACAGGGCCAAAACGACCAACATGCGACGCGACCCGAGAGTCGTCCTCCACATCAGCAAGCCAGCAACCTGGAGTGACCTCTCCTTCGACTGCACCGCGGAATTGTCAACGGTCACCCGGGGCCGAGGCGATGCCACCAGCGACTCCTTGGTCGCCTCCTACGAAGAAGTCGCCGGAAAGCCACATCCCGACTGGGACGAATACCGCCAAGCCATGGCAGACGAACATGGACTCATCGCTCGTGTGATACCCCAGTCCGTCGTCGGCCAGATTCCCTGAGCAACCCGGGCGAACCTGACTACCGGGCAACACAGCCGGCCGGAGGCGGTCGACCCGCGTCCCAGACCTGCTCGGATTCCTGCTGTCCTGGATCCCTACTGTGACGCATGCAGGCCGCTCACCGGATGACCCGAGGCGAGACCGGGGAATGGTGCGGACCCATCGGGAAGATCTGGCCCCAGTACCCCGCCGGAGCCCGGATCACCGGCAATCATCCACGGAGTCCAGTTGGTCCAGAGGTTGTACGCCTGCGACGCAAGCCGTTTGTTGACGTCTTGGTAGATCAAATCACGCTCAGCTTTGTCGGGTTCGGCTCGGCCCCGGGCCAGGAGGGCGTCGATCTCGGCATCGGAGAACCGGCCCAAGTTCACCGGTGAGTCGGAGTTCCACCACGGGTTCTCCAGATCAGGGTCACCGCCAGGGTGATTGCGCCACAGAGCCACGTTCCAGCCTCCGCCAAGGACGTTGTTGATCAATGCGGCTTGTTCCACCGACACCAAATCGACCTCCACGCCGATGTCCCTCATCGTTGCCTGAAAGTACTGGGCAGCGGCGAGGCTCTGCGGGTCCGCCGCCACTGTCAGTGTGAACGAGAGGGGTTTCCCAGCCGCTTCGGAATACCGCTGCGCAGCGGCCTCGGCCTCATCCACGTCAAAATCAGGGAATCCGGCATCATCGAGGTGACCCAGGTTCCCGGGAGGAAATGGTCCGGAGGCCATTTCTGCCAGATTCAGGTTGATCACCTCGTTGAAATCGTCCGCATCGAACGCGTGAGCCACGGCCATCCGGGCATCGATGTTGTCAAAGGGTTCGGCACCGGAGTTGAACATCAGGTAATTGACATCTGTGAACTCGGTTGTGGAGTAGGTGGCGAGGTTGCCCGCTGCTTCTTCTTCGATGAGCACTTCCTGTTGCTGCGGACTGGCGATGTGCATCATGTCGAGCTGGCCCGACAACAGCGAGTTTGCACGGGCGTCCGGATCCGGGAAAGGTCTGAAAGTGATCTTGTCGAGATAAGGAAGCTGATTGCCTTGAGAATCACTCTGCCAATAGTCCGGATTTCGGATGGCAGTGAAGTGGTCATTCGGGGACCATTCCTCCAGCATGAATGGACCAGTTCCGATCAGATTGGAATGGCAGTTGTCGGCGTCGTCCAACTGTGCCTGAGCCATGATCCCCAGGCGCCCGCCGCCATGCAGATACGCCGGAACCGTCACCCAGGGCGTCTTGGTGGTTGTCTGAACGGTCAGGTCATCCACCACCGTCACGTCTGAGATGTCCGACAGGACGAGCGAGAACAACACCGCGTCACGCCCCGAGTAAGCACCCCGGTATGCGTCGATGTTGTTCTTGACCACCTCGGCGTTGAGGTCAGTTCCGTCGTGGAACTTGATCCCCGGGCGGAGCTTGGTGGTCCAAGTGGTGTAACCCTCGTTGGGTTCAATCGACTCCGCCAGAAATGGCACGTAATCACCATCGGCATTCGGTGCCGTCAAGGGTTCGTAGATCGCCTTGCCCATCTGAATTCCGGATAATGCGAGCTGCGCCTCGGGGAGACACCAGCCGCCCGAGTTTCCCGCCTCGACCCCATAGACGATCTCCCCACCATATGCCGGACCCGTTTCTGTTGGCGGGTCCCCGCCGGCCGATCCGTCGCCTCCCCCACAGCTCGCTGCCAGGAGCGTGAATGCCAAGACGGACACAAGAACCAACCGACCGAAACGGCGATTCCCTGGCTGCGACATTGAGTCCCTCCGATCAGCACGCGACCGTGCGGCCGCAATCCATGACGACAAGATATCGCGCTACCCGGTCGGTGGACCGACGGAAGGTTTCCGGGCTGCTGGGAATATCCGACTTGTTTCTGTGTGTATCGCGATATATCGTGATACATCTACTAGGGGCGATCAGCCTCTCCAACCAACCAAAATGAAAAGAGAGTCATTAGTGACTGACGATTCGACGAAATACCCAACCAAATGGACACGACAACAGTCGATGTCCACCCAAGAAACGACCCAAGAAGCAACTGACGACACGACAGGCCGTCGCCGTGGCCCCAAAGGCCGACGAGGTGGCCACTCCAGAGGAGGACCACACATGGCCCACCAACACAATGAGGAATCTCGCGGCGGACGCCGCGGCAGACGAAGTCGCCGAGGCCCGGGTGGCCGATCCAGGGCAAACCGCGGAGATGTTCGCACCGCGGTTCTGGCGCTGTTGAGCGAAGAGCCAATGCACGGTTACCAGATCATGCAGGAACTGGCCGAGCGGACCAATGGTGCCTGGCAACCAAGCCCGGGCTCGATCTACCCGGCACTCCAGCAACTCGCCGATGAGCGCCTCATCTCGAGCAACGACAAGGACGGTCGCAAGATCTTCGAACTCACCGACGAGGGACGGACGGTCGCCGACGGAACGGAACAGGGCACTCCCCCGTGGGAGAGACTGGCCGCAAACGCGGGTTCCATCGACCTGCGACAAACAGTGTCAAGCGTGGCCAGCGCGGCCAAACAGGTCGCCACCAACGGCACACCCAAACAGGTGGAGACCGCTGACGAGATCCTCACGGAAGCTCGGAAGCGCCTGTACCAACTCCTCGCCGAGTAGCGCCCAAGCCGCTCCCGGTGGAGGCGGGAATCCGGGCCCGCACTCACTGCCTGTCGGGATGAATGCCCGGCGACGTCAGTGCGATCAGGATTCCGACTGGTACGTTTCAACGGCATGCAGCCATACAAGATCGCAACCTGGGGCGAGGTTCCCGACCGTGAACCGGTCGGTGTGCTCGTCTCCAACGTGGATTTGGTCATCGTCCGCTTCGATGACAACCATTCGGTCCTCTACGGCCGGTGCCTGCACCGAGGCGCCCACCTCGCCGATGGGCACATCGAAGGCGACAACCTGATCTGCGGAATCCACGGCTGGGACTACGTTTTCCAGACCGGCGTGTCGAGC
>JAHRAZ010000044.1 GCA_020027475.1 Microthrixaceae bacterium
ATCAAGCCCTCGTCACGATCCGTAGGATTTGACCGATGGGTGACGATCTCTTTGTGGGCGACGGACTGACCATCGCCGGATCGGAGCTGTCCGAGCGGTTCAGCTCCTCGGGTGGCCCGGGAGGCCAGCACGCGAACCGTTCCAGCACCAGGGTGGAACTGACCTTCGATGTGGTTGGGGCCAAGTCGCTGTCGGATCATCAACGTCGGCGGATCATCGACACCTTCGGCGCTGAGGTGAGGGTGGTGGCCGACGCCCACAGGTCACAGACGAGGAACCGCGCCGCGGCTCGCCAACGTCTGGTGGAGAAGTTGTCGTCGTCGTTGGTCACGCAGAAGAAGCGACGTGGTACGAAACCATCACGGGGTGCAAAGAAACGGCGCCTCGACCAGAAGCGGCAGCGGTCCGAGCTGAAACAGCAACGTCGGCGACCGATCGCCGACTGAGGCGATCCTGAGAGAAACCAGAAAGTGATTCCAGACATGTCAGAAGAAACACTCCTCGAGCCATCGTCACCGTCGACCGGTTTGGCCGTGATGCACCTGTTCTTCAAGGTGGACACCCCGACCCGGGGATCGAAGGTCCACACCGGGGCAGTCGGTCATGCGATTGCGGAGGCCCGCTCCAGAGGTGACCAGGTGGTGGTGGCGGTGATTCTCGGCCACAAGGCGGACCTTGGCGTGATGGCCCTGTCGCAAGATCAGTGGTCTCTTCGCAGGCTGCAATCCGGACTCACCGGTTCAGGTCTGGAACTCGTCGATTCGTATGTCTCGCTGACCGAGCTGTCGGAGTACGCGGCCGGAGTGCCCGAAGAACTGAAGCAGGCGCGCCTGCATCCCCAGCTTCCGCCTGAGGGCAAACCGGCATTCTGTTTCTATCCGATGTCCAAACGACGACACGTGGGAGCCAACTGGTACAGCGAGGAATACGATCGGCGCAAGGAGCTGATGCTCGAACACGGTTCTTCGGGCAGGAAATTCGCCGGTCGGGTTCTTCAGGTGGTCACTGGTTCCACAGGTCTGGACTCACACGAATGGGGTGTCACACTTTTTGGGGTGAATCCCGATGACATCAAGGACGTCGTCTACACAATGAGATTTGACGAGGCTTCGGCGGTATACGGTGAATTCGGTCAGTTCTATGTAGGTATGGTTTGTGAGCCCGAAGTAGCTCTCATGGAGCTGGTTGGGGCGTAACCGAACGGCATGCCACCGGAAACACTCTGGAAACACGTGGTTTCTAGCCTCACTGACATCAACAAGGGAGCAACGCTATGAAATTGGTTACCGCGATCATCAAGCCCTTCAAGCTCGACGACGTCAAAGAGGCCCTCAAATCCGCAGGGGTAGTTGGTCTGACGGTCACCGAGGTACGTGGGTTCGGCCGTCAGGGCGGTCACACGGAGACATACCGGGGCACCGAGTACCAGGTCGACTTTCTTCCCAAGGTGAAGGTTGAGGCAGTGGTTGACGATATCGACGCCGGATCCGTTGTGGACACCATCGTCAGCGCCGCGAACACCGACAAGATCGGTGACGGCAAGGTTTGGGTTACCTCGGTGGACGAAGTGGTTCGCATTCGCACCGGTGAACGAGGCGGCGACGCCATATAAGGTCAGATCAAGTCAGCGCCGTCCGCACCGGGATCGTACCCGGATGGGCGGCGGTGCCATGATCGGATTCCTTTGGTTCCCTCAGCACTCCGGCGCAACTCGTTGTTCGAGGACAGGTCGCTTCAGGGCCTGCCCTACTGTCATGCCCACACCGACCTGATCGAGTCATGGCTTGCAGAGCTGTGGTCTTATGCAACCGAGGTCGCTGATTCCCAAGGCCTGGCACTTGTCGCGATAGGTGGCCAGGGACGTCGCGAAGTTGCGCCCTTCTCCGACCTCGACCTTCTGCTCCTGACGGCGAAGGATGTCGCTGCCGAGGTGGTGGCGGAAAAGCTCTGGTACCCGATCTGGGATTCCGGCCTGAAGCTCGGTCACTCCGTGCGGACGGTTCGCGACACTCTCGCCCTCGCCGGTGAGGATCTGGAAACGGCGACCGCGCTGCTCACAGCGCGCCACCTGAACGGCAATCCTGAACTCACCGCCGAGCTGGTCGAGAAGGCAGCCGGAAATTGGCGGAAGAAGGGTCGCAAGTGGTTGGCGGAGTTGTCCGAGTCCGTGAAGATTCGACATGCCTCGAGTTCCGAGGTTGCCTTCGCTCTCGAACCGGATCTGAAGTCCGGCCGGGGTGGTTTGCGCGATGTCCATGCCCTTACCTGGGCGCAGGCGGCTGGTGCCGAACTGGCTCCCGAGGTGCATGAATCCCTGCTCGATCCGTATGCAGAATTGACCAGGTTTCGCGTTGAGCTGCATCGAGCTCAGGCCAGGCCAGGGGACCGGCTTCTTCTCCAGGAGCAGGACAACGTGGCTTCGCGCCTTGGTTTCGACGATGCCGACGCCTTGATGCGTGACGTCGCTGCTGCCGGCCGATCCGTGGCCTTCGCCAGTGACGAAGCCTGGTTTGACATCAACGCCGCCCTCAGCGGTTCCTTCTTCGGCCGGTTTCGACAAGTCCGGGTGACCGAGGCGGGGATGGCGGTTGATGGCGGCAGAGTCGGAATGTCACCCGAGTCCATGGCGGAAGATCCTTTCGCATCCCTGAGATTGGCGCATGCTGCGATTGCCGAGGGTGGTCGGATCTCCACTGATTCCCTGGAAGACCTCAGCGGTGCCCCGGACCCTGCGGATCCGTGGCCGTCGGCGGCAAGGGATCTCTTCACCGACCTGCTCCTCACCGGCCCCGCGGCCATCGATGTGATCGAAACGCTCGACCAGGCCGGGCAATGGGAGCGGCTGATTCCGGAGTGGACCCCGACCAAGAGCCGTCCCCAACGCAACGCATATCACCGTTTCACCGTTGATCGGCATCTTCTGGAAACTGTGGCGGGTGCAGCTGGACTTGCTCACCGGGTTCACCGGCCGGATTTGCTGGTGATGGGAGCGCTGCTCCATGACATCGCCAAGGCCTACCCGGAGCTGGGGGACCATTCCCAGGTAGGCGCCGACATGGCTGAGGTGATCGCCAGGCGAATGGGCTTCGGTCCCGAAGACGTGTCGACGATCTCCGAGATGGTGCGGCTGCATCTCCTGTTCCCCGACGTTGCCACCCGACGGGATCTGTCGGATCCAGCCACGATCGAGATGGTTGCCTCGAAGATGTCTAGCCCCCAAATGGTGGCTTTGCTTGCTGCGCTCACAGAGGCCGACAGCCTCGCCACAGGTCCATCATTGTGGTCGCCATGGAAGGCAGACCTGGTGGAGTTGTTGGCACACCGCACGGGTGACGTCATGGGCGGCGTGGGGGAGCTGACTCCGGCTGCTGTCGGCCCGTTCCCGCGGCCTGCCCAACGAGCGTTGCTGGACAGCGACGGAGTGGAGATGATCACCGAGGGTGACCGGGTCACCATCTGCTGCAAGGACCGGGCCGGGGTCTTCTACCGTGCCGCCGGGGCGTTGGTGCTTCACGGCCTGGACGTGGTGGAAGCCAATATCTATTCCGAGCGCGGACGGGCTCTGGACGAGTTCAAGGTCCGCGCGGGAACGTCGGGAGCAGTCCCCTGGGATCGTGTCTCCGCCGACATGGAAAAGGCATTGAATGGGCTATTGGCCCTTCATTCGAGAGTTGACGAGCGGGTTCGCAGTCATATGCAGCGAAAGGGCGCCACGGTCCACCAATTGCCGCCCGCCGTACGCTTCGACAACGAATCGAGTTCCACTTCCACGGTGATCGAGCTGGTCGGTCCGGACAGCCCCGGTCTGCTCTACCGGGTGGCCCGCTCACTGGCTGAGTTCCATCTGAGTGTTACCGGAGCGCGGATCCAGACGTTGGGTGACGACGTGATCGATGCCATGTACGTCAGCGCCGAGGGCGGCGGCAAGGTGGATGATCCGGACCTGCAGTCCGAGATCGAGCGGGCACTCCTGCACGCCCTTGAGGTTCCCGTCCAACCGCTAGGTTGAGCGGCGATGAGATGTGAGCGGCGATGAACGTAGAGGTGTGTACCGAGGTAAGTGACGACTTGGTGGAGGCGATGGCGCGCCTGGTACCACAACTCTCGTCCTCATCGCCGCCTCCGACAGCCGCACAACTTCAGGAAATCGTGGACCATGATGCCTGCTTCCTGCTGGTGGCAACCGAGGACAACACGTTTCTGGGGTCGATGACACTTGTGGTGTTCCCCATCCCGACCGGAGTTCGGGCGTGGATCGAAGACGTGGTGGTCGACGAGTCAGCGCGCGGCAAGGGTGTTGGAGCCGCTCTCAACACGGAGGCCATTTCGTTGGCGGAGAGACTTGGGGCCAAATCCATAGACCTGACGTCGCGCCCGAGCCGTGAAGCGGCCAACAGGCTCTATCAGCGGCTGGGATTCGAGAAGCGGGAATCCAGCGTTTACCGCTTCATGGGTTGATTCGCAAGAGCCCTGTAGGAGTCAGTACCAGCGGGTTTCCCTGCTCGTCGGCGTTGATCGATATCACCTCGTCGACCTGTTGTCCGGTGTCTGCCGCCGCTCCGTCAGGGCCGAGAACCCGGATGCGGCCGTCACAGTAGTCCGAATAGACATAAAGCCCGTTCAGTGGATTCTCCTCGGCTCTGACCACGTAGCCCCCGGAGATGGAGCAACGCCCGTCGTCGTGTGAGTAGACGTGCACCGGGTCGATCCTGCGGGCATTGTCATCCGGCCAGTCGGCGGTGGGGCCGGCGCCATCAAAGTCTTCCAGACCCTCCAGACGGTCCCATCCCAAGTCACTTCCGCTTCCCGATCCGGCGGGAATCACGTTGATCTCTTCCCATCGGCCCTGTCCGACATCAGCGACCCAGAGGTCACCGGAGAGTTCATCGAAACTGATCCGCCACGGGTTCCGGGCTCCCCTCATCCACACGTGTGAGCCGTTCGGGTTGTCGGCTGGTATGGCGTCGTCGGAGTCAGGGTCGAGCCGGAGGATCTTGCCCAGGTTCGAGTCGAGGTTCTGTGCTCGACCATCGGGATCCCCGGCCCCGCCACCGTCTCCGGTTCCCACGTACAACATCGCGTCGGGGCCCATGACCAGGTCGCCGCCATTGTGGTTTCCAAATGGTTGTTCGATCACCAGGAGATCCCGGATGTGCGAACCAGCATGACCTGAATCGGGGCCATCTGGATCGAGGGAGTACTCGGCCACAACCGTTGCCCCATCTTGGGCGCGGGTGTAGTTCACGAAGAAGCGCTCGCCGTCGGGATGCGCCGCAACTCCGAGCAGGCCGCGTTCGGACTCGGTGGAGCCCACCTCGGCGGTGATGTCCAGGACCTCGTTGGCTTCGTATCCGCCCGTCGGGCCGCTGGGAGTGAGCATTGATACCCGGCCCGATCGTTCGGTCACCAGAAGCGACGCACCTGAGGGTGACACGTCGGTGGGATAGTCGAGGTCAACATCGATTTCGGTCAGCGACAGTTGATCGAAATCCACTGCAACCTGGGTGGTTTCCGTGCCGCTGAAACTGTCGGGTAACTCGGCAACGGATCCGGAAGTACCGGTCTGGCCGGGACCATCCGTGTTCGAGCAGGCCGACGCGATCAGCAGGATCGCGGCCACGACCAGCAAGAATTGTCGGAGTCGTGTCACTGGGTGGAACTCACTTGTGCGGTCCCCTTGCGCGCTCATCATGATTGCCGGAGCTTTCGGATCACGCCTTCTTGCATGACAGAGGCAACCAGATCTCCGCCTTCGGTGAACACCAGTCCCCGCCCGAGCCCCCTTCCGTTGGTTGCAGATGGCGTGTCCTGGGCGTAGAGCAACCATGAGTCGCTGCGAAATGGCCGATGGAACCACATCGCATGATCGAGGGAAGCCATGAACACCTCACCTGCAGCAAAGGACTCACCGTGGGGCAAGAGGGTGGTGTCGAGCAGGCTGATGTCCGACGCATAGGTCAACACGCAGATGTGCAGCACCGGATCGTCGGGAAGTTCGCCGTTGGCCTTGAGCCATACGTTCTGGAAGGGCGGAAGAGTCTCGTTTCGTTCCCATGGGCTTGCCTCGCAGTATCGGTTGTCGATTGGGCGAGGACTGTCGTACCAGTCGCCGATCGTGTCCTTGAACGGCGCCATTCTCTCTTTGAAGTCCGGCAGGGATTCTGGAGCCGGCAATCCCTGTGGCATGTCGAATTGATGATCGTATCCGCCCTCTGCGAGACCGAAGCCGGCGGACAGATGGAAGATCGGTCGGCCATTCTGAATCGCTTGGACGCGTCGGGTCAGATACGAGCGGCCATCGCGGATCCGGTCGACCTCGTAGATGATCGGAGTTCCGGGCAGACCACCGCTGAGGAAGTAGGCGTGAAGTGAGTGGACCATGAACCCGTCTTCTGCGGTTCTGGCCGCCGCGACCAGTGCCTGGCCGGCAACTTGGCCTCCGAACACGCGTTGGCGGTCCTCGTCAGGACTATTGCCCCTGAAAATGTTCACTTCGATTCTTTCGAGATCGAGCAGTTCGATCAGGTTGTCAACAGCCATTTGGTCCACATTGGGCATTCTGGCCGCTCGAAGTATCCCAAGCGCCATCGCGGCGGCCTGACCGGTCGGATTCCGGAACAAGGTGATTTCACTCCCTCGGAGGATCTGCGAGTGCGGCAGCATCTCCGGTACTCTCGCCCCGATGAAGGTTTCCGCTTCGGCCCTTGCCGAACACGCCCGCACAAATGAAGGGCGCAAGCAGCTCCGATACGCCGGGGTCTCCTTGGTGTTCGTTCCGCTGGGCCAGATACTCATTCAGGTTCTCGGGGCGTTCTTCTTCTTCGAGTGGGTAACGGTTGATGGAACCATGTTCAAGGAGATCAACTGGACGGCGGCTTCGGTTGCCTCCGCAGCGATACTCACGTTGCCCAACTTCTTCGCCAACAAGTACTTGGTCTGGAAGAACACCTCAAGTGGCAACCTGCACACGCAAGTAGTTGTTTTCTGGGTCGCAGCCATGCTCGGCGTGACCTTTGCCACGGGTCTGACCTTCCTGGTGGACTCGCTGATCGATGATGGCGGTTGGT
Source organism: Microthrixaceae bacterium (assembly GCA_020027475.1). Lineage (GTDB taxonomy): Bacteria > Actinomycetota > Acidimicrobiia > Acidimicrobiales > Microtrichaceae > JAHRAZ01. The sequence goes on from JAHRAZ010000044.1 coordinate 7,068, forward strand.
ACGAAAAGTTGGCGGTGTTTTTTGCTCAGCTTCTGGGCTTCGGAATCGTCTGGTTGGGTCGATACATCATTCTCGACCGCTGGATTTTCAAGATGACCCATCATGGCGCCGACCCCGACCCGGATGAGCTCGACATGGCTCACGGCGATCTGCCCATCTGAGAGCATGGATCCGGATCTATTGAGGTTTGCCGAGGCGGCCCGCGGTTTCATGCCCTCCGATGAGGGCGAAGCTCTCCATGACGCGGCGGTGGCCGCCGCTGGGAATGTCGCCTCCGGGCCGTTCGTGGAGATCGGAACCTACTGCGGAAAATCTTCCGTGTATCTGGGCGCGGCGGCACGCGAATCCGGCCGAGTCCTGATCACTGTGGATCATCACCGGGGCTCCGAGGAGAACCAGCCCGGATGGGAATGGCATGAGCCTGACCTTGTGGATCCGGAAATCGGTGCGATGGACACCCTCGGGGAGTTCCGTCGCACGATGTACCGCGCAGGCCTCGAGGACGTGGTCGTCGCAGTTGTCGGCGACTCCCCGACAGTTGCCGAGTGGTGGAGTACCCCGGTGGCCTTCCTCTTCATCGACGGTGGCCACGGTGAAGACCCGGCCGACACGGACTTCCGCTGCTGGACTCCCCATGTGGCTTCCGGAGGGACCCTTGCGATTCACGATGTGTTCGCGGATCCTGCTGATGGCGGCCGACCTCCGTACGAACGTATCTACTTGCCGGCGATCGAATCCGGCCTGTTCGAGGATGTCTCGGCCACCGGGTCGTTAAGGGTTCTGAGACGTCTCTGAGTCTTGAGGCACCTCGGAGTCCTGGGACAACCCCGAGTCCGGAGGCCACTGCGGGGGCTGGCGTACGTCGGCGCCGTGGGCGCGGGCAACCTCGACACGGCTGAGGCCGGCGTCACCGCGCTCCGTGCGGGCCTCCCGGCTTTTGAGCCATACCCAGATGCCCATTGCGATGATCACGGCGCAGATCAGGAGGAACAGTCCGATCTGGAACAAGCCACCCCGATCGGTCGGGGAGCGAGGTTCACTTCCACTGTTCGGCAACGGGATGATGCGGCCGACATCGCCTTGGGGTGACAGTGAGGTTGTGGTCATGTACGGATCCACGTCATCTTGTTGGATCGGAGCGGCCGATGCCGTTGTCCCGAGAGCGAGGATTGCGAAGAGTGCGACGACAAAGGTTGCCAGGAACCGCGTACGCAGAGTCGCCGTTTTCAAGGTTCTCAACCTTCGGCGGAGTCGGGTAGGGAATCGAGTACGGTCGGAAGTTTCCGATGGTTTGTGAACAGTTCCGACGCCGGTGACCCGCCGGCCAGTGCGTCGGCGGCCAGGATTACCGCGGATGACGTGTACGTGGACTGTTCACCACCCGGGAAGTGAACTTCCTCGGGAACGACGATTCCGGTCCAGTAGCGGTCCTCTTCGCTTCTCAGGTCGTTGGCCCACGCGAAGTACTGGTGCGCGATCTCGTCCTCGCCCACCGCCAGGTGAGCCATGGCACATTCGCAGGTCTCCGCGGCGGTGATCCAGGGACGGTCCGAAACACAGCGAATTCCTCGGCCTTCGATCGTGAATGCATCCCGGCGGTTGGCAAGTCGCTCCCGGCCGGCGTCGCCCAACACGGCGCCACCGAGAACCGGGTAGTACCAGTCCATGGCCCAGCGGTGTTTGGGAGCGAAGGCGTCGGGTTCATCGCGGATCGTGCGGGCCAGTCTGGCCGCGGAACGCCGCCACGCCGGGCGTTCGTGGCCCAGTTCCTCGGCGACTGCGATTGCACACAACAAGCTGTGGTTGATCGATGAGGAGCCGGTCAGCAGGGCAAAGGTCCACGCAGTGCCATCGGGTCGGCGTGCCCAGAGGATTTCCCCGCGATGGGTTTGGAGTTCGCGCACGAACTCCACGGCATTCTCGACCATGGGCCACATGTCCTCGAGTGCGCCCTTGTCTCGGTACAGGAGATAGTGGAACCAGACGCCGGTGGCCACATAGGCAACACAGTTGGCATCGAACTTCTCCTGCTCGACCTTGTCGGGCAGATAGTACTGGTGCCAGGAACCGTCATTGTGCTGGAGCTTCTGGAGCCACTCGAATCCCAGCTCGGCTTCTTCGCGGCGGCCGCCCAGCATCAGCGCCATCAAGGCTTCGGTGTGGTTCCAGGGATCAGCGTGACCGCCGGGGAACCAAGGCACCATTCCCGAGACGAGCTGCCATTCGGCAATCGCATCCACTGTGGAACCGAGCTCGGCAGCGGTGATCACGTCACGGACCGCCTTGAGGTGATTGGTGGCCTCAGCCATGCGCGTCGGCCTTGGCTCGCGGGTGCTTGTGGGTCTTCCCCGTGGCATCCGATTGCGGCTTGCGGGCATAGACCACGATGCTTTTTCCGATCAGGGGATTCATCACGGCTTCAACCGTGCGGGTCAGGATTGGCGCCGACATCATGTCCCACACAAGAAGGTCGTGGTAGGAGCGCACAAGCGGATTGTTGTCATTTGTCGGGCCAACGAGGCACTTCAGCCACCAGTAGGGGGCGTGGAGGGCGTGAGCCCGCTGGGAGTACTCGGCAGTGAATCCCGCTGATTCGAGCCGATCGCGGAACTGGTTTTCGGTGTAGATGCGCACGTGTCCTCCCTCGGAAAGGGGAGCGTGGTACTCAGCGGAGAGGGCCCAGCAGATCTTCTCGGGAAGCCAGGAGGGGACAGTTGCCGCGAGCATGGCGTTGGGTTTCAGCACCCGGAAAAGTTCGGCCATGGCGATGGTGTCGCCGGAAATGTGCTCAAACACTTCTGAGCAGATCGCGTGATCGAACGTGTTGTCCGCGAACGGCAACTGGAGGGCATCGCCGTTCAAGCAGGCGCCGAGGCTGTCCGGCGGTGCCTCTCCCGCCTTGTTGATGGTCCAGAAAATGTTGTGCACCTCGGGAAGCTCATCGAAGTCGTAGTCGAGAGAAACAACTCTTGCCCCGCGCCGGTAGCACTCAAATGAGTGGCGACCGGCGCCAGCGCCCATATCCAGGACCAGATCGCCTTCCGAGATTTCGAGGTGGTCGAAGTCGACGGTCAGCATGGCGATGTCCTCAATGGTGCTGCTTGCGTTGATGTCATGTCTGTCCCAGCAAGGCGCGGTAGTGCTCCGCAGTGCGCTCTGCGGTGTGACGCCAACTCCAGCGCGCCACAACCCTTTGGCGTCCCGCTTTGCCGATGACCGCAGCTGATTCCGGGTCGTCAAGCACGGCAAGGATGCCGCGTGACAGGTCGGTAGCGTCGCCCGGTCTCACGGAATAGCAGGTCTCGCCATCGGGGCCTGCAACCTCTGGCAGCGCGCCGCCTGTGGTGGCGACCAGAGGGCAGGTCGTGCTCATGGCTTCTATCGCCGGCAGCGAGAAGCCTTCGTAGAGCGATGGCACCACAGCACAGGAAGACTCGTTGTAGAGCTCGACTATGCGCTGATCCGGAACGCCGGAGACGAACTCCACCGACCCAGCGATGCCGAGTTCGCGAATGGTCCGCTCGGCAGCGGAACCCTCTTTCAGTTTGCCCACGATCACCAGATTCAGATCCAGTTCGGGCCGGTCCCGGCGGATCATTGCAAGCGCTTCCAGTAGGTAGCGTTGACCCTTCATGGCCACATCGGATGAAGCTGTGGAAATGATCTGATTCGGGTGCCGCTGGATCTCGGGCAGGGGTTTGAACAGGTCGGGATCCACTCCGACGGGCACGATGTGCAGATTCTCCGGCTCGACGAGGTGGTCTCGGCAGATGTCGTCGTATGAATTGCCCGACACTGTGATCACGCGGTCGAGCCGCTTGGCCACCCGGGTCTGCATCTTGGTGAACGCGTACCACCGGGACTTGTTGAACCGCTTCATGGGGCTGACCGCGTGCTCCATCTCGAGGCGGCGGTCCACGGTGATCGGATGGTGGATTGTGCCGAGCACCGGCAAACCCATACGTTCCATGAGGAGGAGTCCGTAGCCGAGGGACTGATTGTCGTGCACGAGGTCGAACTGGCCTTGCCGGTTGCGAAGGTGATCCCAGGCCCGCATGGAGAAGGAGAAAGGTTCGGGAAAGGTCCCCATGGAAAAAGTGCTGACTTCCAGGAAGTCCCAGCGATTCTTCAACTCCCAGAATGCGGGCATGCGCATGGGAAAGTAGTCGTTGTAGATGTCGAGGCTCGGAAGCTTCACGAGCGGAACCCGGGAATCCAGCTCCGGGTAGGGCTGACCTGACAGAACCTCGATGTAGTGGCCGAGATCAGCCAGTGCCTTGGTCAGATGTCGGGTGTAGACGCCCTGCCCGCCAACGTGGGGTTTGCCCCGATACGTGAGGTAGGCAATCCGCAGCGGATCGTCCGCTGTCTGAGGTCCGTTCACCATGACGTTCCAGCCTCGCCGCGCCGCGTGGCAGTGGTCAAGTATGGGGTCACCCACCATGATGGCACGTCATCCCGGCGTGGGATAGTGACAGCCATGAGATCAGTTCTTCAGCGGGTCAGTCGGGCGGCTGTGCGAGTTGATGGCCAGGTTGTCGGCGAGATCGGTGAAGGTCTGGCCGTCCTGGTGGGCGTTACTCACACCGACAACGCGGAGTCAGTGTCGAAAATGGCCCGAAAGCTCTGGAACCTCCGGGTTTTCTCCGATTCGGAAGGAATGATGAACCTCTCGGTGTCGGAGGGATCCTCCCAGATTCTTGTGATCAGTCAGTTCACGCTTTATGCCGACGCCCGCAAGGGTCGCAGGCCGTCCTACATGGGAGCAGCCAGACCTGACGTTGCCGAGCCGTTGATCGATCACCTCGTCGACGAACTGCGCGGGCTTGGCGCAACCGTGCAGACGGGGCGGTTTCGCGCGGACATGGCGGTGGAGCTCGTCAACGACGGTCCGATGACGATGATTCTCGAGACCTGAATCGTCGGCGGATGCCGGGCACGTAGGCGAATGCCAAGGCGATGAACGCCGCCAGAAGCGCGGGGAGAGCGCCGAGAGCCTGGGCAGGCACGGTTGAGTCGTAACGTTCGATCGTCCGGGTGATCACTTTCTGCTCGCTCACATCCGTTCGCTGGTGAATGTCGCCGTCCGGGCTGATGAAGGCGGAGAATCCGGTGGGCGCAACCTGCATCAACCAACGGCCACTTTCCATCGCCCGGAGCTGTGAAGTTGCCACCTGCTGGGTTTGCACCTGAGTCAACCAGTAACTCGCACCATTGGTGGGATTCAGAACAACCTCGCCGCCCTGGCGTACACCCTCCCTGACGCGGCGCGAGAAGAACACCTCCCAGCTGATCACCACAGCCATGGGACCGGCCTCGGTTTCCACCACCGACACACCATCACCCGGAATCTGATCGCGCGGAGGCAACAGGCCGCCCGCGATCGGCTCGAAAACTGATCGAAGCGGCACGTATTCGCCGAACGGAACCCGCCGTATCTTGTCGAAACGCTCGATCAGCTCACCCTCTGGAGTGATCGCCACCACAAAGTTGTTGAACGCGTCGACGCCTGCGTCTTGCACCACGCCGACCACGATGGGCGCGCCGATGCGCTCCGCCTCGGTAGCCAGTTCACCTCGCCATGGATGATCCTCGAAATCTCCGGAGACGTTGACTGTGTTCTCGGGCCAGACCACGAGGTCGACATCGGCATCGTCGGGGATGTCGTGGGTGGCTTGGATGTGATTGAGGAACACTGAATGCTCGGAGCCGGCCACATAGCGTTGACCCTGCTCGCCTCCACCTTGAACCGCTGCGATGGTCAGATCACCAACAGGTTCGCCGAGTGGCCAGAGTTCCCCCGCCAGGCCGATCATCGCCACCGCGGCGAGAATCGCGACAGCGGACTTCCATTCGCGGTGAACCGCCAGATACAGCGCGGAGCCGAGTGCTGCCGTCGCCCCGCTGAGAAGCAGGAATCCACCGATGCGGGCGATGTCGAGCATTGCAGTGGTGGTTTGCCCCATGGCGATGATCGACAAGGGGACTCCGCCAACCGGGGCGTGGACGTGGAACCACTCGAAGAGGATCACGGCGGCCGGCAGCACGAACAGCGCCCGGCGGTCGGGCGGGCAGGCCATCGAAACGATCGCCATGAGGCTCCCCCACCCCAGGAGCACCGAAGCCGGCCAGCCCGCGCCGGTGAGTCCTGCCATCCAGAGGGTGGATACTCCGAACCAGATGACGCCCACGATCCAGCCGATCACAGCACGCTGACGCAAAGACGCGCCCTGAACTGCCGCTGGCCACAGAGCGAAACCCGCAAAGGCAAGGGGCCACCATCCCCATGGGGGCAGCGAGAAGCAGATCAGCAGCGCGGCTGCAACCGCCAGCAGGAGTCGCCGGGTGTTGGTCATTGCGTTTCAGGTGTCATTGCGCCTCAGAGTCTCGCGCCCCACGTGACCGGAGCCACAACGCCGCAAATGGGTCTGGATCGGCCCCTGAATTAGAATCGCGGTTCGGTAACGCATTCCCCCCCCTCCCCCTTGGAAGGACAACAATGAACAGATCCCTGAAGATGAGCGCGATGGCATTTGGTGCTCTGCTGCTGATTCCATTTCTCGCCGCCTGCGGTGACGACTCCGAGTCGGAACCCGCTTCCGACTCGGGTTCCAGTTCAGGAGTTGAGGTCAGCGATGCGTGGGCCCGGCCTGCCGGCACCGGTGAGAACACTGGCGTTTACATGACGATTACCGGTGGTGACACAGATGACGCCCTGGTGGGAGCCGAAGCTGACAACGTGGCCGATCTGGTCGAGATCCACGAGACAACCTCTGAGGACATGGATTCCGGAGACACAGGTTCCGACGAGATGGACAGCGATGACGCCGGCCATTCCGATGACGACGCCGACGCCCTGGACGAATCCGTTTCCGACGAGATGGACGACATGGATGACACAGATTCCGAGTCGCAACCCGGCGGCATGATGAGCATGAGTCCGGTGGATTCCATCGCTGTTCCCGCTGGGGGAACCGTCGCTCTCGAGCCAGGTGGCTTCCATGTGATGCTGACTGGTCTGATGGAAACCCTGGAGGTCGGTGACACGTTCGAGATCGTTCTCGACTTCGACAGCGGGGAACAGATCACGACCTCGATTGAGGTCCGCGAAAGCTGATCCTCAGGCCCTCAGTCACATGCTCCGCGCAGCTGTTGAGACCAGTTGGGCGAGTGCCGACATCACGGTGGCATCCGCGTTGACAAGGTCGGTGCGTCCGAACTGAAGACCCACGTCTGCAGCGGCCTGTCGGGCAACGATGTCCAGATCGTGGCGAACCTCCATGTGCTCGGAGGTGAATCCCTGGGGACACACGAGTATCCCTTCGGACCGCCCGGTTTCGGCGAGGTCGCGGATGATCACGGATATGTCCGGTCCACGCCACGGTGTTGGGGACCTGGAGGCTGATTGCCAGCCGAGTCCCCAGCCCGCCCAAGTCGCCAAGTTGGCTCTCTGCGCCACGGCAGCCGCTGAATCATGGAGTTGATCGGGGTAAGGGTCGTTGTGCAGGGCTCGCTCCGGAAGCGAGTGGGCAGTGAAGATCACTTTTGTCTTCCGGGGCATCGGCGCGAGTGCATTGGTGACGGCCGCCGCATTGAAATCGAGCAGTTCCTCCAGGAGGTGCCAGCTTTCGATTCCCTGGAACGGGATTGCATGTGCAGCGGCAGCGGCGGCGGCCCGCTTGAGATACTGGCCGAGGCTGGATGCCGAGTAGTGAGGCGCCAGAACGAGGCCGGCGATGCGGTCGACGGAAGCTGATGCGAGTTGGTTCACACCGTCTTCGATGAATGGGGCAGAGTGCTTCTGACCGAGCTGAACAACGAACCCTTTGCCAAGGGCCGCTGTGATGGCGTTGACTTGTGCGAGGGTGTGCTCCGTCATTGCGGACACACCGCCGATTTCGGCGTAGCGGCGCTCGAGGTCCTCCAGCAGCGGCGCCTCGGGCGCTCGACCGCCCCGGATGTGGGTGTAGTAGGCCCCTATCTCTTCGGTTGAACCCGGACTCCCGTATGCCATCACCAACACACCAGTGGTCATCGTGGATTCTCCACCGGATGGGCGTGGACGAGCGACACCAATCTCTCCAGAACCTCGGGATTGGATTCCGGAAGAACCCCGTGGCCGAGGTTGAAGATGTGCCCGCCGCCGGAACCCCGCTCGAGTAACTCCAACGCCGCCGGCCTGGTGGCTTCCCAGCCGGCCACCACGAGGGCCGGATCCAGGTTCCCCTGAAGCGCGGTGCCGGAAGGAATTCGGGTTCTGGCTGTATCCAGTGGAGTTCTCCAGTCCACGCCGACCACATCGGCGCCGGCTGCCGCTATGAGCGGAAGTAGTTCGCCGGTGTTCACGCCAAAATGGATACGGGGCACACCGAGGGAGGCCACTGCGCTGAGAACCTTCTGGCTGGCGGGCATCACGAATCGTTCGTAGTCGGCCGGACTCAGTGCGCCGGCCCATGAGTCGAAGAGTTGCAACGCCGAAGCGCCGGCTTCCACCTGACTCACCAGCGACGCGATGGCCAGGTCGGCGAGTCGATCGACCAACTGGTTCCACAGTTTCTCGTCGGTGTGCATCAAGGTTTTGGTACGGGCATACGTACGGCTCGGACGGCCTTCGATCAGGTAGCTGGCCACGGTGAACGGAGCTCCGGCAAACGCGATCAGCGGGACCGTCAGTTCCTCCACGAGATTCCGCACCGTTTCCAGCACGTAAGGCGTGTCAGTCTCGGGTTCCAGCGGACGAAGTCGTTTCAGATCGTCTGCGGAAGTGAACGGCTGCTCTGTGACCGGTCCCACTCCGGGCTCGATGAACACACCGAATCCGATGCCGTGCACAGGCGTCACGATGTCCGAATACAGGATTGCCGCGTCCACTCCGTATCGGCGTACCGGTTGCAGTGTTATCTCCGTGGCCAGATCAGGGTTCGCGATCGCCCGCAGAATCGTTCCGGGGCCGCGGATCTCGCGGTACTCGGGGAGCGATCGTCCTGCCTGCCGCATGAACCAGACGGGGATACGTCTGACCGGCTCGCTGTGGCATGCCCGGATGAAGTCTGAGTCACGGTGGCCTGTCATTGTTCTGAGTCTCGCACGCGCGCTCATGTCCCGAACGCGCGGCCAACCGGGCGGTCGGGGGTGGGGGCGGGCCGCTGGTTACACTTGGAAACCACCTTTTTTGGTGGTTGCAACGGTTTCCTTGCCAGGGGGCGTATGAGCGAACATCCGGAGTTCCAGTCGGAACAGGATCACATCACCAAGGCGCACGAATGTCTGGAACGTTCGCGCCGCGAGGTCGAGTCGATGCGCGACGCCGTCGACGGCGGCCGCGGTGGCACGTACCAGAGTCGATTCGAACGCGATGTCATGTGGGATCGAGCCGATGCGCGGCTCGCCCGGATGGACATCGGCGACTTGTCCCTCGTCTTCGGCCGGATTGACACTGTTGCCGGCGATTCCGAGGCTCCGGAGGGCGAAGAAGAGGCCTTTTACATCGGCCGTGTGGCGGTTGCGGACGAAAACCGTGATCCGGTTGTGGTTGATTGGCGTACGCCAATGGCCGAACGCTTCTACCGGGCCACTGGTGTGGTTCCCATGGGTCTGAAACGCCGCCGCTACTTCTCAACCCGCGGTACGACGTTGCTTGGAATCGATGATGAGCTCTTCGGCGGAGCAGCGCAGGACTTGGACTCCGGTCAGGTTCAGGGCCAAGGTGCCCTGTTCGCCGCGCTCGAGGAATCACGTTCCGGCAAGCTCAGCGACATCGTCGGCACGATCCAGGCGGAACAGGATCGGATCATCCGGTCTGGACTGCCAGGCATCCTGGTGGTCCAGGGCGGTCCCGGAACAGGAAAGACGGTGGTCGCCCTACACCGCGCTGCTTACCTGCTTTATACCCATCGTTTCCCGCTCGAGGGTCAGGGTGTTCTGGTCATCGGACCGAACCGGGTGTTCCTGAGCTACATCGAACAGGTGCTGCCCTCCCTTGGTGAGGCGGGGGTGAAGATCGCACAGCTTGCTGACCTGGTACCCCATATCCGTGCCCTTGGGTTCGACGACGCTGCGACCTCGCGGGTCAAGGGCGATCCGCGGATGATCAACGTGATTCGCAAGGCGGTCGCAGACAGGGAACAGCCCCTGGCCGAAGAACTGCGGATCCCGTATGGAGTCCAGAACCTACGGCTCACTGTCGAAGAGTCCGCCGAAATCGTTCAACGGGCAAGGCGACGATTCCGAACGCACAATGCAGCGCGAAAGTTCGTGGAGGCGGAGTTCTTCGCCAAGCTGGTCGAGTCTTCCCGCAATGACGATTCGGCCGAAGTGATCAAGGAACGTCTCCGCCGCGAGCTTGCGGTACGGGAGGCCCTGGAGTGGATGTGGCCGGTGCTGTTGCCGTCCGAACTGCTCAATGACTTCATGGGTCTGCCCGGGCTGCTTCGGTCCGCGTGTGACCGGACGCTCGATCGCGACGAATGGAGGTTGCTTGCCAGGGATCGCAATCCTGTGGTTGCCGATCTGATCTTCTCCCACAACGACGTACCGCTGCTGGATGAGGCTCTGGAGTTGTTGGGTCCGCGCCCTACCCACAAAGAGGAAGATTCAGTGCGCACATACGGCCACATCGTGGTGGATGAGGCCCAGGATCTTTCGCCGATGCAGCTACGAGTCCTGGATCGGCGCTCCCTCAACGGTTCCATGACCCTTGTGGGAGACATCGCACAGAGCACAAGCGCATGGCCCCACGACGACTGGGATTCGATCGTTGAGCAACTGCCCAGACGGCGCGATCCTCGTATGGAGGAGTTGACGATCGGCTACCGGCTTCCCGGTCCCATCATGGATCTGGCATCGCGGGTTCTGGCAGTGGCTGCACCACAGCTGGATCCGCCTACGTCGATCCGCAAGGTCGGCGAAGAGCCGAAGATCGTTGCGGTGGATGCCGCGTATGCGGCATCCGAAGTCGAATCCCTGGCAGCCGCGGTGGTGGACCTGGTTCGATCCGAGCTGGACGTTGTCGGTTCCGGCAACGTGGCCGTGGCCGTCGCGTCATCACTGGTCACGGTGATCGATGAGGCCCTCGGTGCGGCGGGAGTCGATCACGGGACAGCCACGGAACAGGGCCTTGATCGTCAGGTCACCGTGGTTACGCCATCGTTGTTGAAGGGCCTCGAGCTGGACTCGGTGATTGTGGTGGAGCCGCAACGGATCCTGGATGAGCAGGTTCGCGGTCCGCAGTCGTTGTATGTGGCAGTGACCCGTTCCACCAAGCGGCTCACCATTGTTCACACCGGGGAGCTGCCCGAAATCCTGTGTTGATTCCAGGGTGCTCAGACTGAGACGAGAATCCGCTCGGTGGCGAAGGACCCGATTCCGATCGTGCGCCCTTCGATCTTCACGGTGGCGGTGCCGTCCGGCGCAATGGCTGCCAATACGCCGCTGTGGCCGGGCAGGAGCGAGTTGTCCTCCAAGAAGTCGAGCATTCCGGGCGTGAACTCGAGTTCCTCCGGTATGCGGCTGACCGTGAAATCAGATCCGACGCGGAGCTCGGCCAGTGCTTTGGTGGGCGGTTCGGTGTAGTCGGCGCCGGGAATGGGATTGCCGTGCGGGCACGTTGTCGGCGCCCCGAGGACTCGGTCGAGTGCTTTCTCGACCGGGTCCGAGATCACATGTTCCCACTTGCCTGCCTCGGTGTGTGCGTCGGACCACGAGAGGCCCAACATGTCGGTGAGGAACCGCTCGGCCAGACGGTGGCGCCGCACGACTCGTTCGGCCACCTGAATTCCGGTATCACTGAGCACGATGGATCCGTTGATCGTGATCAGACCTTCGTTGGCCAGTTTGTGGATCATTTCGGAAACCGCTGGCCTCGATACCTCGAGACGGTCCGCGATCCGGGCCTGGATCACGTCGATGTCGTCTTCGCGGAGTTCCCATATCGCTTCGCAGTATTCCTCGAAAGCCGGGTGGTACTCGTTGGAGCGGGAACCAGTCACCGGCTGATTGTACGTCACAACCCGGGGGTAGAGTCGCCCCGTGAACGGACCTCCCGATCCCCTGGGGTACTTCTCCGGCCCTGTGCGTGCATGGTTCAATTCGTCGTTCCAGCGCCCCACTGCTGCCCAATCGGAGGCCTGGGGTCCCATTTCGCGCGGTGAAAACACGCTGTTGTGCGCACCAACGGGGTCCGGCAAGACGCTTGCAGCGTTCCTCTGGGCCCTCGACTCCCTGGGCCGGAAATCGGCGGTCAGCACAACCAAGGTCCTGTACATCTCTCCGTTGCGGGCCTTGGCCGTGGACGTTGACAAGAACCTGAAGGCACCACTGCGAGGCATCGAGTTGGCGGCCCAGCGGATGGGGGAGACCTATTCGCCTCCCACGATCGGCGTGAGAACCGGTGACACGGCGGCCAATGACCGCCGGAAGCTGATCAGGCACCCGCCCGAGATACTCATCACCACTCCCGAATCCCTCTATTTGATGCTCACGTCTGCAGCGAGGGAGACCCTGCTGGGCGTCGAGACCGTGATCATCGATGAGATCCACGCCCTGGCGTCAACGAAGCGGGGCGCTCACATGTCCCTTTCCCTGGAGAGACTGGTTGCCCTGCAAACGGCGGTGGGCGCTGGTCGGGGGTTCCAGCGAATCGGACTCTCAGCCACTCAGCGGCCTCTGGAGGTGGTGGCGGACTTTTTGGGCGGTTCCGAAATGAGCGGCGACCAGATGAAACCGCGACGGGTCACGATCGTTGATTCTCCGCATGGCCCCGAACTCGATCTGTTGGTTGTGGTGCCGGTGGAGGACATGGCTGACCTGTCCCGCAGTCAGGCTCCGGCGGATGGCAATGCGAGCGCCTCGATCTGGCCATCGATACATCCCGAACTGCTCAACCTGGTGGAGACACACAACTCCACTCTGGTATTCGTGAACGCTCGGCGACTCTCGGAGCGCTTGGCAAGCCGGCTGAACGACCTGGCTCACCATTCGGGTGACTTCGATGCTGGTGAGTCGATGGGGTCATCGACGGCGTCCGGCACCGAAGAGCTCGTGAAGGCTCATCACGGATCACTTTCCAGGGAACGTCGGCTGCAGATCGAGGATGAACTCAAACGGGGAGACCTCCGGGGCCTCGTGGCAACCAGCAGCCTGGAGCTGGGAATCGACATGGGCGCGGTGGATCTGGTGATCCAGGTGTCCTCGCCTGGGTCGGTGGCAGCGGGATTGCAACGGATCGGGCGCGCTGGTCACCAAGTCGGTGTGCCGAGCAAAGGACGGATATTTCCCAAACACCGATCCGATCTGCTGGAGGCCGCCACGGTCACCCGGCGCATGGGCGAGGGCCTGATCGAACGCACTGCGATCCCCAGGAATCCGCTCGACGTGCTCGCGCAACAGATCGTGGCCACGGTTGCCTTGCCGCCACTTCGTTCCACGGGCAATGCAGGTGAGGGAAATGGAATCGAGGTGGCTCTCGAAGAGGAATACAACACCGATGAGCTCTACGAACTCGTTCTCCGCTCCGACAACTTCACCGAACTCACGCGGACCGTCTTTGATTCGGTTCTGGATCTGCTTGCCGGCCGCTATCCCTCCGAGGAGTTTTCCGACCTGCGTCAACGAGTGGTGTGGGATCGGGTGAGCGGGACCGTGCGCGGACGTTCCGGGGCTCAGAGGTTGGCCGTGACAAATGCAGGGACCATTGCAGATCGGGGATTGTTCGGCGTTTTCCTCCCCGACGGCACGCGTGTGGGAGAACTCGACGAAGAGATGGTCTACGAATCGCGAGTGGGTGAGAACTTCCTGCTGGGAGCTTCCACCTGGAAGATCACTGAGATCACATTCGAGCGCGTTGTGGTGGTGCCTGCGCCGGGCCAGCCCGGCAAGATGCCGTTCTGGCACGGTGATGGACCCGGCCGCGACGCCGAACTCGGCCGCGCGGTCGGGGAGTTGGTGCGGTTCGTGCGCAGCACCCCGGCCGAAGAAGCACTGGAGTTGTTGCGCTCTGAACACCACCTGGATGAGCTGGCTGCCGCCAACCTGGTGTCCTTCATGGATGAGCAGGCCGAGGCCACCGGTGTTGTTCCCGACGATCGAACGATCGTCGTGGAAAAGTTCCGTGACGAGATCGGTGATTGGCGCATCTGCATTCACTCACCATTCGGATCTCGGGTGCATGCACCATGGGGGATCGTGCTGCGTTCTCGACTGTCGGATCATTTTGGGGGTGGAGCATCCGCAGTGGAGGTCATCTGGAGCGATGACGGGATAGTGATTCGTTTGCCGGAATCGGCGGAGGTCCTGCCACGGGACATCTTGTTCCCCGATCCCGAAGAGATCGAAGCCGAACTGGTCACCACCTTGCCCACCACTTCAGCCTTCGCGTCACGATTCCGCGAGTGTTCCGCTCGTGCTCTGCTGCTTCCGCGCAGGCGACCGAATGAACGGACACCGCTCTGGCAACAACGCCAGCGGGCTGCCGACCTGCTTTCGGTGGCATCGAGGTACCCCAGCTTCCCGATGCTTCTCGAGACCACTCGGGAAATGTGCAATGACGTATTCGATCTGCCCGCCCTGAAGCAGGTTCTCTCGGAGGTGCGCAGCCGCAAGATCCGCTCAGTCGAGGTCCAGACACAATCAGCCTCTCCTTTCGCCCGCTCGCTCCTGTTCGGGTGGGTTGCCGTATACATGTATGAGGGCGACGCTCCGCTTGCCGAGCGTCGGGCAGCGGCTTTGTCGCTCGACCGCGAGTTGCTCCGGGAACTTCTCGGAAACGAGGAACTCCGTTCACTTCTCGATGCCGATGTGCTGGCCACAGCGGAGCTGGAACTCCAGCGTCTGGTCGAGTCGCGTTCGGCCCGGGACGCGGATGAGTTGCTCGACATACTGCGCGCCATCGGGCCTCTGAGTCATGCGGAAACCCTTGCCAGAGTGGAACAGAACTCGGTGGCCATGGCCGAATCCTGGATTCGGGATCTGGTGGCGAATCGCCGGGTGATCGAGGTCGGCGTGGCTGGAGAGCCTCGCCTGGGCGCCGCGGAGGACGCTGGACGATTGCGCGATGCACTCGGGGCGCATATCCCCATTGGTTTGCCGGCGGCCTTCACCGAGTCCGTGGATCACCCGATCCAGGATCTCCTGTTGCGCTACGCGCGCACCCACGGCCCGTTCACAACAGATCAGGCAAGTCGGCGATATGGACTGCCCCGCGACCTGGTGGCGGAGATGTTGCGCGCAATGGAGTTTGCCGGTGTCGTCTCCGAAGGTGAGTTCACTCCCAACGGAACCAGCATCGAATGGTGTGAGGCCGACGTTCTTCGAATGCTTCGCAGGCGTTCACTGGCCGCTCTGCGCAAAGAAGTCGAACCGGTCGAAAGTGTTGCGCTCGCCCGTTTCCTGCCCGGTTGGCAGGGGATCGGGGGGCGCCACCGGGGCCCTGACGCCGTGGCCGAGGCGCTGGGAGTGCTCCAGGGTGCATCCGTTCCGGCATCGACTCTCGAGCCGGACGTCTTGGGCCTGCGAGTCCGCGACTACAGCCCGGGTGACCTCGATCAGTTGTGCCAGAGCGGTGAAGTCGTCTGGCTCGGTGCGGGCAGCATCGGGGGCACCGATGGCCGCGTACGGCTGGTGTTCTCCGATCAGGTGGCCACGCTGCTGGATCCCCCCACCTCCGACGACTTCATTGATTCCCACCACCGGGTGCTTCTGGATCATCTCGAATCCAGTGGCGCATCCTTCTGGCCGGATCTCCGGGCTGCGGTGGCCGCGGCCGGTTTGCCCACCGAGTCCGAGGTGATTCTTGCAGCTCTCTGGGATCTTGTTTGGGCGGGACTTGTGAGCAACGACACGATCGCCCCTCTGCGGGCCTTGGTGACGGCGGGACTCAAACGGCGTTCCTCGGGAGCACGTTCGCGGCGGCCCGACCTGCGGCGTTTGAGTCGTAGCGGTCCCCCGGCAGCAGTGGGTCGCTGGGCACTCACGGCTTCGCTGTTCGCTCGCCCGCCCAGCCCCACCGAGGCCACGATGGCCAGGGCAATGCAGCTCCTTGAGAGGTACGGAATCCTCACGCGCGAGATGGCCCTGGCAGAGGGCATCGAAGGTGGGTTCGCCGGAGTGTATCCAATGCTGAAACTTCTCGAGGAGCGGGGACAGGTCCGCCGCGGCTACTTCGTGGAGGGCCTTGGCGCCGCACAGTTCGCCCTGGCCGGTGCCGTTGATCGGCTTCGCTCCTTCGGTCTTGACCCGTTGGACGGCGCGAGCGAGGTGGGCGGTGTGGTGATCGAGAGGATGCCGTGGGAGCCAGTGCCGGAAGCGGCCGACGACCTGAAGTTTGTCGTGTTGGCGGCTACCGATCCGGCGCAACCGTGGGGAGCAGCAATCGACTGGCCCGAATCCTGCGGACACCCGAGCAGGTCGGCCGGTGCTTACGTGATCGCAGTGGGAGGCAGGGCATGCGCTTACCTGGAGAGGGGTGGTCGTTCCCTACTGACTTTCCCCGCTGCTGCGGACCATCCCGGTTGGGTACAGGCCCTCGCCGACCTGGTGAGCGCGGCAAGGGTGCGTCGCTTGAGGGTGGAGAAAATCGACGGTGAATCAGCCCGCTCATCCGATTGGGCGGCGAACCTCCTGTCGGTTGGTTTCAGCGACGGTTACAAGGGTCTCGCACTCGACTCCTGAGGGTTCCGGCGTTAGTTTGGGCGCTGCCATGACTGGACACGTGTCCAGTCATGATCTGTTGGTCGTTTCAGAAGGGCACAAGCTATGGATCGAAATCGTCGTTTTGAGGGGAAAGTCATATTTGTCTCGGGTGCGGCCCGAGGCCAGGGACGCTCACATGCTGTGGCGTTTGCACGCGAGGGCGCCCAGGTGATCGGGACCGACCTTTGTGAGGATCTGGAACACGCTCCCTACCCGGCCGCCACGCGGGAGGACCTTGACGAAACCGTTCGTATGGTGGAGTCCGCCGGTGGAGCAATGCACGCCGAGGTGGCAGATGTCCGCGAATACCGAGACACGCGTGACGCCCTGTTGCGGGGAGTGGAGCGGTTCGGCCGCCTGGATGTGATCCTCGCCAACGCCGGGACGTATGCACCCATGCCGGTGCAGTTCGTGGACGTCGAGTCGTGGGCGGAGACCATCGACATCAACCTCACAGGTGTGTTCAACACGGTGAAGGCCGGCATCCGCACGATGATCGAACAGAACGAAGGCGGCGCCATCGTGATGACATCCTCCACCGCCGGACTCAAGGGCTTCTACGGTGCGCCCGCATACAATGCCGGCAAACATGGGGTGGTCGGCCTCATGCGCTCATTGGCCCTGGAATTGGCACCGAACCAGATCCGAGTGAACTCGGTTCACCCCACCTCGGTGAACACTCCGATGATCATCAACGACGTGTTCCCGAATCTCTTGCGCATGGACCTCGGAGGCAAGGCCACAGTGGAGGACTCAGCGGAGTTCCTGCGCGAACAGCAGCCGATGGACATACCGTGGATCGAGGCCGAGGACGTGAGCAATGCGATCCTGTGGCTGTGCAGCGACGAAGCACGTTACGTCACCGGAGTGACGCTCCCCGTCGACGCCGGTGCCTTGCTGAAGTAGGGCCCGCAGCCTTGCTGAAGCAGGGCAGGTGTAGGTGGTGCCACGGAATTCCCATGGATCTGCGGGAATATTGCAGTCATGAGCAGAGTTTCGGTGAACATGAGAAAACGACTGGTCTGGTTGGCCGCGCTTGTTGGTGCCGTCGTTCTGGTGGCAGCGAGCTGCGGCAGCGACGATGGGAACAGTGCGTCAGGGGGTGAGGATCCAGGTGGATCCCTCGATTCCGCAACGGTGGAAATGCTCGACGTGGCAACCGGGGCCACCACAACTCTCGCTGAGGCAACGGACCCGCCCGACGGAAAGCCAACCCTCGCCTTCTTTTGGGCGCCGTTCTGCCCGAGCTGCCGTTCCGAAGCGCCCATTCTGGATGACTTGGCCGCGCAAGAGGGCGACAAAGTGAACATCGTGGGCATCGGCACCCGCGATGATCTCGCCTACGCCGAAGAGTTCCGTGAATCCACTGGCGTGGAAAACTTCCCACTGCTGTGGGAGGAGACAGGTGACTCATGGGTCAACTTCGGAGTTGTCGCCCAGCCCTACCTGATTCTCCTGCAGGACGGTCGCGAGATTAAGCGTTGGCCGGGAGGCGCTCCCGACGATCTGATTCTGGCGGAAATCGGCAAACTAAGCTGACCGGCATGCCGACGTCAGCCGAAATGATTGCCCACATCGAGTCTTACGCCGCTGCCCATTCGGCCGGCAACATCGACGCCATCGTGGCCCTGTTCACCGAAGACGCCGTCGTGTCGGATCCGGTTACTGAGCCTGCCTACGTGGGCCGTGAGGCATATCGTGGCTTCTTCACGGGCGCCCAGGACCTCTCCGATTCCATGGAATTGGTCATCACTGGACCCGTTCGAACTGCTGGAACCTTTGCCGCGGTGCCGCTGCGTGCAGTCTCGGAGATCGGTGACATCACGGTTGCCGTTGACATCGTGGATGTGTTCACGTTCGGCGAGGACGGACGCTTCGTCGACATGAAGGCCTACTGGAACCCGAAAGCGATGCAGACGCTGTAGAGCGGTTTGTGGCGGCCCGACTCAATCGGAGTCGATTGCTGCCAGCACATCCATGTTCGCCGCGCGACGGGCCGGGATGATCGCAGCTACGACTCCGGCGAAGGCGGCCATGATCACGATCACCGCGAGTTGGATCCACGGAAGCTTGAAGGTGACCAGGCCGGGTTCTCCTGCCGCCAACGCAGAACTCAACGCGGCAGCGAATGCGATGCCGATGACGATTCCGAGAACCGTGCCGAAAACGGCCACAATCACGGCTTCGAGCCGGATTGTTCGACGGAGTTGTCGCCGGCTCATTCCCACAGCTCGCAGAAGGCCGAACTCCCTGGTCCGTTCCATGACCGACAGTGACAGCGTGTTGGCGATTCCGATCAGGGCAATGATCACGGCCAATGCCAGCAAGGCGTAGACGATGTTCACGAAGACATCGATGAACGCTGTCTGGGACGCGATGAACTCCTCGCGGTCCTGCACGGTCACGTCCGGGCGGTCCGCCACCAAGGCATCCAGTTCGGCTACCACCGCATCCCGGTCGGCGTCGTCGTCGAGCTTGACGTAGTCGGCGAAGTCGATGTCGAAACCGGGCAGTGAGTTCGGTCTCATGGTCTCGAGCGGCAGGTAGAAATCGTCCCCGGGTCCGAGCGCGTCGGTGTAGGTCAGGCCGAGTGTCAGGTTTTGCGTGCCCGTGGCCGCGAAGTAGACCGGGACCGTGTCACCGATCTCCCAGCCGTTTTCTTCTGCCACCGATTGGCGGGCGATCAGTGACTCCGAACCGAGCGTTTCCGGGTCGCCTTGCAGATCACCCATGTCGATCATCCGGAAATACGTATCCGGGTCGATTGCATTGGACACGACGTCTTCGCCGGACGGCGCATCGTCCGGAATGCCGATTACCGGTACAGCATCGTCGTCCGGCTCCTGCGCACCGGTGTCGCCTTCCGATGGGTCCGATGGGAGGGACTCCTCGAGGATTCGCATGAATGTAAACCCAACGGGCGAGACGATGTCGATCCCGTCAATCTCGTCAGCGGAGTCACTGATCTCGGGAGGGACTCCGAGGAAGGAGAAGTTGCCGGCACTCACGATGAGGTCGACTCCGCCGAAGGCCCCCTGGATTTCGTCGTCAACGCTGGATTTCACTGACGTGGCGAGCACGGCGATGACCGAAACGAGGGTGACACCCACAGTCAGCGCAGCTGCGGTGGCAGCGGTGCGTCGTGGATTGCGAGCGGCGTTCTCGGACGCCAACACGGCGGTGACACTTCCGCGTCTGTTTCCAAATGGCCAACCGATGGTCATGGCTGCCGGTCGCGCGAGCAGTGGGCCCAGAACAACCGCCACAGAGATCAGGATCGCGAGCAGTCCGGCGCCCACGTAATAGAGCTCAGGCTTCAAGGTACTGGTGAGCCCGAGCGCTGTGAGGGCGATTCCGCCGAGCAGGAACGCCACTCCCCAGACGCGTCTGGACCAGGACATGCCTGACTTGTCGAGACTCACTTCGGACAACGCGGCGATCGGCGGAATCCGGGAGGACCGAACAGCCGGGATGACCGCGGACAGCGTGGTCACGACCAGACCCACGAACAGCGAGGTGACGATCACCGATGCGCCGATAGAGGGGACCCCGGTTTCCAGGCTGAAGAACGAACTCAGCAGGCCCACCAGCGCAGACGCCAGAAGTGCACCCAGCAACAGCCCGACAACGGAGGCGAACAACCCCACGACCAGTGCCTCCACAAGGGTGGAGACGATGACTTGTCGGCGGCGGGCACCGATCGCCCTCAGAAGGGCTGTCTCGCGTGTCCGTTGCGCCACGATGATGGAGAATGTGTTGTAGATGATGAATGTGGAGACGACGAGCGCAATGAATCCGAAGATGCTCACCACACTCGTGAGGATGCCAACGAACTGGGCGACAGCATCCTGATTCTCCACCGTGAACGCCTCGCCGGTGATGACCTGCAGATCCGGATTTGCCTCTGCCAGTTGGGATGCCAGTTCGTCCTGCGAAACACCGTCCTCGGCCGACACGGCCACATAATTGAATTCATCACCGAGTTTGGCTGTGGACCGGGCGACCTCCTCGGTGAAGAATACGGGTTGGGCTCCCGCAGTCTTGTCTGCGTCGCTGCCCAATCCGACGAAGCCGACGACGGTGAACTGCTCGGATCCTTCCTGAGTTGCGATCTCGATGCCCTCGCCGAGTTCCCAGCCCTGCTCTTCAGCGGCCTTGAAGTCGATCGCAACCTCATCATCGGCGGTTGGTCCGCGACCGTCCGCAAGGGTCCCCGGTCTCATCGGGTCATCGATCCAGTTCATGACCAGCGTCGGGGGACCGATTCCCCCGCCCGTCACCTTGCCATCGCTGCCGATCAGTTGAATGTTGCTGGACTCGACAACGCCATAGGCCAGCCGCGCACCGTCCACCCCGGACGAGGCCACGACGGCGTCGGCGGAGACAGGAGCACGGAACTCCCCGAATGTGGCCTTTTGCACGTCGGGTGAGCGAACGACGCTGTCGTAGCCGCTGTAGACGTCCCCGATCAGGCCCTTGATCGAGTCATCCAGGATGCCGCCCAGAATCTGGGTGCCGGAGAGGAAGGCGATCGCCAACACGATGGCGATACTGGTGGTGACCAGTCGCCACTTGTGCGCGAGCAGGCTTCGTAGGGTGACCCGGATCATCAGAGAATCAGTCTCCGAGGGATTTCATCGTGTCGAGTACCACCTCGGCTGTCGGGTTCGAGAGTTCGTGCACGATCTTCCCGTCAGCCAGAAAAACCACCCGATGGGCATATGCGGCCGCGCCCGGATCGTGGGTGACCATCACGATGGTTTGACCCAAGTTGTCCACTGCCCGGCGCATGAAGTTGAGAATCTCCGATCCGGAGCGTGAATCGAGGTTTCCGGTTGGTTCGTCCGCAAACACGATTCTGGGTTGGCTCGCCAGCGCTCGCGCAATCGCCACTCGTTGCTGCTGGCCGCCGGATAGCTCACTTGGTCGGTGTGAGAGGCGGTCGGACAGATGCACCGTGTCCACGATGCGGTCGACCCATTCCGTATCCGGCTTTCTCCCGGCGAGATCCATCGGAAGGGTGATGTTCTCGCTCGCGTTGAGTGTCGGAATGAGGTTGTACGACTGGAAAATGAAGCCGATCTGATCGCGTCGCAGTTCGGTCAGCTGTGAGTCGTTCAGCGAATCGAGGTAGGTGTCGCCCACGAAGACCCGTCCTTCGCTGAGCTGGTCCAGGCCGGCGAGGCAGTGCATGAGGGTGGACTTGCCCGACCCGGACGGCCCCATTATGGCCGTGAATCGAGCGCGTTCGAAGCTCACGGTGACGCCGTCGAGGGCCTGCACGACAGTCTCGCCCTCGCCGTAGGTCTTGCGGGCGTTGATGGCCCCCGCAGCTGCCGTGTCACTCGGGGCCCGGGGTGTTTCAGCGATATCAGTCACGGAATGCGATGTTAGTTGTGTTCAGGACTGATCCGACCAGCAGAGGCTGGCCACGCCGGGAACCCAGGATGCTGCCCAGCGCATGATGGGCTTGAACTCGCCGGGCTGTGCCGACCTCGCGAGGCCGAACAGCCGCCTGGCCTCCGAGTGCATGTCCAGCCGGACTGCTGCCACACCGCCGATGGTGGCATAGCGGGCGAGGAGCCTCACGTCAGGGATCGGGGAGTCGGTGAGCGAATCGAGTGCCTGATGGATCCAGTTGAGGCGCTGGCGGTCACCTTCGGCATGATCGTGAGCAACGGGTTCGTGCCAGTCCACGAGGTTGTGCTCCACATGAGCCGCCCCGCCAACGACATCGGAATGAGAAATCCGACTCGACAACTCCTCGGCGCCGTTCGGGCAGGGACCGGATTCGCTCAGTGCTATCAGGACCCTGGGGGGCATGAGAAAACTCCCGGGCCTGACGGCGCCCGGCCGCAGGGAGATCTCCCAGGCCCCGCCGTCGGAACCGTGCTGGGTGCCGGCGCAGAGCAGGGAACGTCGGTCGGTCCGGTCGAGGGCCCGACCGCATTGAGCGAGCCAGTTCGGTTTCACGCTCGTGTTCTCGTCCAGCACCGAAACCTGGGTGCCCTGACACTCGGAGAGCACCTCGATCATGGCCAACGATGGGTCGCCCGGTTCCACGATCATCACCCGCTCGTCCGCGAGCAGGCGAACGGGTTCGAGCGAATCCTCTCCGCACTGCATTGGCAGGATCAACACCTCGAGATCACCGAAGGTCTGGGCAAGCACCGGCACCAGTGCGCGGCCCACATCGTGCGCCCCTTCGTTCACCGGTATTACAACGCTGAAGCGCGGTCCCACCGCCACATTGTGATGTATGGCGGTGTCTCAGACGCGGACCCTGAATACCTTGACGTTCGCGGACTCACCGAGATTTTCGAGATCCAGATCGGCCTTCAGTTGCTCCAACTGCCAGAGGTGGCCGTAGTCGGGTCTTTCGTCCACCCAGATGATGCAGGCCTCGGCCCCGTCCTCGACTGACTCGATCAGCAAATCCAGATCATCGACTTCTTCGTTCGATTCGAGGCCGGTTCGGCGAGGGCTCCATTCGGACTCCAGCGCCGGGTAGAGAGCGTTTGGAAGATTCGAATACAGCTCGCAGTCCTCCGGGAGGACCTCAAGAATGGCGTCCGCTCGGACGTCTCGAAAAACGGGGGCCTCGTAGTTCCCGTCGAAGAAGATGTCTCCGCCGGCGAAACTGATCACCGAGACAAGTCCCATTGTCACGTTCGCTGCGGCCCAGGCGTAGGCCACAATCATGGCGCGCCCACGCCAGGGATCTTGTGGACCCAGCAGTCGAAGACGGTCGACCAGAACCAACGCAAGGGCGACCAGAGACAGATAGGCGGGATTCAGGAGCCTGAGATCGAGTGGGTTGAGGGCGGTGGTCGAGCGCACGTAGAGCATGTAGGCGAGATAGCCGAAAGCCTGAACCGCGAGGAGCCCGCTTGGCCGGCCCAGCCAATGGAACAATTCCGTCAGCCGGTCACGGATGCTTCGGGAGCGGCCTGCGGCTCCCAGCACCATCCAGCCCGCCAGTACGGCAGCCAACAACACCATGGCGCCGATCGCCGCCCAGATGTACTTGAAATCATCCGCGACTCCGGGGAGAATCCACTTGCCCAGGGCGACGAGGATATCGAAGCCGTTGTCGATCGGTCCCCGTGCGGATGGGTAGCGAGGTCCGGTGTAGGTGCCGTCGAGTGAGTGATTCCGGAGCATCCAGATCACTGGCACGACGATGCTCATCAATCCGAACGCGATTCCGGACGCAAGCCTCTGGGTGAAGCGGCGGCGAAAGTCCAGCAGGAGCCATAAACCTCCGAGGCCGATGAGGTACACAGCGACGTAACGAAGCCCGAATCCCAGCCATGTCAGGCTCGCGGCGGCTACGAGCCACACAAAGCGTTGGGATTCGTAGAAGTTGATCAATGCCAGAATCCACATCATCACAACGACGGCGAACGCGAAGTCTGTCATCAGCAGGTGACCGAAACCCACGGTCGCCGAACCCAGTCCGATGACCAGCACCCCGAGCAGGACCAGCCTGTGGTCACCAACGGTTCGTTTGAGCAATCGGTAGCCCACAGGCACTGCTACGAACGCCGTGATCGCATTGAGGACGATGGATCCGCCTACCGCATTCAGCGGAGTGAGTCTGGCGATGGCCGCCATCAGCGCCGGCCACAGAGGTGGCCAGACGGTCAGGGGATCTTCCAGGAAGTACCGAAGGCCGTTGCCGCCGAGGATGGAATCGGCAATGGCCCGGTAGCCGACTCCGTCGTCGCCGGATGCGATGCCGTTGACGTTGGCGATGAGGGTGAGTGTCGCTGACACGAGCGCAAGTGCCCAGCACCAAAGCGGAACGCCAAGTATCGGTCGGCCGGCAACGGGTGAGGCACCCTGCTCCTTGGGTGAGGCACCGTGCTCTTTCACGGATGACAGTGTCGGGGGTGAAGGGGGATGCGCACAAATTCGACCGGCGCAGATCGGTGCAACAGAAGGGTGCTAACTGATGTAAGCATATGTGTTGACACCGCGAGCAGTGCTTGCTATAGTTAGCACAACAGCAAATACGACAAGCGCTGCCTGGATCGAATCCGGTGGCCGAAGGAGCGACATGAGCAACGACATTCTCGAGCAAGTCAGTGAAGTGCAGGATCAGGTGATTCAGGCCATCGCAGGCGTCAAGGAGCCCCTCGCCGATGCAGTCAACACCGTTGTGAGCTTCGTTGTGGACCGGGTGGACGTGCCCGCCGTTCCTTACGCCGACTCCCTCCCTACCCCCAAGGAAGTAATCGACCTCAACGCGAAGTTCGCCACCAAGGTTGTGAGCACCAACAAGATTGTTGCGCTCGCGGCTGCCAAGGCTGCTTCCCCGTTGACCGATCAGCTGCTTGACCGCCCGGCTCCCAAGGCCAAGACGGTCCCCAAGGCCAAGACGACGTCGAAGGCTGCGGCCTGAGGCGACAAGACCTGGCCGGGAGAGCGGATGCCCCCCTTCTGCCCCCGGCTTGAGCGGCCAGACCCGGTTCCCCCACTGGGTGGCTGCAAGCGAAGATGGAGAACCTCAGGGTTCTCCATCTTCGCGTTTGGGCAACTTGAGCGCGTCGGGGGAGTTCAGCGGCCTCAGACCTTCTTGTACTTCTTGTACTTCATCTTGAGGAACGGGGATTCCACGAAGCGCCAGGAAAGCTCAGCCAACCCGAATGACATGGCAAGCAGGATGATCGATCGAATGATGAAGGGCACAGGTCCATATCCGAATGGCGGAACGATCACGACGGGAACCATGTGCCACAGGTACAGACCGTAGGACCGCTTCCCCGTGAAAACGAGGAATGGGGTGGACAGGAACCGGCCGATCGCGCTGCTGGGGTTGAAATGGAGCCACAGCAACGCTGCGGCAGTCCCGTACAGGGCAGCGTTGTAGCCAATGCTCGTGAACGGCTCAAACCCGGGTACACGTCCGCCGAGCAGCAGGGCGGACATCACGAGCACCGCGCCGATGGCCGCGCAGATGTTGATCCACTTGCGGATCTCCGGAGTCATTGGAAGCAATCGGCGTCGCAGGACGGCGAGCATGGAGCCGATTACCAGTACGTCGAAACGCATGGCCGAGAAGCGCCACATCACCTTCGCCCAGTACGGGTACGGGTCCTGGTCGGTGAAGTCGCGGCTGAAGTCGGCACCCAGAACGCCTGCCGAGAGTCTGGCAATGAGCCAGAACGCCATGAATGCGCCGGCGCCCATCAGAAGCGTCCTCTGGGACTTCCGTGTTGCCAATCCCCAAATCAGGGCCAGAGGCCATAAGAAGTAGAACCACTCTTCCATGGACAGCGTCCAGAGGTGGATCAGGGCCCTGGATCCCTCTGCAACGTCGAAGCCGAAGAATCCGAGGAGGATGTGATAGCTGTACAGGGCCGCTGAACCGATTTCCCAGAAGATGTCCGGGGCTTCGGTCCGTAGCTGTGGTGAAGCGATCGCCGCGAGCAGGATCACACCCAGGAAGAAATACATTGCTGGGAACAGCCGAAGTATTCGTCGATGGTAGAAACCCTTGAGACTGATGGCGCCTTGGCGGCTCTGCTCGTCGAGGAGCAGGCTCGTGATGAGGAATCCTGACAACACGAAGAACCAGTCAAGGACGATGATTCCTCCGTGAAGCCACTGGTCGAGGCCGAAGTGGTACTCCATGACTATGAGTATTCCCAAGCCCCGGAGGCCATCGAGTGGTGGTTCGTGCCCGAGCGGCAGCGAGTCGACACGAATTGGATCCGGGGTGGTCAGCGTCATTGTTGCTTGCTTTCGGCCGGCGCCTCAGCCGGAGCAGCGTCCTTGGCGCCCGGCGGTTCGCTGAATCGGTCCTTCATTGCAAGGAAGGGACGTTCGATGTACCGATACGACAGGAGGCCGACCCCTATGCCGAGCACCGCGGCGATGGAACTGATCGCCAGTTTCTGAGCACCGTGGGAGTCGAAGATGGCCGGGGCCAGAATCAGAATCGGCAGGACGTGCCACAGGTAGATGCCGTAGGCGCGAAGCCCGAGCCATCTGAAGGGTGTCAGGCAGATGAAACGGTTGTAGAAGGACTTTTGGCGGAAGTACGTGTCGAGCGTGATCGGAGCGAGGAACAGCAGTGCAATCTGGTAACCGGGGCCACCCCACATTTCGAAGCCGGGGATGCGGCCCATGCCGATCAACACGGCTGCGAACCATGCCCAGCCCAATGGTCCGAGAATTGCCAGCCACCTTCGGACGGCGTCGGGGACTGGTCGCGGGACCATCCGCGCGACCAGAGCTGTGAGACAGCCGTAGACGATCATGTCAGGGCGACTGGCGGCGATTCGATAGACGATTCCCTGCCAGGTGGGATCGTCCTGGTCGACAAAAACCGGGTCGAAACCCTCATAGACGACAACCCATTGCAGCTTGAAGCGGATGAAGAAGAACAGTGCAACGAACAGCACCGATCCGATGATCAGCTTGCGGTCGGCGCGCCGCGTGGCCTTGGCGAGGACTCCCAGAAGAATCAGGGGCCACAGGAAGTAGAATTGCTCTTCGACGCTGAGGGACCAGGTATGGCCGATCATGTATGTGACGGTGTCGGGGAGGAATGCCGCGACGATGTTGTAGGAGTATGTGGCGGCAGCCAATGCGTCCACCCACCAGTACTGCAAATCAACGGTCTCCGCGGGCGCCACAGATCGCGCCACGATCATGATGATCACGTACACCCCGATGAACGCGTACATGGCCGGGAACAATCGCAGGACGCGCCTTGTGTAGAAGTTGCGCAGGCTGGCCTTGCCGTGGCGTTTCGTCTCGTCGAGCAGCAGGGTCGTGATCAGGAAACCGCTCGCCACGAAGAACCAGTCGATGATGATCGGCATGCCGTGTATGAATGGAAGCACTTCGGCGTGATACAGGACCACGAGCAGGATGAAGACGCCACGAATGCCGTCGAAACCCGGGACGTGTCCGAGCCTCTCGCCGTCAACGCGAATCAGTCGCGCTTGTCTGTCAGTGGTTGTAGTCATCGCCAAGTCCCCAGTGAGACGGTACAGATGAGGACTCCGGATGTCGAGATACGGCGGTTGGGCGAATCCACTCAGGACCGGACGGTCAGATGTCGAGAGCTTCGCGATCCACCAGCTCGGAGTTCGCCAGCAGGTACTCGCGCCGTCTGCCCACATCGCTTCCCATCAGAGTTTCGAACATGTCCGCCGCGTCGGCTGACTCGGCTGCGTCGTCCATCGTCAGCCTGCGAAGTATGCGGGTATCGTGATCCAGGCAGGATTCCGCCAACTCCTGGACATCCATCTCGCCAAGGCCCTTGAAGCGGATCCATTGAAGGTTTTCCGCCTTCCGGTTGCCCTTCGTCAGCTCGGCAGTGATTGTTTCCTTCTCCTCATCGGAGAAGGCGTGGATTGTTTCGTTGTTCACCTTCACGGTGTACAGCGGAGGTTGAGCGGCGAAGACCATGCCGGCTTCGAGCATCGGACGCATGTAGTGATAGAAGAGCGTCAGGAGCAGGCAGCGGATGTGTGAGCCGTCGACGTCAGCATCGCAAAGGATTATGATTCGGCCGTAACGGGCTGAGCTGAGGTCGAAGTCCCGGCCGGAGCCGGCACCGATGGCAGCGAACAGAGCTTGCGCCTCTGCGTTGTCGATCACTTGCTTCATCGAGGACTTTGCTGCATTGACCACCTTGCCCCGCAAGGGAAGCACAGCCATCGTTTCGGCGTCCCGGCCGCCTTTTGCGGGTCCGGCGGCAGAGTCTCCCTCCACGATCAGCAACTCGGAATCGGGACCGTGTTTGCGGCAGTCCGCAAGTTTGTCGGGTCGACCCGCCGAGGTGAGGTTCGCCGCCTTGCGCCGGGCGTCGAGGGCAGCCTTGGTGGAAATCCTCGTGACGATCGCCTGGGTGATCTTGTCCCTGACGGCATTGATGTGGGTCTTCCGGCCGCCACCTTCGAACCAGTTGGTCATGCCGTTGCGGATCACCTCGTTGACAATCGAGGAGACCGGGGGTGTGCCCAGTTCCTCTTTGGTCTGCCCCTTGAACTGGGGTTCCGGGAATGTGACCTTGATGGCGGCGATCAGGCCCTCCTGGACGTCTGCCTTCTCGGCGCGGTCCTTGCCGTTTCTAACGAGTCTCGCGAGCTTGCGGTTGTTGGGAACCAGGAGGTCATTGACGACCCTTGTGAGACCACGATCGAATCCGGCAATGTGAGTGCCTCCCCCTGATGTGGGAATCGTGTTCACGAAGCTGTCGACCCGGGTGTCGAAACCCTTGGTCCACCGCAGGGCAGTGTCGACGGTGACCGTGCGATCGACTGATGTCATCTTGCCGTCAACGGGAATCTTCTCGGTGAAGGTGCCCTCACCATGAAGGGTGATCACGTCGGTGATGGATTCTCCGGCGTGGGACTTGACCAGGTCGCCGAGACCGCCTTTGGCAGTGAACTCCTCGGTTCCGCCGCCCGGACGTTTGTCGATCATTCGGACCTTGAGGCCGGGTACCAGGAAGCAGACCATGGCGGCGTGTTCCCGAACCAGCTCAGGGTCAATCGCCAGACCCGGGTCGAAGACATCGAGGTCAGGCCAGAATCGCACTCGGGTGCCGGTACGTTTGGCGGGAATCTTGCGTACCTTCTCCAACGTGCTGGTGGGCTTGAACTTGCCCTTGGAATCGATGCGGCCCGGAACCCGTTCCACCATCGTGAGCCGGTAGGTCTCGCTGTCGCGGTCCACCTCGGCGACCAGCTTGGAAGAAAGGGCGTTGACCACGGATGCACCGACTCCATGCAGTCCACCCGACGCGGAATACGCTCCGCCGCCGAACTTGCCGCCGGCATGCAACTCGGTGAAGACGATCTCCAGAGCCGTCCGGTTGCCACGCTTCTTGCCCACAGGGATTCCCCGGCCGTTGTCGGACACCTCCACGGAGCCATCGCGGTGAATGGTGACTTCGATCAAATTGGCGAACCCGGCAGCGGCTTCATCGACGGCGTTGTCGATCAGTTCCCACACCAGGTGATGCAAGCCGCTGGAGCCGGTGCCGCCGATGTACATGCCGGGGCGCTTGCGAACTGCTTCGAGGCCCTCCAGGAGTTCGATGCTCTTCTCGTCATAGGTGTCGGCGGTGCGGTTGGTCGGTCTGGATGCCTTGGCCATGGTTCACACAGTCTCCCACTCGGTACGGCGCCGGCTACCAACGACCGAAACCGACTCCCAGGAACCGGCGCTTGGTGGCCTTGGAAGCCAGGTCTCGAGCCGTGTGGGCAATTGTCAGCGGTTCCGGTGAAGCATCCGCTTTGGTGGGTGCTTCCGGCTGGCCGAGGACCACTACCAGAGCATCTTCGGGGCCCACATATGCCCATTCGAGTCGCTTCTCCTTGCGGAACTTCGTGAGGCGAACCCCGGAAGTGTTGCGACCTCGCACCGGGATCTCCGCTGCGTCGGTGACTTTCGCGGTCTGAGTATCGGTGACTGACAGAACGATTGCTCCCTCAGCCGGTCCCGCTCCGACGATTCTCGCTCCTTCGGCGAGTTTCATCCCACTGACTCCGGCGGATCCCTTGCCTTGGACAGTCACGGAGTCAGCCGGGCACCGAATCGCCTGTGCACTGCTGGCGACTGCCACCACCTCAGTTCCATCAGGCGCAGGGAACAGTGAAACCACGGCGTCGTTCGGTTTGAGGTTGATTGCGGGCTTGCCGGCCGCGATGGAGGTGAGGTCGGCCACGGAGATCCTCTTGAAGTTGCCCTGGGAGGTCACCATCATCATCGGCGGCGCGGCATCCGGGCCGTTCGGTGGAGCAACCAGCCCGATCACGGTTTCCCCTTTGTCGAGTGCCGTCAGGTCCTTCAGGGCGGTCCCCCTGGCACGGCCGGTGACCTCGGCAACGGAGTCGACGTCGATTCCGAAACAGCGGCCCTTGCTGGTGACCGCGGTGAGGACCGAGTGGGTGGTGCATGCAACCCGCTGCACCAGGACGTCGTGTTTGCCGAAGGTGGCTTGGCGAGGCCCGGTGATCGGCTCGCGGCCGATCATCGCGCTGTACGAGAGTGCAACCACACAGGGTTCTTCCGGCCGGGCGGACTTCTCCTCGGCGGCAGCTTCGGAGAGGGTCACGTCGTTGAGTTCATCGGGTTTCACGATGCGGCTGCGGCGTTTCCAGCCGAACTCCTTGGTGAGATCGGTCAGTTCCTTCAGTACCACCGTGCGCTGGCGTTTCTCGGAGCCGAGGAGCTTGTGGAGATCCGCAATCGTGGCGGTGAGTTCCTCGGCCTCGGACAGCAACTCGATCCTGGCCAGGGCGGTGAGCCGGCGCAGCTGCATGTCGAGGATATGTACAGCCTGAACCTCACTCAGATCCAGCTCGGCCATGAGCCGGTTCCTGGCCTCGGCGGCATCCTGGGAGGAACGGATGATCGAAACGACCAGGTCGATCGCATCGAGTGCGATCAGGAGGCCTTCGATCAGATGCAGTCGGCGTTGAGCACGAAGTAGCCGGAACTCGCTCCGACGGCGAACCACCTCGAGACGATGCCGGATGTAGTGATCACAGAGATCCCACAACCCAACGGTGGTGGGAACTCCTTCCACGAGAACCACGTTGTTGATTCCGAAGCTGTCCTCGAGAGTAGTCAGACGGAACAGTTCGGTGAGAACCGCCTGGGCATTCGCGCCCGGCCGCAACTCGATCTCCAGGCGTAGACCGGTGTGCCGATCCGAGGTGTTCTTGATGTCGGTGACGTGCGGAAGTTTTTCTGCCCGCATCAGTTCCTGCACCCGGCTCACAACCCGCTCCGGGCCGATCAGGTACGGCAACTCTGTCACCACGATTCCGTCGCGGGCCCGGGTGAGCTTCACGATCTCGGCCTTGGCCCTCAAGCGGATGGAACCCTTGCCCCTCAGGTAGGCATCGGCGAGCCCCTCATCGATGATGACGCCGCCGGAGGGGAAGTCCGGTCCTGGCAGCACCTCCATCAGTTCTTCCACCGTGGGCTTCGGGCGGCGCTTCTTCATCACCAGTTCGACGGCCGCCAGCACCTCCCGCAGATTGTGTGGTGCCATGTTGGTTGCCATGCCAACAGCGATTCCCGATGATCCGTTGACCAGCAGACTGGGAAGTTTGGCCGGGAGATAGACGGGTTCGGCACGTTCGCCGTCGAAGGTCGGTCTGAAGTCGACCGTTTCCTCGTCGATCTCGCCCAGCATCTCGTCAGCGGCCGAACTCAGGCGACACTCGGTGTAACGGTAGGCAGCCGGTGGATCGTCGAGACTGCCGAAGTTGCCGTGAGGATCCACCAGCGTGACGTTGCGGCCGAAGCTCTGACCCATGCGCACCAGCGCGTCGTAGATGGCGCCGTCGCCGTGCGGGTGGTACTTGCCCATGGTCTCGCCGACCACACCTGCGCACTTGCGATGTGGTCGGTCGGAGCGCAGACCCATGGAAGACATGGCCTGAAGAATTCGTCGCTGCACCGGCTTCAGTCCATCGCGGATGTCCGGAATGGCCCGCGCCGTGATGACCGAGAGCGAGTACGCCATGAATGACTCGCCGAGTTCTTCGCCAACCGGTACTTCGATTACCTCGCGTGCATATTCGTTGAAGAGAGCGTCCTGGCGTGTCATTGGACGTCGGAGGCGACGGATGAGCTGTCGCCTTGTGCTTCCTTGCCCTTCTTCAAACGATCGAAACGAGCGAGTTCGAGATCGTGAAGAGTATCATCGACCGCTCGGATCTGTTCCGGGCTTGACTCAGGCAGGTGCAGCGCCGTGTACACGAACTCGGCTGTATCGGCGCGGTAATCGTGTCCGAAGGACTTGAATTCTCCGGGAACGGTACGCATCGCGTTCATGGCGTCAACCATGGTCTGGGTGAGGGTGAGCAACGGCATCCATGTCATGTCCTCCGGAACACCGCGCCCTCGGGTTTCGGACTGCAGCCACGGCGGGCGTTTCACCGCGAGCCGAGCCGAAAGGGCCGCGATCGGGTCGTTGTCGTGATCCAGAACCACCGCTCGCATCTTGTCGCGTTCCTCGGGTGTCAGCGCCATCAGCTCCGAGTAGTTGTCGAACGCTCCGACAGCACCCTCAGCGATGTTTTCTCCGTGACCTTCGCGCATGCCGGTCCGCGACCATTTCGCCAGACCCGGGAGCCCGAACCAGAGGGCACGGTCGATTCCGTAATGGTCGAAACCGGCGATGCCCTCCCTCATCACGACATCAGAACTGGACCATGCTCCGAGGCTCTCTCCGAACACGAGGACCTTCGGACGCTTTTCAGGCGGCCGTCCGGCCAGCCGTTGCTTCACGCCCCAGAGCAGGAGGCGGAACTGGGAGCGGCCGAGGGCAACTTGCTGGACCGCCAGAAATGATGGTGACCGGCCGTACTGGACACACACGGTGGCGATGTCGCCCCTGGTCAGCAACTCGGCTGCCGAGGCCACGGCCAGATCAACCCAGCCTGTGCCCGTGGGGGAGAACAGCAGAAGGTGGGAGCGGTCGAAGGCACCGAGTTCCTCCATTTCATCCATCATGATTTCGGAACGACCCGACGGGTACACAGGCTCCGAATTCATGCCCACGTACGCGCGCACCGGGTGGGCAATGGCTGGTTCCCCCATCGTCTTTTCGATCAGCTCCGGCTCAACGATGTCGGTCACGAATCGCCTGCCTTGCAGACCCAGTTTCTCGAACGGAGAGATCGAGCTGGGTCCACCCGAAACGAATTCGCTCGTCGGTGCTTTGTCGTAGCCGGGTTCAATCTTCTCGTTGGCGCGGGCAATCCGGGCCACACCGGCGCTGTACAGCGCCACAGTACCTCCGGCCCAGATGGCGGTGTTCACGGCGGTGCCGATCACCTGGTGGGGTACGTCAGGGCCGAAGAAGTCAGCTGTTGCACTTTGTGAACGCTTGTACGCGGCGGCCAGGCCACTACTCGCAGAACCGAACGCGAAGGCGATCGCGACTGATCCGATCAGTCGTACCGGCTTGTCCTCTTCTGTCCAGCGTGCAATGACACGCTGGCGTTCCTTGAGCGAAGTCCCTGAGCGGTACAGGGCATATCCGAATCCGGCCAGGCCGATCAGGGTGGGTCGCAGTGGCCCGTTTGAAGGAAAGCGTTTGCGGGCAGCGGTGCCGATTTCGTAGATCATGCCCCCGAGGGCCGCCGAGGTGGTGATCTCACCAAGGCTGCGTATGGAGCTGACAATTGTCGGTTCGTGGTCCGTCTCCTGGATCCGGCTGAGGGCCATTCCGCCCGCCGCCACTGCTCCGCGTGTTGTCAATTTCCACGCGAGTGGCGAGGATTCCGGTGCTATCTGGCGTGTGATCCAGTGGATCGGTGTGGAAACCACCGCCGCGGCCACGACAGCCATGCCTGAGGCGAGGCCCTGATGCAGGGTGGAGCGCGGCATCAGGGACGGCCCGTGTGCGTCCACCAGAGACAGACTCTTGAGAGGCGCAGACGGTCCGCTGGTTATCGGATTGAAGATGTCCGCGGCTTTCTCCGTGGCTCCGAGTACGCCGTCTGTGACAACCTTGAGTTCCATTCCCGGCAGGCTATCGACATTCGACTCGCTCAATCCTGAACATCGTTCGACTATCGGGCTGACACCTGACACCATGAGTTGATGAACGATGCCCCTTGGACAGGAGATGCGTGTTCGCTGGTTGACGCGTTCCGCTCCGGTGACCGCAATCCTGTTGAAGAACTGGACGCCACCCTCGCGGCGATCGAGGCTTCCAGTCTCAATTGCTTTTCATTTCTCGATCCCGACCGTGCCAGGGCAGCCGCCGAGATTGCCGATGTGTCCAAACCGTTCGGCGGTGTTCCCTTCGGTGTGAAGGAACTGGACAAGGTGCAGGGCTGGCCCGACACAGAAGGTTCTTTGTTGTTCAAGGACCGGATCGCCACTCGAACGAGCGGCGTTGTCCAGAGTGCAACTGAACGCGGCGGCGCCGTTCCCGTCGGCCTCACCACCTCGAGCGAGTTCGGGGGACTTAACGTGAGTGTCACCAAGCTCAATGGAGTGGCACACAACCCCTGGCAACACGGGCGCACGGTTGGCGGTTCTTCGGGTGGAAGCGCGGCGGCCGTTTCCGGTGGGCTCCTGAGCCTCGCCGGTGGCGGTGACGGCGGTGGCTCGATCCGGATCCCCGCCGGATACACCGGGCTGTTGGGATTCAAGGGCACATACGGCCGCATCGCCCGGTACCCCGATGCCTATTTCCGACCCGGCACCGTGGTGCTCGGAAATCTTTCCCGCTCTGTGCGCGACACGGCGAGGTACTACGACGTCTGTGCCGGCCTCGACGCCCGCGATCCAGCCAGCCTTCCTTCAGCCGGCACCTGGGAAGCCGATCTCGGGTCCCACGATCTCGCCGGCAGGACGGTGGCGGTGATTCCATCGATCGGGGGAGTACGTCTCGAAGATGGTGTGGAGCAACGGATTCTCGAACAGGCTGATCAGTTGATTGCCGCCGCCGGAATGGTCCGGGTCGAGGCGAGCCTCGAATTGCCCAATCTGGCTGCACAGTGGGCGATGGGCAACCTGTCCACGCTGATCGGGGACCTTCAGGACGCCTGGCCGTCCCGCCAGGACGAGCTCACATCCGAGATCGTGTTTGGTCTCCGGCTCGCCGAGACCTTCTACAACCTCAGGGTTGCCGGGGAAGCCGAGAAACGCCGTTTGGCGGCCTACGCAGCCATGGCCGAACTGTTCGACAACGCCGACTTCGTGATCTGCGCGACAAACCCGGGACCCGCGTTCGCCGCACACCAGACCACAAGCAATTCGAACGACAGCTTCCTGGATGCCCTCGCGGACAGCAAGGCAGCCCGCAGGGTTTCACGTGGATTGATGGCCGGACTGCGGGTCGGATCGGGGGTATTCCCCAAGTTGCCCAACGCAGTGCTCGACTTCGTCATCGAACGAATCCCGGACGTCGTCACCATGGGGGGACTCACGATTCCTGCGAACCTCTATGGCAATCCCTCGGTTTCGATTCCGGCCGGCACAATCGGCGGGTTGCCGATCGGCATGCAGGTGATGTCGAAGCATCACAGCGATGCCCTGTTGTTCGATGTGGCGCTCACTGCGGAGCGCGAGATGCCATGGCCGCTGGTGGCCCCGACCGTCAGCCGAGAACCAGTTCGCTCACCGTCTTCATCTGCTCCGGTGAACTCGGGTACATCGCAAGGGTCGTAACCGGACTCTCGCGCCACGCCTCGAGACGTTGCGCGATGCGCTCCTTTGGGCCGACGAGTGAAATCTCGTCGGCGAACTCGGTGGGCACAAGATTGACGGCTTCCTCCCGTCGGCCTGCGAAGAAGAGATCCTGGATCCTGTAGGCCTCCTCCTCGTGTCCCATGCGGGCCATGAGGTCAGTGTGGAAGTTCTTCCCCTTGGCACCCATGCCGCCTATGTAGAAGGCCAGCATCGCCTTGGTCTGGGCCAAGGCGCCCTCAACGTCGTCGGTGACGTTGACCGTGGCCATGGCTGTGACTTCGAAGTCATTCGATGCCGCTGACAGTTGGTCGGCGTAGACCTCCTGGCGGAAGGGTGAGTAATACAGGGGAAGCCAGCCGTCGGCGATCTCGGCGGTCATGGCCACGTTCTTCGGGCCTTCAGCGCCGAGGAAGATCGGAATCTCGCGTCGATATGGATGGGTGATCGACTTCAGTGGCTTGCCGAGACCCGATGAGCCTTCGCCGGTCAGCGGATGCTGATAGTGCTCACCCTGGAAGTCGAGGACCTCGTCGCGTGCGAGGACCCGGCGCACGATCTCGACGTATTCGCGTGTTCGTGCCAGTGGTTTGGCGTACGGCTGGCCGTACCAGCCTTCGACGACCTGTGGGCCGGATACGCCGAGGCCCAGGATCAGCCGGCCCTGCGAAAGGTGATCCAGTGTGATCGCAGCCATCGCCGTGGCCGTGGGTGTTCGGGCCGAGATCTGAACCACGGAAGTTCCGAGCTTGATCCTCGACGTGTGTGCTGCGAGATAGGCGAGCGGAGTGAAGGCGTCACTACCCCAGGACTCCGCGGTCCACACCGAGTCGAATCCGAGGTCCTCGGCCATCTTCGTCTTCTCGACGAGGTCGCCGGGAGGCAACTGTCCCCAGTATCCCCAGATCATCGCCAGTTTCAGGTCCTCGGCCATGGTTGTACCTCACTTGCCCCGGAAGTTCGGCTTGCGCTTCTCGGAGAACGCGCGGGGACCCTCTTTGGAGTCTTCGGAGGCGTATACATCCCAGCCGTAGGTGAACTCGTGGTCGAGAGCTTCGGTTTCCTGCATGCCGTTGGTCTCGCGAAGTGTCCGCAGGAGTGCCTTGACGGCCAATGGGCCGTTCTCGCAGATGCGCTGGCCGATCTCGGTGGCCCGCTCGAGGGCGGTGCCGTCGGGAACCATGTGGCCGATCAAGCCGAGTTCAAGTGCTCGTTCCGCTCTGATGTGTTCACCCGTGAGGAGCAGCTCGCAGGCGATTGTGTAGGGGATCTGGCGTGGAAGGCGTACTGCGGATCCGGCCATTGGATACATTGACCACTTCACCTCGGAGAGGCCGAACATGGCTGACTCCGC
>JAHRAZ010000089.1 GCA_020027475.1 Microthrixaceae bacterium
CGGACGTCATCGTCGGCCACGAAGACATTCACAAATCGCCGCAGCGAGCCATCTTCATCAAAGAGACGGTCGTGGAACCCGGGGTTCGACGCTTCGAGGGCCGCAAGGGACTCGGCCACGGTTGCGCCGTCCACCTCCACGATGGATTCGCCACCTGTCAGAGTGCGAAGGGTGGTCGGGAT
Organism: Microthrixaceae bacterium; assembly: GCA_020027475.1. Classification (GTDB taxonomy): domain Bacteria; phylum Actinomycetota; class Acidimicrobiia; order Acidimicrobiales; family Microtrichaceae; genus JAHRAZ01. The sequence continues at coordinate 183 of JAHRAZ010000089.1, forward strand.
TCGGATGCGGACAGCCATGGTGAAAGTCTAAACACGAAGCGGCACCATCGCATTCCCGGCGCATTCCCGGAAAAAGAATCGCGCTGTCGGGAACAACCGCGACTTTGCTACGTTGAACCTGTCTGTACCGCTGGCGCGGTCTGGCGACATGACAGGAACCAGGTTGGTTCCCCAAGGAGGCACTTCATGGTTGCCGCACAAGCGGACCACATGGAGGCGGATGCACCCCGCACCTATCACCACCGAGACTTTCCCCTCCGGCTCCTGTTGGAGTCCAAGGGCCGCACCTCGGTATCTGTGTGTCTTCCCGCTCGAAACGAGGCGCCCACCATCGGTGCGATCGTTGCATCACTGAACCGGGATCTGGTATCCACCGGGCTGGTGGACGAACTGCTCGTCATCGACGACCACTCCACCGATGACACCGCCGCGATCGCCGGCGAGGCCGGAGCGTCGGTTGTGGCCTCTGCCGATGTCCTCCCCGATTACGGCGAGGGCCACGGCAAGGGTGGGGTTCTCTGGAAGTCGCTGCTTGTTTCCCGCGGTGACATCGTGGTCTGGTGTGACGCTGACCTGAGGAACTTCAACTCACACATGGTCTCAGGAGTTCTCGGACCTCTGCTCACCGAAGCGCGGATTCAATTCTCCAAGGGTTTCTACGACCGCCCGGACAACGGAGGCCAGGGCGGCGGCCGGGTCACCGAACTCGTCGCCCGACCATTGCTTTCACTTCTGTTCCCGGAGTTGGCATACCTTCAGCAACCACTTTCCGGTGAATACGGCGGCCACCGCTCGGCCCTCGAACGATTGCCATTCGTAGAGGGCTACGGGGTGGAGATCGGTTTGCTGATCGATCTGGTTCGCTCAGAGGGGGCAGAGGTGATCGCACAGGTTGACCTGGATCAGCGTGAACACCGCAACCGTTCACTGCGTGATCTCGGTCCCCAGGCCATGGCAATCATGCAGACCATCCTGCGCAGGACTGATCGGGACCTGGCACCAGTGCTGGCCGAATTGAGCATTCCGGGAGCAGACACAGTCGAAGTGGGATCTGCCGAACGCCCTCCGATGATCGAGGTTGCCGAGTATCTCGAAGCTCACCCCAACAGTTCGAGAACTGCGCCCGCTGAATCCGATATACAGCTGGCTGCGTCTTCGAGCGCAGCGTCCTTGCCGTAGCGATCCGTCAGGGAGACAGTGGGCACGCGTTCCTGCGCTCCGTCGTAGGCCGCTCCGACGACCGCCAGCACCGCCACACCGGCCGTGTCCGCCATCTCCTGCACACCCCCAACGGTCTTGCCATCGAAGGATTCGGCATCGAGAATCCCCTCTCCGGTGATCACGGCATCCGCCCACTCAATGTGTTCGTCGAGCCCTACGTGTTCCGCCACGAGGTCGAACCCGCCTTCCAGTGTTGCTCCCAGAGCGGCCAGTCCCCCTGCCAACCCCCCCGCTGCACCTGATCCCTCGAATCGGGACACGTCGATCCCGTACTGCTCAACGTAGCGACCAACGAGACTCTCCAAGCGGCGCCGCAGGAACTCCACCTGTTTTGGTGATGCACCCTTCTGCGGACCGAACACCACGGCGGCATCCACAAACGTCGTTCGCACGTCACAAGCTACGCGGAGGTCGACGCCTTTGACTCTGCTGACCGGGAAAAGCGCCTCAATTGCTCCGTGGCCTCCGTCGGTGGATGCCGAACCGCCGACACCGACCACGATTTCCCTCGCCCCACTTTCGATCGCCAAAGCAATCAGTTCGCCGGTACCCCGTGTGGATGCAGCGAGCGGATCATTGTGCTCAGCTCCCCCCACCAGGGAGATCCCCGAGGCGGCAGCCATTTCGATCACCGCCCGGCCCCGACGCAGACGCCAGCGAGCGTCGACGGGATCACCCAAGGGGCCGGTCACAAGGTCTGAATGGTTGGGTCCGCCCAGAGCTTCGAGCGTGCCCTCACCACCATCGGCGAGCGGTACGGTTCGCACCTCATGGCCCATCGCCTCCAAAGCTTCCGACAACGCCGCAGCTGCCTCGGTCGCGGAAAGGGTCCCGCGGAACTTGTCGGGCGCCACCAGCAACTTCACCCTCGAAGCCTAGATCTCACCCGGATTCGGTCGAGCCAATCTGGCGCCACGTAGGCTGACCCGGTGGCCCGTGGAAAACAGGAACGCACAGAGCAACCGGTGGTGATCGCGTCCAACCGGGGACCAATCTCCTTCAGCCTTGACGGAGAAGACCTGGTCGGCCGTCGCGGTGGCGGGGGATTGGTTTCCGGACTCGTGCCCCTGGTGGAAGAGGGCAGAGCCACCTGGATCGCTGCGGCATCGAGCACGGCCGACCAACAAGCCGCAGAAGAGGGCGACGGAATCGCCACGGCGGATGGCCTGTCCGCACGACTGCTCACGATCAAGCCGAGGATCTACAGCGACTACTACGACGTGATCTCCAACTCCACGCTCTGGTTCGTCCATCACGGTTTGTTCGACCTCACCAGGGATCCCTCGTATGACACCGACTGGTGGGATGCCTGGGGCAACTACCGCAAAGTGAACAGCACCTTTGCAACCGCAATCGTGGAACACGCCCCACGGAACGCCACGGTGCTGATTCAGGACTATCACCTGACCCTGCTCGCCCCGGATATTCGTGCGGAACGCGACGATCTCCACCTCGTGCACTTCCATCACACTCCGTTCGCCGGGCCGGACGGCGCCCGGGTCCTGCCGCCCAATGCCATGCAGGAAATGCTGCGGGGTCTCGCTGGACACGACGCCTGTGGATTCCATACCGGCACCTGGTCATCCAACTACCGGGCAACCCAGAGGCGCTTGGGCAACAGGGACGTATCCACCTTCGAGGCCACACTCAGCAGCGACCTTGCCAGCCTCCAGCGAACCGCCGAAAGCGATGAATGCATCAGTGCCCGTGCGGAGCTCGAAGATCTGGCAGGCGGCCGAAGGATTATCGCGCGCGTGGATCGGATGGAATTGTCCAAGAACATCGTTCGAGGATTCGACGCTTTCAATCGCCTGCTCGAATCCCGCCCTGACCTCCGTGGTGCTGTGGTGTTTCTTGCCACTTGTTATCCATCCCGTGAGAACGTTCCCGCCTATGCGCGCTACAGACAAGAGGTGCTGGAAGCGGCGGAGGTGGTCAACGATCGCTGGGGCACGGGTTCGTGGACTCCAGTGTCGCTCATGACCGACGACGACTTCCCTCGTTCTGTGGCGCTTCTCATGATTTACGACGTGTTGCTGGTCAACCCGATCCGCGACGGACTCAATCTGGTGGCCAAGGAAGGACCGGCTGTGAACCAGCGTCACGGCCAACTGGCGCTGTCGGATCAGGCGGGAGCGTTCGCAGAACTCGAAGACGCTGCCGATGAGGTATTCCCGTTCGACGTTGCACAAACAGCCGAGGTTCTCGGCAGATGCCTGGACCGAGAAGCTGAAGAACGAGAGTTCCGGGCAACCCAATTGCGGGAAATCGTGAACCAGCGGACTCCGGCAGATTGGCTACGCGATCAGTTGATGCAGTGAGTTCAACTCAGGTGGCGCTGGTGGTACTGGTGGTGCTGGTGTCGGCAACAGTCGTGTCGGTTCCGCCACTGGTATCGCCGCCGCCGGCATCGGCAACCGTCGCCTCCGCATCGGGTCCGACCACCAGGACCACGCCGGCATCCGCTGGCTGATCACCCGCCACCGGCTCCGGCGGAATGGGTTCGATCGTTGCCGGATCCACCTTGAACAGGCCTGCGATCACCGTGGCATTGCCTTCAAACCCCTCCGCTGCATAGACCTTGGTGGTGGGGACCTGCGAAGGGGAGTCAGTGGCAACCGAGTTGGTGTATCCCTGCGTGGCCAGATAGTCGGCGCTTGCGCCGGCCAAGCCGGAGATTCCAGCACCGTTGGCCACCACAACCTTCACCTGAGCGGGAGCGACAGTAACGTCGGGAGCCACCGTGGTGGTTGTTTCATCTGTCGGAGCCGTGGTTTCGGTGGTGGCGGGTCCCTCCCCTATGTCCACGCTGCTGCCGTCCGGATCAAAGCCGACGACACCACCCTTCCAGAGAAGAATCGCGCCGAGGGCAATGGCGACGACGATGAGGATCAGGCCGCGTGAAGCGGCATCGGAGTTTGACGGCTGGCGTCGCGGATTACGCGGTCGCTGCGTGGAGGCCATGTCCGAAACTGTAGTCGCCTCAACTCCCCACTTGACGGCTCCAAGGTCGGTTGGGGTCCGTTGCCCCACCGGCAGTGGCGACTACACCCTCATTCGCCGACCCGGGACGCACCCACTTTGCGCGCCACCACCCGCCGCAGTGGCAATCCGACACTTCTTCCAACCCATCTTCTGACGAGCGCCAGCGCTACTCTCATGCGGCGATGCGAAACGCCCGGAAGGTAGAGCGAATCGATCAGCAAGTCGGCATCAGCCTCTTCAGAGATGGGATATTCGAACCTGTCGCGAACATCCTCCACCAGTTCGAAGCCGGCGCCGTCCAGCAATTCCCGGAGGTTCTGAGCGACCTCAGGGTGGGGAAACGGCAGCATCAGCCGTCCCAGGACCGCCAGCAGTGAACCGAAGCGAACCACATCGCTGATCTTCGCCGGCCGCTGGGCAGGTAGCACGATCACCATGACGCCGTCGCTCCGCAACACCCTGGCTGCTTCGAGCAATGTCCTCGCCGGATCGTCGACCACCATCAACGACATGACCGCAAGTACCGCCGACACCGAACCATCCGCCATCGGCAGGGCATCAGAGTGGCCGCACACGAGAGGGACTCGACCCGAGGCCCCGGCAAGGTCCAGCTCGGGTTCCGACAGATCGAGGCCGACCCAGTTCGCAAGATGAGGGGCCATCGGAGCGCTCCCGCAACCGACATCCAGGATCGTCTCAACGTGGGTCAACCGTCGCGCAGCCCACTCATAGGGATTGTCCTGCGCGCGATTGCGGCTGCGACTCAGGAGTGCTTCGGTGATTCCGGGGTGCCGTTCGTGGAACGTCGCCACATACCGTGACCAGTCGGCTGATGTTTTCAGGAACCAAGTGTGCCACCCGGAGCCTGCGAACAATCCACTTCTGTGCAGGCATCACAAGCAGCGGGACTCGACGCGTGTGCGGTGGCGATGTCCACTGTCCGTCAGCCGAGGGTTCACTCGAATCTGGACATGTCCACATCGCCGAGATCAGTATCGGACACACTCGACGAAGAACTCGTGAGTCCGCTACCGGAACTGCCATCCGAAACCGAGTCCCTTCCGCCGCCTTCGCCCGAATCGTTGCCCTCCAGCGAGGAGGATCCATCCAGCGAATCCGACAACGAACTCGAATCCGACAACGAACTGCTGGAAGAGCTCCTCGAGAGCGAACCGCCGTCCAGACCGAGATCCACCTCGTCGTTTTCCTCGGACGAGTCCCCGGAAGTCGATTGGTCTCCATCGGCCGGCGCAGGCTGACCGACACCTCCGTTGGCGACCTGATTGGCGGAGTCATCCGTGCGATTGTCCTTGAGGGCTTTGCCGAACAACCGGAACCGCTGGAACTCCCCG
>JAHRAZ010000102.1 GCA_020027475.1 Microthrixaceae bacterium
GTTCACCCGTGAGGAGCAGCTCGCAGGCGATTGTGTAGGGGATCTGGCGTGGAAGGCGTACTGCGGATCCGGCCATTGGATACATTGACCACTTCACCTCGGAGAGGCCGAACATGGCTGACTCCGCTGCCACACGGATCTCGGTGGCACCCAACAGTTCGGTGCCGCCCGCCACAGCGGTGCCCTCCACCGCAGCGATGATCGGAACATCGGGACGCCATGTGCGCCACAATGCCTTCCATGGCAGGTCGGGATCCGCAGCGAGGCGGCCTTGGACGTCGACTCCACCGTCGTCGTCGCCGTGCCCGCCGGCCATCTCCTTGAGGTCGGCTCCCGCACAGAAATTTCCGCCGGCCCCTGTGACCACGAGTGCGCGGACCTCCGGGTCCTGATCGGCCTCGAGACAAGCATCCAGGAATCGGACGAGCATTTCGCCATTGATGGCGTTCTGACGCTCGGGTCGGTTGAGCGTCAGAATCATCAGGTGATCCTGACGTTCGGTCAGTACGGCAGTCATCAGGTTCCCCCCTGGGTTGTGCCTGCGAACCCTATTCGGATTCCTGCAACACGTTCTAACCGGCGGTTAGGTTGCAGCCGTGAGCAAGATTTACATCCATGAGTTCGTGGACGTGGTCGGCACCAAACGTTCGCTGTATCAGCATCACATGACCGCCAACTGGGTTCCCGAGGGAGGACCACTTCGGCGACAGCGGTGTTTCGGAGTCTTCTCACTTGTCGGCTCCACGGGCCGTTGGCCACAGGTGATCAACATCTGGGAATACGACTCGTGGGATGACCTCGCCCACAACTTCGAGGTGGAGCTCAGCGGGCCGGGTCACCGCGATCCGATGCTGGAGAAGTGGTGGGCCGCTGCGGCGGAATTCCGGCACGGTGGTTTGGACCGCATCCTGGTATCGCATGACGACAGCCCGGGTATCGAGGCGTGGCAGGCCGACGGTGGTTCGGGGTCAGTGGCCTATTCCCATGAGATCCTTCTTTGTGAGCCCGGCTCCGCCGGTGAGCTCATCGACGCCGCTGTGGGCAGGGTTTCCGAACCCGGGGTGAAGTTGATCGGTGCCTGGCGGACCGCGATGCGGGCTCAAGATGAAGTAATCGTTCTTCGTGGGTTCCCTGATTGGGAGACCTGGTCCAGATCGGAATCGGCGGCGGATTCGGCCACTGTCGAGCCGGGCGTGCTCGGGTGCCAACGTGTGCTCCTGGTGGATGCCGAACTGTCGCCGTTGCGGATCGGTCGCCAGCCGGTCGAGGCTGATCGACGCGACCTCGAATCAGGCTGAAGGTGGTTCGTAGTCGGGAAGTCCGAGGTCAAGCGTGGAGTTCGTGACACCGCCGTCCACTTGAAGAACCCTTCCTGACACGAACGAACTGGCGTCCGACGCCAGATACAGTGCAGCGGCCGCGATGTCGTCCACCTCACCCACGCGGCGCAGTGGAGTGCTTTCCTCCATGGCAGTGCGGAGTTCATCGTTCGTGAGGACCGTTTCCAACGCAGCGGTTGCCACTGCGCCCACTGCGATTGCGTTCACACGAATGTGCGGTGCGAGGTCCAGGGCCATTTCCCGACTGAGATAGGACAGTGCTGCCTTGGCGGTGCCGTAGGCGGCGAAACCGCGGTCGGGCATCACGCCGGCTCCGGATGAAATGTTGACAACAGCTCCACCGCCACTGGCGAGCATTTCGGGTACGCCGGCCTTCGTGAACTCGAACGCCGTGGTCACATTGAACGAGAATGACTTCTCGAAGCTGCGCTTCGATGTGTCCAGCAACGCCCTGGGCATCGATCCGCCGGCGTTGTTGACGATCACATTGAGACCGCCGAGTTCTTCGCTGGCCCCGGCCACCACCTTGGGGATTTCATCGAGGTCCATCACATCGAAGCGAATCGGGACTGCCTTGCGTCCGAGCGCCTCGATTTCTGCTGCCGCTGAGTCGATGTCGGATTGAGTGCGAGCGAGCAGCGCAATATCGGCTCCAGCCTCGGCGAATCCGATCGCGATGGCCCGGCTGATTCCTTTTCCGGCGCCGGTCACCAGGGCTTTGCGCCCTGTGAGGGAAAATCGATCCATCAAGGTCATGTCTTGTTCCGATCGGAGATTGTCATCGCGAAGAATATCGAACTCATGTGTCTTTCGGCTTGGCCGGATGGGACCGGGCGATGACAGGAACCAGGATGGATCTCGGAGCGATGTTCCCAAGCGTCGCGGTGATCCGGTTGATCGGTCCTGGTATGACCTTGGCCCGACCCTCGAGCATTCCGCGAACTCCGGCGCGAGCGACCGCGTCGGCGGTTTCCCAGAGAAAGTCAGGCGTTGAGTTCTCGGTCTCGCCCAACCCGGCGGCCTCGGCGAACTCGGTCTTGACCGGGCCCGGACACAGGGTGGTGGCGGTCACGCCGGTGCCCCTCAACTCTCCCCGCAACGCGTGGGTGTAACTGAGCACGAACGCCTTGGAAGCTCCGTATCCACTTTGATAGGGCAGCGGCTGGAACGCGGCGGTTGATGCGACGTTCAGGACGGCACCACCCCCGCGTTCCACCATCGCCGGAAGGAAACGACTGCACAGATCCGCCACGGCAGCCACATTCAGTTCGATCATCCGCAGTTCTGCCGACACATCGGATTCGCTCACGGGGCCCGTGGTCGAGAATCCTGCATTGTTCACCAGAATCGAGACTTCCAGGCCGAGATCGGCCACTCGTTGCGGCAGTTGGGCGCGCGACGCGGGGTCGACCAGGTCGGTAGCCAGCACTTCGGCGCGCACGCCGGTCGCTTCCAGTTCATCCGCGAGCTCTCGCAGACGGTCTTCTCGTCGGGCCACCAGGGTGACGCCGTAGCCGCGTCGGGCGAGTTCCCGAGCAATTTCGGTGCCGATGCCCGATGAGGCTCCTGTGACCAGTGCGGTCCGGTTTCGGCTATTCACTGCTCTGGAGATCCTTCTCGCAGGGCCTTGGCCGCGTTGGTTGATTCGTGTTCAGCCCAGCCAAAGATGCCCTTGGCCATGAGCGACGTTTCAGACTGGATTCTCTTGCGGTAGATCGCTGCCCGGGTGTCCTGAATATCAGCATTGTCTTCGGCTGCGAGCGCGGCCATTTCGATGAGGTGGCCGGCGAGCCGCATGTCGCCCGCGTCAGCGAGTTCAATGGCCCGTTCGGCGAGTACGTTCGCTCCACCGGCCAATGCGGCCATCTCCAGAGCGACCTCAGCGTCCCGGGAAGGTTTGAGGGTGGCCGGATTGCCGTTATACCAACCACCGTAGAGACGCCAGATGTTGTGCACGATGAATTCGGGCTCGTCATAAATGGGCTGTAGCCATGGTCTCTCCAACAGATGTTCGGGCGCTTTTACGTCGTGGATCAGGTCATCCAGCCGGGCCCCCGAGTTCATCAGTTCCAAGGCTTGGGCTGTGATCGATTCGAGAAACTCGGCGGTGTCGGAAAGCACCATCTTCACGTTGTCGGCGCCGGCGATCGGCAGACCGTGCCCGGGCAGCAGCATCTCGGCTCCGAGGTCCTCCATCTTGCGCAACGCTGCTGCCCATTCACGCGGGAACCGCTGGACTTTTTGCGGGTTGCCGCAGTTGGGAGAGACCCAGATGAACAGGTCACCGGTGCAGAGGACCTTCTGGTCGGGCAGCCACGCCCAGGTGTGATCATCGGTTTCGCCCTTGTCGTGGTGCAGTTCGATCCGCACCTCTCCCACCGTGATGCTCGCAGAGTCGGTGAACACCTCATCCGGATACCGAAACTCGTCGGGAAAGATTGGTGCGCCCAGACGGAACTGTCGCATGTTGATCACGCCGTTGTACCCGTTGGTGAGCTTGTAGCGATCGAAGCGGGCGGGGAGCGCCTCGTGGGCGATCACGTTGGTTTTCGGGTGACCCGACTCTGATTCGAAGTTTGGTACACCGAAGCAGTGATCGACATGCCCATGGGTGTACACGGCGTTGGTCAGTGGGTTCGGGGTCCAGGATCTGATCGCCCTGTGAACTTCCTTGGCGTACAGAACGCTCCCGGCGTCGATCAGCGTCAGTTCGCCTCCGGATCGGATGGCGGTGACGTTGGCGAACGATTCGACAAACGCGAGGTCGTCTCCGAGGCTGACCAGCTCGTTGCTCGTGGCCATGGACAGGAGTTGGTTGTCAACTCCGCGGATCTCCCCGCTCAGTAGTCCGTCGGACAATGCCAGCAGATCACGAGCCATTGCGTGATCCTATGTGGCTGGTGCTCCCAGAAGTGCGGCCAGGTGATCGTGGGGAGTTCCTGCGGTCCGGGCCCGGAACTGTGCCCTCGTGACATACCGGTGAGCGGTGTGTTCCCATGTGAATCCGATTCCACCGTGGTTCTGAACGTTCCATGTGGCGTTTTCGAGTGCAGCCTGGGTGGCGAGTACCCGTGCCGCTTCCGACTGGAACTCGGCGTCGTTGTGCCCGGCGACCACGGACAGTGCAGCAAGTCGGGTGAGGTTCATCGCCGCATCGGCTCGAACTGCCATGTCGGCGCAGCGGTGTTTGAGGGCCTGGAAGGATCCCACCGGACGGCCGAACTGCTCACGGTCCTTGCCGTATTCGGTGGATTGCTCGGCAGTGGCGCGGGCGATGCCCGCCAGTTCCGCGGCAACCAACACACTTGCGCGAAGGCTGATCGACGGGTCGTCCACGGCGCACAGTGGATCTGAGTCGAGCGAAACGGTTCCGAGCGGAACCAGTGGATCAAGCGACAGCTCGGGGGTGATCTCTGTGCGGGCCAGATCAAATATCGCGGCCCGGGATCCCGAGATCGCGAGCGCGAGGTCGGCTCCACCATGATCGGTGATTCGGTGCCGGCTGCCATCCTCCGGTTCTGCCAGGGCCACGCGGCGCTCTCCGGAGAGAATCTGTCCGAGCAATTCGGATTCCCCACAGTCAGCCGCGACATGGGCGGCCAACACCGTCGCAAGGAAAGGTCCGGGAGTGGCGTGGGCGCCGACTTCTTCGAACAGCAGCGCTTCCTCAACGAGGGAGTAGCCAACGCCGCCGTCTTCTTCGGAGATTCCGAGTGCAAACCAGCCGAGCTCGGCACATCGCTGCCAGAGGGTGTCGTCGATGACCTGGTCCTGACCGTCGCGTTCGGCGAGGTCGTTGAGTGAAAAGTCGCTCTCGAGCTGCGCCTTCACAGTGCCGATGATTTCGAGCTGTTCTTCCGTGGGTAGGAGATCCATGGTTGACCTGTTACTGCCGGGGCAGGCCGAGCACGCGCTCGCCCACGATGTTTCGCTGGATGTCTGTGGTGCCGCCGCCGATTGTGTAGGCGAACGACTGGAGGTAGGGACCGGTCCACACACCCTCGCCGTCGACCGGTGTGAGGCGCAGTGCCTCGGTACCGACGATGTCCATGGCGAGCCGGTAGATCCGCTGGTGGAGCTCGCCGTGGAACAGGCGGATCATGGATCCTTCCGGACCGGGTACGCCGGTGCGGGCGGTCCGGCTGATGCCGGCGATGGTCATGGCGCGAAGTGCGGTCACCTCTGCTCGCGCCATCGACAAACGTTTGGCGATGTCCTCATCGGCAATGGCTGGGCGACGACCGTCTGCGCCTGTGCGCTCCCTGGCTTCGCTGATGAGGCGCTCGACGGTGGCTGCGAGTTCCACCTGGTCGGCCATGAATGCAGTGCCGCGTTCGAAACTGAGCGTGGACATGGCCACCCGCCAGCCATCGTTGATCTCGCCGACCACGTTGGTGAGGGGAATCCGAACCTCGTCGTAGAAGACTTCACAGAAGTCAGTGACATGGGACATGGTTTCGATCTCGCGAATCTCGATGCCGGGGCTCCTCATGTCGCAGATGACCCAGGAGATGCCTTTGTGTTTGGGTGCGTCCGGGTCGGTGCGAACGAGGAGTTCCTGCAGGTCGGCGACGTGGGCGTAGGAGGTCCAGGTTTTTTGGCCGGTCACCACCAGTTCGTCGCCGTCCACCACGGCCTTGGTGCTCAGGCTCGCGAGGTCCGAGCCCGCCCCGGGTTCGGAGAAACCTTGGCACCACACGGTTTCACCCTCGAGGATCTTCGGCAGGTGCTCCGTCTTCTGCTCGTCGCTGCCCTTGAGGATCAGCGTCGGTCCACCGTGGTTGTTGCCGACGAAAGTGCAGGAGTTGTTGAGGGTGAACGGAGGATCGGCCTTTGCGAATTCCTCGTACCAGATCATCTGCTGGATGTCGGAGAGCCCACGCCCGCCGTATTCCACGGGCCAGTTGATGCCGGCCCAGCCGCCATCGAACAGGGTGCGCTGCCAAGCAAGGTCGAAGGCGCGCATCTCGGCGCCCTCCGGCGGTCGTTCCTCTGTGGGCAGATTTTCAGCGAGCCAGGTGCTGGCCTCGTCGCGGAATGCCTGCTCCTCGGCGGTCAGGTCGAGGTTCATGACTGGTAAAGATACTCCAGAACCTGACGGATCGTCAGATGCGGTTAGTCCGCCAGTACACACTTCACCCGGTCGACCTCCGTACCGGCCTGACCCTTGGCAGTCCACGGCGCGCGGTCTTCGGTGGATCGAAGGGGAGAAACCTCGGCCCGGTCCACTTCCACTCCGGTGTCAGCGTCTTCGAAGCGGACCACCAGGGTCGAGTCCTCGGCGCCACTGACCCAGCCTGCGGCGCTGATGGATCCGTCGGCCTCGATGACGCAGGCGGATACTTCACCCTCCGCTGAACTGCCGAGCGCTCCTGTGACCAACAGGAATCCCACCACAGCTCCCGCAACCAGCAGGAGGATCGCGAGTACCCATGCCCACGGTTTGAGGGTCTTCTTGCCTCCGGGTGGCGGACTCGGTGGTGGACCGGCGCCCTGGGGTGACGCGGCTGGAAATGACTGAGTCGGCGGGGAGGGCGGCATCGCCCAGTCCTGGGATGTGCTGTCCGGATTGTAGGGCGGAGGGACAGGCGCCTGGGGTGCCGTTGGAGGGTGAGTGGATTCGTCGTCAGTCATCGGAGTGCATTTTGTCAGATCAATCCCAGGGCAAGCACAACACTGATGAGAATCGCCACGCCGGCGAAGTCCACGGAGGCCGTCACGACGGGCAGACCAACGGTGTCGGGATCGAAGTTGATCTTCCAGGCGGCAACGGTTCCGTAGTAGGCGAGGGCGATCACGAACAGAACGGTCAGAAGTCCACCGATCAGGGAGACGAGCAACATCGAACCAAGCCCCGGTGACGCCTGACTGAACAGGGTGGCCAGAAACTGGGCGCCGAATGCATTCACGACGTAGATCGGGAAGCCGATCAACAACACCAGCAAAGCGTCTTTGCGGGCATCTCGTTCGGGGCGGAGACTGGCCCTGATGAAACCCAGATGAATCTTGGTGGAGAGTCTTGACGAGAGAATCCCGCCGAGGGAGCCGGCCGAACTCACGAAGGCCGGCAGCAGGATCAGCAAAGCGGGAAGTGCGGCCAGAATTGCCAACCGCTTCTCGGCCACGAGACCGGCCATCGTGGACAGCAGCAACGCGACGGAGAGCACCGGGATGGACTCCATCACGATCCGTCGGGCTACTTCGAGGTGGGAGCGGATGGTTGCAGCAGTGATCACAACACTTGCCAGGATCAGAAAGATTGCCAATGCCGATGTCCAGGGACCGCCGCCAACGAGATAGGTGGCACCAAACAGCGCCGGGATTGTCACTACGTCACCCAGAGTGGAAACCGTGGGAGCCACGAGGTTGTCGAGGTCCCAGTCCCTGCGAACGGCCAGAATGGACAGTCCGATGGATGCGGTGAGCACAACGATGCTTGCCAGGAGTCCTCCGATCACGGAGATGAGCGTGAGGTCGAGGACGTCGATGGCGCCCTCGACCCCGAAGACGACGCTGGCGCCCCTGGCCACGAATGCCAGGACCACCGACATCAGCAGGGTCAGCGCCATGGATGCGATCACGTTCTGGCCCAGAATCGTTTCAGGACGTAGTCGGGGAACGAATGTGCCGGTGTGGACTGCCGTTGAGATCCGGTTGCCGAACGTTCCGAATATGTTTCCCCGCAGCCCGATTGCAGCGGGCACCATCACCAGCAGGCCAGGCAACTCTTCGAACCTACCCACCATGGCGGCGAGCATCGCTCCAGCCAGGAGGCTGGTGATGGAGTTGAACGCGAGTGCAGTGAGACTCTGGCGCGCAGCACCGCTGGTCGGCCCGAGAAGGTCGACCAGTCGTCGGCCCAGATGGAGCGGACCGGGAAAGCGCTGGGGAATCCGTCGGGCCACGGGACCTCATTGGTCGACTTCGCGGACACCGAATCCTATTCGCCCGGGTCGGGCAAGACGGGCATCTCCGTGGGGTTGTGCTTGAGAAGCGATCCGCGCTTGAGCGCAGAGTTGCCGAATCGATCGCGAACCGCGTCGATCGTTGTGTCCACTTCGTTGATGTTTCGACCGGTGAAGTCGAGTGCCATTTGTACCGCCGCTGCCTCGCTGAGGTTCGCTGCGGTGAATCCGAGAAGACCCAGTCCGAGCCGGTGGATTTCCGGCCAGGAGCGTTCCAGAAGGAGTTTGGCTTCGGCCAGAAGGTGAGCAGTGGAGTCGGTGGGATTCTCCAGAGACGATGACATGGTGTGGGTGCTCATGTTGTGGCCGCGCCAGCGGATCATCACCGTTCGGCAGAGGCGGTTTCCCCTGCGGAGTCGTCGGGTGACCCGGTCCACCAACTCGAGGAGAATCACTTCGGCCTCGGCCTGTGATCGGCCTCGGTTGCCGAGAGCGCGTTGGGCTCCCACGGATGACCTGCGTTCGCCGGTTACAACCGGACGGGGATCAAGATTGTGGGCCAACGCGTGCATGTGGTGCCCACTGGCGGTGCCGAGCCAGCTCTTGAGGGTGGGAACGTCAACGGCGGCCAGTTCGCCAATCGTGCGCACGCCCCGGGCATGCAGCCTTTCCTCTGTGACCTTGCCCACGCCCCACAGTCGACGCACCGGCAGGGGATGCAGAAAATCCATCTCGGTCCCGGCCGGAACTTCGAGCAGACCGTCCGGTTTGCCCACGGCACTTGCCACCTTGGCGAGGAACTTGGTGGTTGCGATCCCGATCGAGAGCGTGAGGCCCACCTCGGCCCTCACCCGCGCGCGAAGGGTGGCGGCGATTTCTCGTGGCGATCCCACCGATCTGCGCAGCCCACCCACTTCGAGGAAGGCTTCGTCGATGGACAGACCCTCGACACTCGGTGTGGTGTCACCAAAGATCGTGAACACGTCCTTGCTTGCCTGAGAGTAGGCAGACATCCGGGGTTCCACCACGATTGCGCTTGGGCACAACCGGGATGCCTCCCGTGCGTTCATGGCGGTGCGCACGCCGTGACTGCGGGCCTCGTAGCTCGCGGCCAGCACCACCCCCATTCCCACTATTACCGGCTTCCCGCGCAGGGACAGGTCATCGCGCTGCTCCACGGAGGCGTAGAAGGCATCCAGGTCAGCGTGCATGACCGTGGCCTCCGCGTCGTCCTCTGCGATGTTTGGTTGCGCCATGTTTGGTTGCGCCATCGAACTGATGTTCCCGCGTCTGGATGGGCTTGGCAAGTGTTGATTCTGTACGTTTGTGCGATGGTGATGCCCGCGAACATCGGAATTGTCGACACGATGATGGATCTTCCGTTCACCGACGTCAGGTCCACCTATGAGTTTCTTGCTCCGAACCTGAGGGACTCCGAGTCCAAGGAGGAGTTCGAGTTCCCGGTGCAGTACATGTTCAAGGACGTTCCCAAGGCTGAGACCGATGATCCCCTGGAGCACACGCTCGCGCTCATGGATCACCATGGGATCGAGCGGGCCCTGATCGGCGCGGGCAGCGAGAATCAA
>JAHRAZ010000141.1 GCA_020027475.1 Microthrixaceae bacterium
GCCCTACTTGCTGGAGTGGTGGAGAGTCATCACCGCCATGGGTGTCACAGGGATCGCATACTGCTTGTTGGGATTCGCCTCGAAGGGTGTCCGCAGAGGAGCGGCGCAGGTGATCGCGGTCGCCGGCATTGGTCTGGCAGCCTGGTTCGGGGTTCGGGACTGGCCGGTTAGGCCTCCCCTGTCAGAGCTGTCGGACGTGATCGCCGAGGTGATGCCATCCGTCTCCGACCAGCTCGACCCGGACCTGGATTACGTCATCACCGGTACGGACCTCCGACTGTTTCTCGCCCCGAGAGTCGGCTTGTTCGTCGGCCTCGAAGAGGAAGGTCTCTCGGTGTTCACTCCTCCCACCGATCTGTCGACGCTCCAGTACGGAGATTGGCGGGTGATGGCCACCGAAGACGCTGACGCGGAGATACATGTGGTGGAGATATCGAGTATCGGGCGAGACTGGGTGGAACCCGAAAATGCCACACTCCTGGCAAGCCATGATCCCCTCACACAGGCCGAACGCGACCGATTTCTAGAAATCGAGGCGGATGCTGTGGAGGCCTTGGAGCGACCGGCGGGAACTCCGTTGGTGTTCAACGCCCCTGAGATCAGCGAAGCGGAAGCGGCGGGAATCCCGATCAGCGAGCTCCTCGAGGCCAGGGACCTCCGACTTCGCGACAACGGAATCGCCGTCTACTTGATCCCGACTGCCGAAGACTGACCCTCGAAGTTCAGGCGCGTTGGCCCGGATCCGCTGCCTCGGCCTCCAACTCAACGTCTCCCTTTTCGAGGAAACCCTTGTAGACCACACCGGCGAGAACACCGCCGATGATTGGTGCCACCCAGAACATCCAGAGTTGCGAAATCGCCGTGCCGCCAACGAACAGCGCCGGACCGGTTGAACGGGCGGGATTCACCGAGGTATTGGTTACCGGAATGCTGATCAGGTGAATCAGCGTGAGGCCGAGGCCAATCGCAATAGGTGCGAAGCCGCCAGGAAGATCGTGGCGAGTGGCCCCGAGAATTATCAGCAGGAACACGAATGTCATGACCACTTCGGAGACAAGTCCGGCGGTGAGGTCGAACCCACCCGGTGAGGCATCGCCGTAACCGTTGGTGGCAAACCCACTCTCGACGAGGTCGAAGCCGGGCATGCCGTTGGCAATGACGGCGAGAACACCGCAGGCGACGATAGCTCCCAGGACCTGAGTGACGATGTAAGGGAGGACGTCCTTGCCTTCGGCCTTGCCCGCTGCGAACAAACCGAGGGTAACTGCAGGATTGAAGTGTCCACCCGAGATGTGACCGAAGGCGTAGGCACCGGTGAGCACAGTCAGGCCGAAAGCGAGGGAAACTCCAAGGAACCCGATGCCGAGGGGAAAGCCGTCGTCACCGATGAATCCGGCGGCGAGGACTGCGGCACCACAACCCCCGAGTACCAACCAGAAGGTGCCGAGAAACTCTGCGACGAGTTTGCGGGACATGTTGATCTCCGTTCCTCAAGAGGTGGCCGACAAGACTGCCGTCGACAAGATCTTGGCACCGCGCAACCCCTGCGCCGCGGACCCAACCCGGCGACCTGCCGCGCCGGGCCTGGAATCGACAAAGGGCAACGCCGGGCTCACCAACTCCGATACCGTCGGGTCCGCCGAAGGATCCCATGGAGGAGCCGATGATGAAGACACAAATCACGAAGAAGGCGACTCTCTGGCTGCTCCTCGGGCTCGCCATGGCCCTGATCGTGGCAGCGTGCGGCACGGACTCCGACGATGGAGGTACCGGCGGCTCCGGTGACGCGAGCGAGGAATTCAACATCGCCACGTACAACGCAGGCCTGGCCCAAGGCTTCGTGGACCTGGCAACAGAGCGGGCGCCACTCGTTTTCGACGCGGTGGGCGACCTCGCGGTCGACGTGGTGGCCGTGCAGGAAGTCTGGACCCCTGAGGATGTCGCAGCCCTCGAAGCAGCAACGGCGGACAGCTTCGGAAACTCCTTCTTCCTCGATCCCCAACCTGACGATCCGGATGCAGCAGCGGCCGACGACGACACGCCGCCGTGTTCCCTCGACGAATCCAAACCGCTGGAGGACTGCGCCCGCCTCGAATGCGACGGTGTCGCCGACGACCAGCTGTCCAACTGTGTGCTGACGAGTTGCGGAGACGAATTCAGCGCCACCTGCGAGGAATGCCAGACATGCCTGGCCGCGAACATTGGCGGAAGCCTCGACGACATCCTGGATGCCTGCACCAAGAAGGGTGGCGGAAGTGCATTCGCCTACGGTGGCGCCTTCGGCATCGGATTGCTCTCGGCGGAGCCGTTCGTGGAACAGGACTCCCTGGTGCTCGAGTCCAGCCTGACCCGCCGGGCCGTGCTCCATGTCCAGATCGACGACCCTGTTCTGGGAACGGTCAACATCTTCAACACCCACCTCACTGCAAACCTCGACTTGAGCGACCCACCCGTGCCATACCCCAGTGACGGATCGTGGTCGGCCGAGCAGGCTGCTCAGATCGAGACCGCTCACAGCTGGATCGACGAGCGCACCAGCGACGATGAAGTGACCATCTTCGTGGGCGACATGAACAACAGTCCCGAGGGCGAGCAATACTCCTCCGAGACACCCGACAACTACGAGCTGCTCGTCGAAGGTGACTGGGTTGATGCTTACGTGGATGATCCCGACGCCGAGTGCACCTACTGCAATGCCAATCTGCTCGTCGGTATCGACGGCGGTACAGGACCGATGCTCGATCACGTACTGGTGGAGAACTTTGACGGCGACATCGCCGTCAAGCGAATCCTCACCGAACCCGTGGATCTGCAAACAGACGACGGGACCGCGATCACAACCAACCTCTCAGATCACTACGGACTCGAAGCAACGCTCACACCCGGCTGAGGGTTCCCGTCATCAGCAGGGATTCCCCATCCGCCTCCGCCGGGCGTCAGCATGCGAAGGACATCCCCGGCCTTGAGCTGGATTGTGCACTTGTCCGGCAACCGCTCGGGTCTGCTCTCGTCTCCGCCCGGCAGCAGCCAATTCTCCCCCGTTGCTCCGGCTTCCCCGCCAGCCAGGCCCCAGGGCCGGGAGATCCGTCGTTCGGTGATGAGCGACACGGTTGCGTCTTCGAGAATCTCCAGATCCCGTTCGATTCCATCACCGCCCGGGGCCTCACCTGCCCCGCCGCTTCCGCGTCTGAGGCGATACCGCAGTACGCGCAAGGGGAAAGCCCGCTCCAGTGCTTCGGTGGGAGTGTTGCGGGTGTTGGTCATGTTGGTGTGAACACCCGACATCCCGGCATGCGGCGAGTCGCGGAGCACTGCGGGATCAGGTGGCCGTCCACCCTGGCCGCCGGCGACCGTCTCGTAGTACACCCATCCGCCCTTGCCTCCCATCAACACGTTGTTCATGGTTCCCTGGCTGGCTGCGCCAACCCTGGCCGGGAGCACCTGGCCAAGCGCGAGCAACACCACGTCAGCCACTCGTTGCGACACCTCGACGTTCCCGGCTCCGACCGCGGCCGGCTCTGTGGCGGCAAGAATCGAGCCGTCCGGAATCTCGATGCGCACCGGCACCATCACTCCGGCGTTGGCGGGAAGCGTCGCATCCAGCGCGGCCCGCAGGGCGAAACCCACAGCCGATTCAGTGACGGAGCGAACAGCGTTGGTGTTGCCGATCCGCTGGGGATTGGTTCCGGCAAAGTCGAAGGTGATCGTGTTGTGCCCCGCCTCCTCGACCACTCGGACGGTGCAGCGAAGGGTGGCGGGTTGCTGCTGGGACTCACCCGGTCCGGTGGAGTCGACAACATCGGTCGCAGACCATTCCCCTTCAGCCAGACGATCCAGCGCCGCGACACACAGTCGTTCACCATGTGCCAGCACTTCGGCGAAGGGCTCACCGCTGAGTTCTGCCAAACGCTGCACCCCCACCCGATTGGCGCCGACCTGAGCTTCGAGATCACCGGAACGCTCCAGTGGTGTCCGGCTGTTGGCAAGGAGAATCTCGCGGACCTCCTCCGTGAGTCTGATCGGCGGCAGGCGCAGTCCTTCCTGGTGGATGTCGGTTGCGTCTGCGGGTATTGATCCCGGAGCCGCTCCTCCGACGTCTGCGTGGTGTGCCCGGTTGGCCACCCAGCCAACCAGTTCCCCGTCGGCGAAACAGGGTGTGACCACAGTGATGTCGTTCAGATGGGTCCCACCTGCGAACGGGTCGTTGACGACTGCGTGATCACCGGGACCCAGTGAAGTGCCCAAGGCGTTGATGACGGCAGCCACGGAGTCGGGCATGGAACCGAGGTGGACCGGAATGTTGTCGGCCTGGGCGAGAACCTGCCCGGCCGAATCGAACACTGCAGCTGAACAATCGGCGCGCTCCTTGATGTTGGGGCTGAATGCACTTCGCCGAAGCACTGCACTCATTTCGGAGGCCACACCAGTGAGCTTTGCGATGAGGACCTGAAGACCAGCCGGATCCATCACACTGATCCCTCGATCCTCTCGAGAATGAGCGCACCCAGAGGTCCTTCAGTGCCGGACCAGCCCCCGGGGATCCAGATGGTGCAGTCCTCGCGGGCAACCACTTTCGGACCCGCAAGATCACGGCCGCTCCACCAGCCAATCGAAGCTTCGCTCAGCGCCTCGATGCTGGTGGGAGCTTCACC
>JAHRAZ010000001.1 GCA_020027475.1 Microthrixaceae bacterium
CTCAGGTCACGAGTTCGGTCTCGGGATTGAAGGCACCCCAGGCAAACCAGAAAGTGTCGATGTGGTCAAGCGGTACCAACTGGCTTCCTGCCAGGGGACCGGACTGTGCTTCACCCAGCACGTTCCAGACACTTGATGTCTGATCGTCGACGAAACCTTCCTCGGTGGAGGTGAATGTGAGTTCCTGGCCTTCGAAAGTGCTCTCGAACACACCTGTGGTGCCCACGTCACGGCCTGCTGAGATCTCGAAGGTCTCGAGTGCCGAGGCAGTTCCGTCGGTGTGGAATGCCACCACCGGTACGTCATCAACCTCGACTGCCACCACGCCATCCTCCTGAAGGCGACTCAGGGCAATGGCCGCTGCATCGTCGCTGCCGGTCGGCGAGCTGATTCCCAGAACCCGTTCTTGGGCCGACAGTCGTCCGTCCACCTCACCGTCGAAGAGGAACGGCGCATTCTCCACATCGTCGTAGCCGGGATATGGGTTCTGGCCATAAGGCCGCGTTTCTCCCGTGTCACGGGAAAGAACCAGCGTGTCCGGATGAGCTTCGCGCCACTCCTTCCACGACACGGTGGACAGTGGCACGGTCTCGAGGGTTGTCCCCGTCATCTCGCCGGCGACTGCCTCACCCGTGAAATGGGTCCACAGTGATTCGCTCTGGCGGTCATACATCACCAGCGATGAGTTGAAGAGGAGTCCGGAGGTTCCAAAATCCAGAACTTCGTCGTCGACACGGCGATCAACTGCCACCGCTGAATTGCACAGTGGACAGTAGGTGACCGTGACCGGCACTTCACCAACCGTGTCATTCACCACTTCGTGCCAGATCAATATCTGAACTGGATAGGCCCTTGCCTCACCATCGATTTCGAGTCCGAGCACCGGCTCGTTGTCCTCTAGAAAGTCGACGTCATCGGCTTCGAGGAATCTGGGATCGTCGACCGGTGGAATGCCATCCGGGGGTGGGCCACCCGAGATGATTTTCGTAGGATCGACCAGTGGTTCCGGCAGACCATCTGCAACAGGGTTGTGCAGTGCTGAAGTGAAGTCCTCGCGTTTGGGAGTGGACTCGATCTGCTTCACTTCGAACCCCTCACCTTCATATGAGGTGTTTGGCGAACCACCGTCACTCTCGGCGCCTGTATCGGCAGCAGCGCCAGAACCGGTATCGGAACCGGTTCCGCACGCCGTGGCGAGGAGGACAACACCAATCGCAACAGCCAGAAATTTGGGACCTGTGCTCACATTCCGGAAAACACGGCGGAACCTGATCTGATTCCGAAGAATGCGCGATCGGTGCGATCTCGGCTTGGAACTGAACGTTCATTCAGAATCCAATCGTTCAGAAACCGATCAATCAGCATGGGGCAACCAGTTTGGCCCGCGGGCAGTTGGACCCGTGAGCAAGCCCTGCCGGTGGTCACGCGCCACAGGCACGCGGTCACGGTCGGTTCTGAACAAGCCCTCCATCGCCCCGATCACCATCCGCGTGGGTGATCCGCCACATCAGGGACCTCGAGGTGCCCAAGGTGGGCGGTCTCATTGAAACTCAACAGCGTCGCCCGCTGTGACTTCACGGCCAGCCGCGTGATCGAGGCGTTGTCGAGTCGCATCCGCCAGGTGATCGACTCCCCGACATCAAGCGCCCATACAACACCCGCCTTGATCGGAGACACATGGCTGACCACCACGAGGGGACCCTCCACACGTTCCGACCAATCAATCAGTCCAGCAGTGACCCGCTCGGTGACCTGCGCAAGTGTCTCACCTCCGGGCGGACTGAAATTCGGGTCCGCCTGCCACTCGCGCCACACCTCGAGTGAGATGTCAGCCAATGGCTTCGCTTCCCATTCTCCGTAGTTCATCTCCACGAACCGATCATCGACATGGACCTCTCCTGCGACTCCCCCACAGGCCAGATCGACTTCCCCCGCGGTCTGAAGGCAACGCTTGAGAGGAGAGGAGACGATGGTGGGAGATCCATAACCCTCCGCGATCACCCGGGCGGCGGCTCGGGCCTGGGTGAGTCCGTGGTCGTCGATCGCATGATCTCCATGGCCGGACAGACGCCCTTGGGCGTTCAGATCCGTTCGTCCGTGGCGAAGCATCAGCACGTCGACAGGAATCTCACTCATCAGCCAACACCTCCGGAACTGAAAACCGACCGATCCAGCTGACCGGTCCGAAAGAACTTTTTGCGACGCTGCGGATCCTCGAGCCCGAACCGCCGATACGCCCATGCTGCCAGAGCCACTCCCACGACTTCCAAGACAAGCGTCCATACTCCTCGGGACAGCTCGGGCGCAGTCTCGGAATACAGGAACACATCGGACTGTCCCGACAACGACCGGATCGGCCACCAGAAACTGTCCGGTACCGCCAGATCGAGCACCAGATGCAGGTACATGCCGATGGGCAGACCCAACCATTGGCGACGCACCAGTCGCCGTTTGGAAGTCGCAACCATCACGACTACCAACACCAGAGTGGGAGCCAACAGGCTGTGCAGCACCCCGGTGCCGAATGGGACCTCGCCCACCGGCAACACCGAACCCAGCGCCACCAAGCGATAGTCAATGGCAGGTGATTGAAAGACCCAGAAGGTGATTACCACGGAGGCCGCTGCGAACCAGATCAGCACTGCTGATACATCCGCGCCGGATTCACAGAAATCATCTGCACGAATCGTGTTCAGGAATCATGTTCAGAAATCAACGAACGAGAATCCGTCCACACTCCGGACAGTTAACTATGGATTCAGCCGGAGCCGCCCTCAACTTCTCCGAATCCGCGGATGGGATCTCCAGATGGCATCCGTCACAGTGATTGCCCACCAGTCTGGCGGCCCCGACCCCGCCCAATCCCCGGCGCAGTGTCTCATATTCCGAAACGATGTCCCCCGCGATCCCGCCAACCAACTGCTCACGGCTGCCGGTCAGGTTCTGCATCTCTGCATCGATCTCGTTCTCATCCGATGCCAGCGAGTCGGCAAGCTCCACAGCCATGACGTCGATCTCGGCCAGGGCAGAGCGAACAGATTCGAGCTGCTCCTCGATCGGATCAGCCTCCTCCATGAGCTCGAGCACACGGTCATCGAGCTCACTCCCCCGCTTGCGGAGCATCGCTGCCTCGGCCTGGAAGGCCTCCAGATCCTTGGCGTCGGTCACCGAGCCGTCATACATCTTCGTGTCAATGGCCGTGGCTTTGTCGGCAGTGAGGGCCGATTCGTCCTCGAGAGCCTTCTGAGCAGACTGTTTCTCGCGAAGTCGGCCGAACACGGTTTCTGCAACACCCTCACCGGACTTCTTCTTTTCTGTCACCTCGACAATCTCCCCTCGTTGGGGGAGCGTCTCGCGTTTGTGTGCCAACTGATCAAGCGAGGTGTCCATCGCCTGGAGTTCAAGAAGTTCATCGAGAGCAGTCACTGGCCCCAAATTACATCCTCAGATGCCTGAGGGCTTCTTCGTCATTCTTCGACGATGTATTCCTCGATGATGATGGTCACTTCGCGCTGTTCCGGCGGAGCGGGTGAATCCCCGTCATCGCCGCTGTCGCCGTCTTTCGGGTCTCCCTCGGCCTTCGGCTTGGTGGGACCCCACGAGTCGGGCAATTTCCGGCCACCGGAGAATGCGTCAGGTTGTGAGAACTGCGTTATCGGAACACCATCCAGATACGACGACATGAAGTCCTTCCAGATCAACCCGGAGGTCCGACCACCCTGAGGATTGCTGCGCAACGCAGTCTGCTGATCCAGGGGATCGCCGATCCACACGGCCGTTGACAGTTGAGGGCTGAAACCGACGAACCAAGCACCGATGTTGGCCCCACCGGCAACCTCGGTGGTCCCCGTCTTGCCCGCCACCGGCTGGCCGCTCGAAAGCCGGCAACGAGTGCAGGTACCGCCCGTGACCACACCCTCCATGGCTTCCGTAGCCTGACGGGCGGTCTGTACGCCGATCACCTGCTCGTTCGGGGGTACGAACTCATAGAGGACGTTTCCGTCGCGATCCTCAACCTTCGACACGAAGTGCGCCGGATTCTTGCGACCGTCATTGGCGATGGTCCCGAACGCCAGCGCCATGTCCAGCGGCCTCACAAGTGCAGCGCAGCCGATGGTGAAGCAAGCCGGATTGGAGTCGTTCGGGTCAAGGCTGTCGGCAGAGACACCAAGGTTGATCGCCGATTGTTTCACCGCATCGATTCCCACCGAAGTCTGAATCCGCATGAAGGCGCAGTTGTTCGACCTTGCGAGGTGTTGACTGAGCGTCTTGTGTCCACGGGTCGGGCAGTCGAGCGGGTATTCACCCGGGCGCTCCACACCCCACTTCTCCTTGAGAGCTTCCGGTGCAGGGTCACCCAGGATCGTGTCACTGATCGTGAAGCCCTTTTCCAGCGCCGCGATCATCGTGAACGGCTTGAACGCTGATCCCGAACTGAAACCTCCGTCACCGGAGCGAGGACCGCGAACAGGATCTCCGATCTCGATCGGAGTGCCGTTGATGATCGCCTCGCCGACGATCGCCCGCACGGCTCCCGTACTCGGCTCCACAGCGGCCAGAGCCACTTCCGTTCGAGGATCGCGTTTCTTGATCGGGTTCTTGGCGGCGGCGGCTTCGGCAAGACCCTGAGCTCGTGGATCGATCGTGGTGGTGATGTCCAATCCGCCGTTGAATATCAAGTACCGGCGCTGCTCAACGGTGCTGGCCAACCATTCCGCCCGAAGGAGTTCGTCGCGAACCTTGCGTTCCACATATGACAGGGAACTCGAATCCTTGGCCGCGGTCCGTCCCGAAATTTCGGTCGGGAGAGGGATTCCATTGATGAACTTGCCCTCGTCTTCGTTGAGCAGGCCCTCGTCGATCAACCTGGAAACGGCGATGTCGCGTCGCTCCAAGGCGGTGTCCGGATTGCCGATCGGTTCATAGCCGGTCGGATTGCGAATCAGGGCTGCGATCGTGGCCGCTTCGGCCCAGTTGATGTCCTTGGCTGACTTGTTGAAGTACGCGCGCGACGCTGCCTCGACCCCGTATGTGCCTTGACCCAGATAGATCTGGTTGAGGTATTGCTGCAGGATCCGGTCCTTGCATTCGACCTTCGAGACACCCTCGCAGAGCTGATCCTCCAGCTGTAGGGCCAGTGAAGCCTCCTTGACCTTTCGTTCAATGCTGCGTTCATTTCCCACGAGGCTCAGCTTCACGAGCTGCTGTGTGATCGTGGAACCGCCTTGGGAGATTTCTCCCGAGCTGGAGTTGGCGCGAATCGCCCTGAAGATCGACTTCACGCTGACGCCGTCGTGATCGTAGAAATCCGCGTCTTCAACTGCGAGAACAGTTGCCTTCAACTCCTCGGACATCTCCTCCAGAGGGATGATGATGCGGTTCTCGGTGCCCTGGAGTTTGCCCATCTCGGCGCCATTGGCGTCGCGCACAAGAGATCCTTCGGGCAGCGACGGCAACGAGAGCTTCAGTCTTGGAGTGAATGATGCCGCCTCGGAAACCTTGGCGACTTCCGGAACTATCTGGGCAATTATGAGTCCGATCGCGAGAACGCCGAAAACAGTGATTGCCATGAAACGTAAGAGCAATAGAAAGCTTCTGCGCATTCTTCACCATCGCCGCACATAAGGGGGGAATCCGGGCGCGGCGCTACTCCGGAAAGGAGTTTACGGGCGCTGTCACGAAGATTTCTGCGCGGCAGGCAATTCTACCCAGCGCAGCGACCCCCTTCCCACTACCCACTACCCGGTGCACCGGACCCCGGACGAGCCGTGTTCGGGTGTCGGATCTGATCAGAAGTCTTCGTCGAAGACCACATCGCCGTCTACGGCAACGGCGTACGCCGAGACTGTCCGCTCGAAGAAGTTCGTGAGTTCCTGAACGTCCTGGAGTTCCATGAAGGCGAACGGGTTCTTGGAACCCCATTGCTTGGGGAGGCCCAGAGTGCTCAGGCGCTGATCCGCAACGAACTGAAGGTATTCGCGTGTGTCGGGCAACGACATCCCGGGAATGCCTTGTGACAACAGGTCTTCGGCGAACTGGTACTCCACCTCCACAGCCTCAGACATCATGTCGGCGACTCTGGCGGCCAGATCGTCGTCGAACAGGTCGGGCTCTTCGGCGCGGACCTGGTTGATGACCTCGAATGCAAAGCCCATGTGGCAGGACTCGTCACGGAAGACCCAATTGGTGCCCGATGCGAGACCATTGAGAAGGCCCTTGCTCCGCAGGAAGTAGACGTAGGCAAATGCGGCGAAGAAGAACAGTCCTTCTATGCAGGCGGCGAAACAGATCAGGTTGAGCAGGAACTGCTTGCGATCCTCGCGGGTCCGCAACTCGTCGAGTGAGTACACCGAATCGATCCAACGGAAGCAGAAGTCACCTTTGTGCTTGATGGAGGGGATCGTCTCGATGGCCATGAACGCCTGCGCCCGCTCATCGAGATCGGGGATGTAGGTGTCGAGCAAGGTCAGGTAGAACTGAACATGCAGTGCCTCTTCGTAGAGCTGGCGGCTCAGGTACATCCTCGCCTCGGGCGAATTGATGTGTTTGTAGAGATTGAGGACGAGGTTGTTGGAAACGATCGAGTCACCCGTTGCGAAGAACGCCACCAGCCTCTGGATGAGATGCTGCTCTGCCGGAACCAACTTGCGGTGAAGATCGATCAGATCGTCTTGAAAGTCGATCTCTTCCACGGTCCAGGTGTTCTTGATGGCATCGCGGTACATGTCATAGAACTGCGGGTAGCGCATGGGCCGCAGTGTCAGATTGAATCCGGGATCCAAAAGTTTTGGGGAGGATGGCGAAGTCTGCGGTGAGCCCGTGGGCTGGAGCCGGGCGAGGTGGTCTTCGGTGAAATTGTTGGTTGGTTCGGCGAGGGCCATGTTGGGTCTACTCCGTGAACTTTCGTGACTGCTTTGTGGGGTGTGTGGCTCTGTTGGATCTGGGGCTGTTCTGGATCTGTGGCTGGGCTGGAGCCGGTTATCGCGTGGCGCCGGCCTCAGTTGCAGGATTCGCAACTCTCCGGGTTCTCGAGGGAGCACGCAATGGCTTCGGCATCATTGAATGAAGTCACCGGAGCTGCTTCGCCCCCGCTCGGTCCCCCGCCACCCGGGCCCGAGGGATCATCGTGGCCGGAACTTGTCTGCTGGATCGAGGTGGCCGGTCGAGACCTCAGGTAGTAGGTGGTCTTGAGACCGGCTTTCCATGCGTACATGTACATGGATGAGAGCTTGCCGATGTTGGCGGATTCCATGAACAGGTTCAGGGACTGGGACTGATCTATGAATGCGCCTCGCGCGGCGGCCATGTCGATGAGTGACTTCATCGGCATTTCCCATGCTGTGCGGTAGATCGACTTCACCGAGTCTGGAATCTCTGCAATTCCCTGAATGGAGCCCTGATTGCGTTTGATCGCAGCCACGATCGGCTCGGTCCACAGGTTCCGTTGCTGAAGATCACGAACCAGATAGCCGTTGATCTGCATGAACTCTCCGGAGAGTGTTTCCCTCTTGAAGAGGTTGGACACCTGCGGTTCGATGCACTCATAACACCCTGCAATCGACGCAATCGTGGCAGTCGGAGCGATCGCGATCACAAGGGAATTCCGCAGACCATGATCCGCCACCCGGGCACGGACTTCCTCCCATCGCTGCGGATCGGACGGACTCGCTCCCCACAGGTCGAATTGCAGATCCCCTGCGGATGCCCTGGTCTGGTCATATCCCGGGTGCGGACCGAACTCCTTGGCGAGTTCGGTGCTCGCCCACAGGGCGTTGAAGTAGATCTCCTCGGAGATCAGCGCGGACAATTCCTGGGCGGGCTCGCTGTCGAATGGGAGTCCCAGCTTGAAGAAGACGTCCTGAAGACCCATGAGCCCCAAGCCGACCGGGCGCCATTTGGCATTGGAATTGCCGGCATCGTCGGTGGGATAGAAGTTGATGTCGATTACCCGGTCGAGGTACGGAACTGCCTTGCGAACCACCTCGGCAAGATGCTCGAAGTCAAAGAACGGCTCTTCGGCGTCGTTGGTGCCGACCATGGCACCGAGATTCACCGAACCAAGGTTGCACACCGCAGTCTCTCCCTGACTGGTGACTTCCAGAATCTCGGTGCAGAGATTGGAGAGGTGCACCACTGCGGGCGAGCCGTCCGGGTTGGTGCCACCAGTCTGGTTGCAGCGCCGATTGGAAGGATCCTTGAAGGTCATCCAGCCGTTTCCGGTCTCTGCGAGTGTGCGCATCATCCGGCTGTAGAGATCCTGGGCCTTAACCTGCTTCTCGTAGAGTCCCTCGGATTCGGCCTGGAGATATGCAGCTTCGAACTCCTCGCCGTAGAGATCCACCAGCTGGGGAACCTTCTTCGGGTCGAACAGGCTCCACTGCCAGTCGTTCTGCACCCGCTGCATGAAGAGATCGGGTACCCAATTGGAGATGTTGAGATTGTGCGCACGCCGGGAACTGTCTCCGGTGCTGTCCTTCAACTCCAGGAACTCTTCGATGTCTGCATGCCAGGTCTCGAGATAGACACACGCTGCACCCTTGCGCCGACCGCCTTGGTTGACGGCTGCAACCGAGGAGTCGAGAGTCTTGAGCCACGGAACAATTCCGTTGCTCAGCCCGTTGGTTCCCACGATCAGCGAGCCGCGGGAACGAATACGGCTGTATGAAAGGCCGATTCCACCGGCGTGTTTGGAAAGCCGTGCCACGTCCCGGTACCGGTCGTAGATGGAATCGAGGTCGTCGAGGGGAGAATCCAGCAGGTAGCAGCTCGACATCTGTGGATGTGTCGTTCCCGAGTTGAACAGGGTCGGGGAACTCGGAAGGTATTCAAGCGAGGAAATCAGCTGATAAAAGGTGATCGCTTCCTCGGCCGTGCGTGACAATCCACAGGCCACGCGCATCATGAAGTACTGCGGTGTCTCCACGACCCGACGGGTCTGCGGGTGCTTCAACAAGTAGCGGTCATACACAGTGCGAAGGCCGAAGAACTCATACAGCCAGTTGCGTTCGGGAAGGATCGCATCATTGAGCTTGCGGGCATGCGAGGCGACCATCGCGGCGGTCTCTTCGCTGATGAGACCAACCTGATGCCCATTCGATATCGACTGGCTGAAGGAGTAGATGTCCTGGTTCTGGACTTCCTTGTCAATCACTGTCGAGAGCAGGCGGGCGGCCAGCTTCGAATAGTTCGGTTCCTCGGAAATGAATCCGGCGGCTGTGCGAATGGACAGCTCATCAAGTTGCTCGGTGGAGGCGCCATCGACGAGGCCCGAAATCGTTCGCGTGGCCACTCGCATCGCATCGACATTGCCAAGCCCGGCTGCACAGCGTGCCACGGCGCGCACGATCTTGTTGACGTCGACAGGCTCCTCGGAGCCATCACGCTTGCGAACCATCATGGTGGAGCCGGTTGGCGTGTCGGCGATGGATTCACTGTTGGCGACAGCGGTTACTTGAGCGGCGCGTTCGGCTGCCTCTGTGGTTGTGGCTTCGCCAAGTGTGGTTGTGGCTTCGCCAAGATCTTCGACAAGTGACACTGCGTGGTCCCCCTACTTTCCTGTCAGCGGGCCTCCAGAAGGTCTGGTATTCGATGAAGCCGCATCACCTCCCGAGGAGGGACAGGTGTGTAATTACACCGTTGGAACTATCGCTCGTCAAGGGTAAAGAGCCGCTGAGGCAGCCGTCTCGAAAATGACCACGCGCGGTGAACAAGAGCTAAGGGTTTTGGCTCGCCCTCGCCACTACGTGTGACCGCGGCGGGCCGCCGGTGCGAAAGCTGGTCGCGCACCCGGCCGAATGGGCGAATAGGGTCTGATCGATGGCACCACAACCCGGTTCTCCCGGTTCCCCACTCTGGGATCCGGCGGCGATTCCCGCCGCAACGGTCATTCCATTGCGTGATGGACCCGACGGACTCGAGTTGCTGATGCTGCGCCGCGACAACAGCCTGTCCTTCGCCGGAGGAATGTGGGTTTTCCCCGGCGGAAGGCTGGATCCGCAGGATTTCGCGGGCGGAGTACGCCCCGACTCCCCCACTGATGACGAGTTCGAGGAAGCCGCCCGCGTTGCGGCCCTGCGCGAAGCTGACGAGGAATCCGCCGTGATCCTCGAACCTGGGACCATCAGGCGTTGGTCCCAGTGGACTCCACCCCTCAATCCGGTCCATGACAGCCTCAAATCGCACAGGTTCACCACCGCTTTCTACGTGGGAGTGGCGATCGGCGACACCGATGCAGTGCAGATCGACGACGGCGAGATCCGCGCCCACAGCTGGGTATCTCCACGAGAAATGCTCAGTCGTCACTCGGCGGGAGATGTGACGATTGCTCCCCCGACCTTCGTCACGCTTGTCCAGCTTCTGTCGAGCCGAAACCCGGCTGAAGTCCTGATGGCCGGACCCAGGACGCTCGATGCGGTGGAACACTTCGCAACCCGCGTGGGTGAGGTCGAGGGCGGCTGGGTGGCGCTGTATCACGGAGACGTTGCCTATGAAGGTGGGCCCGTGGATGCCGAGGGTCCGCGCCACCGCCTGGTCATGGATGAGCCCTGGGAGTACGTCCGCGATGCCGGTTGAGGCTCCCGAGGAGATCATCTGTGTGGATTGTGGCGGACGCTGTCACCTGCTCACCCACGCGCAGACCGACGAACACGGTCAACCCGTGCCGTTCGAACCCGGCGACATCGTGGCGTATCGCTGTTCCGACTGCCTTGACCGCTGGGACATCGTTCTCGAATAGTTTCCCGTGCCGTTATGGCCTTCTGCCGGCCGAAGGTGCACCGCTACTGTTGAACAGCCACGGCCGGCCCGTGCCCCCACTCGATTCGCCACCAGCTGAGAAACCAAGTCAACGATGAACTCCCCTCCTCCGTCAGAGTCACAGTCAGAATCACCGTCTACCTCGCCCGCCGGCGTACATCCGAACCCCGACAAGCCGGGCCATCCGTACCCATCAGTGCCCTCGAGGGCTGATTTCCCCGCCATGGAGCTCGAGATTCTCGATCGCTGGAATTCCCAGGACACTTTCGAGCGTTCAGTGGATGCCCGACCGGCCGACGACGAGTTCGTCTTCTACGACGGCCCGCCGTTTGCCAACGGACTTCCCCACTACGGGCACCTCCTCACTGGCTACGTGAAGGATGTTGTTTCCCGGTACCAGACCATGCGCGGTCATCGGGTGGAGCGCCGATTCGGCTGGGATTGCCACGGACTTCCGGCGGAGATGCACTCCGAGAAGGAACTCGGTGTATCGGGGCGCGTGTCCATCACGGAATACGGTATCGACAACTTCAACGACCATTGCCGAACATCGGTCATGCGCTACACCGGTGAGTGGCAGCGTTATGTGACCCGGCAGGCACGTTGGGTTGATTTCTCGCACGACTACAAGACGATGGATGTCGACTACATGGAGTCGGTCATCTGGGCATTCTCACAACTGTGGGACAAAGGCCTGATCTACGAGGCCTACCGCGTGATGCCGTATTCGTGGGGCGCCGAGACTCCACTGTCCAACTTCGAGATACGCCTCGATGACGCCACCCGGCCCCGCCAGGATCCCGCGCTCACCGTTGCCTTCTCGGTGGACCCCGACTCGGCTGGTGCGTTGTCGCATTGGGCAACCGAGGCACCCGTCGAGATCTGGGCCTGGACCACAACACCGTGGACACTGCCGTCGAATCTCGCTCTCGCCGCGGGCAGCTCCGTGCAGTATCAGGTGATCCGCACCGGCGACGGCCCGCGCTCCGGATCCCTGGTGGTGCTGGGTGCAAACGCTGTTCCGAAGTACGAAAAGGAGCTTGGTGAGGGCCACGAGGTGATCGCTTCCATCTCAGGTTCGGACCTGGCCGGAGTCCGTTATCAACCGTTGTTCCCCTATTTCGCCGATCACGCGAACTCGTTTCGCGTA
The DNA here is from genome assembly GCA_020027475.1 of Microthrixaceae bacterium. Lineage (GTDB taxonomy): Bacteria > Actinomycetota > Acidimicrobiia > Acidimicrobiales > Microtrichaceae > JAHRAZ01. Next base: position 11,906 of record JAHRAZ010000001.1, read on the forward strand.
CTCGAGGCGGACTGGGTGACCGACGACGACGGAACGGGCATAGTGCACCTGGCTCCGGGCTTCGGCGAAGAGGACCAGACAACCTGTGAAGCCGCTGGAATCGAACTGGTGGTTCCCGTGGACGACTCCGGTCGTTTCACCCCGGAAGTCCCGGACTGGGCCGGCCAGAACGTCTTCGACGCCAATCCCGGAATCGCTGCCGCCCTCAAGGAACAACAGAAGGTGATCCGCCACGACACCTATGACCACAACTATCCGCACTGCTGGCGAACCGATACTCCGATCATCTACAAAGCAGTCAGTTCCTGGTACGTCAAGGTGACCGAGTTCAGGGACCGGCTCGTGGAGTTGAACGAGGAAATCAACTGGATCCCTCCGCATGTGAAGCACGGCCAGTTCGGCCGCTGGCTGGAAGGAGCGCGGGACTGGTCGATCAGCCGGAACCGGTTCTGGGGATCACCGATTCCGGTCTGGCGGTCGGACAACCCGGATTTCCCGAGGACCGACGTCTACGGCTCGATAGACGAGATCGAAGCCGACTTCGGTGTACGGCCCACCGACCTGCATCGCCCCTACATAGATGATCTGGTGCGCCCCAACCCGGATGACCCGAGCGGCGCAACGATGATGCGACGGGTTCCGGAGGTCTTCGACTGTTGGTTCGAGTCGGGTTCAATGCCGTTCGCCCAGGTCCACTATCCGTTCGAAAACTCGGAGTGGTTCGACGATCATTCGCCCGCCGACTTCATAGTGGAGTACATCGCCCAGACCCGGGGCTGGTTCTACACAATGCATGTGCTCTCCGGCGCACTGTTCGATCGGCCCGCATTCTCCAACGTGATCTGTCACGGTGTGGTGCTCGACCATGAGGGCCGCAAACTATCCAAAAAGCTCCGCAACTATCCCGACCCGGAAGAAGTCATGCAGTCCCACGGGTCCGACGCGATTCGATGGCATCTGATGGCCTCGCCGATCCTTCGTGGTGGTGACCTGCGAATCTCCACCGACTCGGGTGACTTCAGCGAGGTCGTGAGGCAGGTCCTCAATCCGATCTGGAACGCCTATTCGTTCTTCACGCTCTATGCGAACGCGGATGACCACACGGCACGATTCCGCACTGACGCCGAGGGGTTGCTCGACCGATACATCCTCGCCAAGACCGCGGATCTCGTCGACAGCGTCACCGCCAACCTGGATGCCTTCGAGCTCGCACCGGCCTGTGCCGATATACAGGGCTTCCTGGACGCCCTCAACAACTGGTACATCCGGCGTTCCCGCGAACGCTTCTGGGCTCCCGGTGGTGGCAGCGACTCAGTTTCGGTTGCCGACAAATCTGACGCCTACGACACGCTGTACACGGTTCTTGTCACGCTGATGAAGACCTGCGCACCACTGCTGCCGATGCTTGCCGAGGAGATCTGGCTCGGCCTCACCGGCGATGATTCCGGTGACTCCTCTGTCCATCTGGCGGACTGGCCGGATGTGTCTGAGTTTCCCCGCGATGAACCCCTGGTCCGCGCGATGGACCGCATCCGCGATGTTTGTTCGGCTGGTCTGCATCTGCGTGAGGAAAACCGGCTTCGGGCCCGCCTGCCGCTGCACAAGCTGACCATTGCAGGAGAAGGTACGGATTCACTCGAACCGTTTCTGTATCTGGTTCGCGACGAACTCAACGTGAAGAGCGTGGAGATCACCGATGACATCGGCTCTGTCGGTGATTTCGCTCTCCTGCCCAACGCGAAGAAACTCGGACCGAGAATCGGCAAACTCGTCCAGCAGGTGATCAAGGAATCAAAAGCCGGAAACTGGACTGCTGATGCAGACGGATCCGTCATGGTTGCCGACACGAGACTCGATCCCGATGAGTACGAACTACGGCTGGCACCGCGCGAAGGAGCTGCCGCGGCAGCCCTGCCAGGCAACGAGGCCGTGGTGGAACTCGACATTGAAGTCACACCGGAACTAACCGCTGAAGGTATGGCACGCGACGTGGTCCGGCTGATTCAACAAGCTCGGCGCGAGGTCGGATTCGAAGTGACTGACCGAATCCGCTGCCACCTCAACACCACAATCGAAGTCATCGAAGCCGTGGAGGAACACCGCGAATGGGTATCCGAAGCCGTACTCGCAACGGAACTCACGATGGCCGAAGGTGTGGACGACAGCGTTGACGGACGGGTCGAAGGTCACCCGGTCTCGATCCAGGTCAGCACCAGCTGAGCCAGAGTCAGTCGGAGAACGAGTCCGATGGCTGCATTTCGCGGGCCAGATGGTCGTCGACCACGCCTTCCAGCACGAGTTCGCGACCGCGATCAGTGACCGTGAGTGTTGCGTTCTGATCCTCACCTGTGACCGACACCTGAGTGGCATCGGGATGCAGCGATGTGATCACGGGTTTGTCCCGCTCCACGATCACCAGGATTCGCCGGTCGGTACGCAGTACGAGTGCAGGCCATCCCCTGACCTGCCCGGAGACCCCGACGCTGACAGTCTCGCCATCCGCAATATGAGCGCTGGCCAGACCAAGCGCAGCCGACACCCCGGACGCCGCACCCGGAGACATTCTCCGGATTGCCACCGCCAGCGTTTCGGCGCTGATGTCTTCGGGCTCCGGCACTGCCGCAAGATCTGATTCGGAACCGCCGACCTCAGCCGGCGCCTTGAACGGCTCGGGTTCAGTGGCGATCGGCTCCGGCGCCGCGGATACCCAGCCTTCAGCCGCGGCGGCTGCATCCCTCGACTTTCGACGCGGTTTGCGACCGGATGCCCGCTTGATTCGATCTCGTCGGCCACGGCCCGAGGATTGTTTCGAAGCGCCGGCGGCCGAAGAATCCTGCTCGACTGGAGTGCTCTGCTCCACCGGAGGGTGCTGCTCCACCTCCGGAACCTGCTCGACAGGAGGACGCTGCTCCACCTCCGGACCTTGCTCCACCGGAGCGCTCTGGGCGTACGGGACTGACGAATCGTCTTGCGTGGCAGCTTCGCCTTGACCGGGCTCGTCAACCAACTCCCCTTCCGCCAGATCCTCATCGTCGAGAGCGGCTTCGGTTCCGAATGGACTTGGAGACGTGTCCGGAGCCTGAGCAGAAATCGGCGGCGGTTCTGCCAGCGGTGGTGGCGCAGGCGGCGGTTCTGCCAGCGGTGGTGGTGCCTCGGATCCGGATGATTCCCCCGGGAGAGGGACAGCCTCAGCGGTGTTGGCCGGCGAACCCGCTGCCGCGAACAGCGCCAGAAGAGCCGCCTCTTCCTCCGCTTCCAGAGGATGGGATCCGGACTGGTCCTGCACAGTGATCGAACCTAGACCAACGGTGCGCGGAGCCGCGGGCACGGCTTGTGTGTCTGGCCCTGGTGCGGGCGGGAGTGCCGCCGGTACGGGAGGCACCGCAACCAGAGCCGCTGGAGCCACCTCATGAGCTGATTCGACGGGCTGTTCGTGGACCTTGCCGGCCACGGTGCCCGCTGCGGTGTCGGTGATCGCTTCCAGTGGAGGAATGGCTGCAGCCATTCTGGCCGGAATCACCGACGAGACCACACCGACAGCCACGGCCGCCACCGCAATAAGGCCGATGACCAACCAAGGTATCTTCACTTCACCGATACCCTGATCGGCGAGGAGTTTCACTCCTGCAACCGCACCACCGAGGCCGAGGGCCACTCCGAACACCGAACCCACGATCGACAGTGCCGAACCTTCGAACAGGACCATTCTCCGCACCTGACGACGAGTCGCTCCCGAAACCCGCAGCAACCCGATCTCGCGCCGTCGCTCCCCCACAGCCATTGTCAGCGTGTTCACCACACCGATGAGTGCCTGCAGGAAAGTGAACAGGAGCATCCACAGGATCACGCTCTGGAATCCCCGCAGAAGTTCCGATCTGGAATCCACGAACTCCGATGGAGAAAGCACTGTATCCACGCCATGGTTCCCAGCCGTGGCGATTACCGCTTCCTCGGCGTCGGCGGATCCATCGGTGAGGACCAGTGCTGCAAGATCCACCGTTGCGGGAACCTGTTCGCTCTGGATCGATCGTTCCGTGACCACGTCGCCCAACAGTGTGCGACCGCTGCTGTAGATACCGGTCACGGAGAATGACTGCAGGCCACCAGAGGTGAAGACAATGTCGACATCGTCTCCCACGACCACATCGAGATCCTCGGCCAGTGGTTCGGCCAACCAGACAGAAGAGCTGTCGAGGTCCGTTGGTGCCTCGCCCACCCAGGAGGGTGAAATCACCTCCGTGGCGGAATCACCGTCGAGGCCGGTCATGCGAACCGAGTACTGACCAACGAATCCCCTGGCGAGTTGCCAACCGCTAGCGGCGGAAACCCCCGGTTGTTCCTCGAGTTCTTCGATCAGCCCCAAGGGCAACCCGCCTCTGGTGAAGGTGCCGCTGTCCACCACCAGGTCCGCAACAACGAGGCCATCGACTTCTGTGGACACCGACTCGGTGAAGGATGCCAGGAATGCGACCAGACCGGTCAGCACTGCCGTCGAAACCAACACTGCGGCCGCGGTTGAAGCAGTTCTCCGGGGATTCCTCGCGGCGTCGCGGGCGGCCACCCGTCGCAGTGGGCGCGGCCGGAATGGTCCGATCCGGATCACAAGCGCCACAGAGCGCGACAACACCCACGGCAGTAGCAGAATCACGAAGGTCGCCCCGGCCGCCCCGGCGGCCGCCATCAAGACCACTTGGTTGGTCTGTCCGGCCAGAAGCGAGATGCCCGCCGCCCCGACTCCCAGCACTGCGGCCCAACTGAGGGCAGTGGGGAGCGGGTTAGCTCGCTGTGCAATCTCCTCAGCCGGGCGAAGCGCTTCGATCGGAGGGACCGAACTGGCACGACTGACCGGTTTCCAGGCCGCCACCACCGTGGTCAGGATGCCGATGCCAAGGGCAATGGCCGCGGCGGTCGGAGTGAGCCGGGGGCCAGAGGTCGGAATGGCTGTGCCCAACGCACCAAGCGCCCGCTCGATGAGCCAGGCGATGAGGAGCCCGAAAGGCAATCCGATCAAGGATGCGAACACGGCCAGAAGTACTGCTTCGGTGGTGGCCGCGAAACGAATCTGCGACTTGCCTGCACCAATGGTGCGGAACGTGGCATAGAGGTGTCGTCTCTGCGAGTGCAGCAGTGTCAGGGAGTTGGCCACGGTCAACATGCCGACCAGTAGGGCCAGAACACCGAAAGCGATCACGAGAAGGCTGATCAGGGAAAAGCTGCGGGTGAGAGCCTCCGCCTGATGCTCAGCAGCCTCATCGCCGGTGACCACTTGTGTTCCACCGGGCAGGAGCGGCGCCAGCCGGTCGGCCACCTCGTCTATGTCTGCGCCCTCCTCGACCATGATGGCCACCCGGTTGTCGTCAACCGGACGATCGAACAACCGTCTTGCATCGGCTGTGTTCACAACGGTGAGGCTTGCACCCTGATTGATGCCACCCGCCGGAGGTTGGGCCAGTCCGACGATCTTGAAGGTTTCGACCTGGCGACCGGCAACGGTCACATCATCGCCGATGCCGAGGTCAGCGGCCTCGGCAGATCGGGAGTCGATGGCAACCTCACCTTCGGCTGTTGGCGGATCACCCTCCACGATCTCCACCGGCGACACAGACGAGTCCTCCGGCCAGTTCTGTCCGAGCGGTTGCTCAGAGAGCCCGATGTCCACAACGGGTTCGCCCGATGAGTCGACGACGATCGCAACGTCTTCCAGGCGATGGGACGCCGAGGCGATCCCGTCGGTTCGCTCCGCTATGTCGACCACCGTGGCCGGTACTAGTCGGCGAACCTGCTCAATCGTGGATTCGTACGCGATCTCGCCTTCAACGACGAGATCGGCACGATCTGCGCTGGTCTGTGAAAGGTCGTCAAGACCTTGGCCGATACGACCGAGCAAGCCGAGGGTTCCTGCCAGATAGCCCACGCCGACGGCAACCGCGATTGCGGCGAGGATCAGGCGGCGCCGTTGACGAAGCAAGGCCGGAAGAACCGGTCCCATCAGTCGTCGGACGGGTCCTGGGGACCCCACGGAGCGGCGATTCGCCATCGGCACAGGATAGGTTCCGGCGTCACCCGAACCCCGTACCGAACTCGGGCGTTTCTCAGCCTCGGGCGGTCTCCAGGACCCGATCGAGGTCGGTCGAGAGCAACGCGCGGATCGTCCCGTCGCTCGCGGGAACAAGTGCCCACCAGGCGACGCCGGTTCCGAGGCGGTCCAGAACTGCCTGAACGGAATCATCCGGGTTGACCTTGGGCAGGGACATGATCGGTTCCGAAATGGAGGTTGCCGGCACCACCCGCCGCTGGGCCGGGGGAATCCGACCGACACCTGTGTGCGAAGCCATGGCCGAGAGCGTCCCGCGATCGTCGATCAATGGCACCAGCGGCGCCAGGGGATGTTGCAGGAGCGCCTGCTCGACGTCAGCCACAGTGGCACCGCTTCCCAGAGCACTGGGCAGTGCGCGGCTCACCTCACCGACCGTCGTTTCCAGCACGTGCGGCTGGGGTTCCGAGGACTTCCATTGCGAACGTGCCGCCACGAACAAGAAGATCCCGATGGCGATCAGCCACAGGCCGGAGTACACCGAAGGGTTCAAGGCCACCCACAGACCAACAACGGCTAGTACCACCGCCAGGATCTGTCCCCACAGGGCTGCGACATGAGTAGCCGGGATCTTTGCACCCATGCGCCGCCAGAGCATCGCTCGCAGGATCCGCCCTCCATCGAGTGGGAACGCCGGCAGCAGGTTGGAGACCGCAAGGATTCCGTTGATCACTGCCAGCCAGATGAGAAGGGCGACCAGCACCGCCGAACCGCCCAATCGATCGGTCACCCATGCTGCACCGGCCACAACAAGGCCAGTGACCAGGCTCATGAACGGACCGGCAAGGGCGATACGAAACTCGGATCCGGGATCATCCGCGTCGCCTTCCAGCTTGGCGACACCACCGAAGAGCCAGAGTGTGATCTCGACAACCTGCACGTCATTGCGCTGCGCCACCCAGGAATGGCCGAGCTCGTGGGTGACGAGTGAGCCCAGGAACCCGAATACACCCAGCACCGCGGCGAACCAGTAGGCGGAGTCGGGATGACCGGGCGCAATGCTTGGCAATGAGAGCGTGGCAAGCGAGAATGCGAGCACTGCCGCGATGGCGAACACCCAGATGTTCACGCCGATCGGCACGCCCAGCAGTCGACCTATTCGCAGATGGGAACGCATGGGATCCACACAGTACCCAGCTGATGCACGCAATGGAGATCGTGACAATGCCTGAACGTGACCATGCCTGATCTCGCCAACCTCGTCGATCGACGGGCCCGGATGATGAAGTCCTCCGAAGTCTCCGCGCAGGATGCCGCCGAAATCAGGCAACTCACAACCGACCTCCGGCACCAGCTCTCCGAGGGGGCACGGGCCGAGGTGCTGGACCCAGCGGCGGACCATGAGTTGCTCAGCAAGCTCGCACGCCGCGAGCCGGTGAATCCCGTGGCTGACGAAGCCGACCTGATGAACCGCCTCGCTGAAGATCGCCGGGTGTTCGCATGGGTTCACCCCGAAATGCCGCAGCGGCCGACCAACGTGGTGTGGACAGCACTCGGCCAAGGTCTGCCCGACAGCCTGCAGGCGATATTGGATCCGTCCGCATCGACTCTGGATCCGGGCGCGGCCGATACTGCGGTCTTCTATTCGATCTGGAACACCGAGTCGGCGCTGGCCGGACTGGGACAGGGGCGAAGGTTGATCGAAGAGAGTGTTGCCGCGATCGCAGACGAGTTCCCGGACATCGAGAACTTCGTCACGCTCTCGCCCATTCCGGGATTCGTGTCATGGCTCAACTCGAACCGGCCCGATGTGGCCCGCTATCTGCAGGAGCTTTCCGCGCAGTCCACCGGCTCCGGAGACTTGGCGCGCCTGGGAGCCCAGTACCTGACTTCTTGGTCCGACAAGGGAAAACTGCTTGACCCCGTGGCGAGGTTCCACATGGGAAACGGGGCCAGACTCCTGCGGATCGTTGCGGGCGCCGACACCTCGGATCTGGGTCAGAGCCGCTCCGGAGGCCTCATGGCCAACTACCGCTACGCACCCGAGGACACCGAAGCCAATCGAATCTCCATGCACCAGGGGGAACTCGCGCTGGGAGACCAGATCAGCGACCTGTTGCGGGAGTGACGCAGGACGCCGTCCGCCGAGGCAACTGTTCTCATCTGGGCAAGTGGCCCTATCTGACCCTGCGGATCCACTTGTCGGCCCCCACGACCACCACGATCACCAGCGACAGCGACGCACTCACCAGCCACTGTCCTCCGGTCAGCGACATGGTGCCGAGAGCCCTCTGCAGAAAAGCTGTCTCCACGGCCATGATCACCAGGAAGGCCGGGATGGCAAGAATCCCCACTGTCCGAAGAATCGGAGGGGACAAACCCGACTCGGGATCGCGCCGCATCACGAGTCCACTCAGCACAGTTCCGAATCCGATCACCACGAACGCCATGGTCATGGAGGCGCTGGGTGCATCCACCCGGAGTTCATCCGGCCCGAAGAGCAGCGGAACGAGTGTGGCCAAGAACAGCGTTGCGCCGTAACCGACCCATCGGCTGACGGCTGCGGGGTTGGTGATTCCCACGTTCGGATCCCGGGGAGGCTCGGACATGATCCCTGGTGGCGTTTCGTCGACCATGATTGCCACCACTGGCCCCACAGCCACGAAGAAGTTCAGAAACAACACCATCAGCGGAGTCAGCGCCACGCCGTCGTTGATACCGAAGACACTCGCCGTGACGAACAACATGACCAGACTGAACAACTGGGACATCTGGAATCTCACATAGGAGACGACCTTGGCGTAGATGCTTCGACCCAGCTCTATCGCATGGACCAGCGTGCCGAAGTTGTCGTCGGTGAGGATCATTCGGGCGGCCTGTTTGGACACCTCGCTTCCAGAGCCCATCGCCACGCCGATGTCGGCCTGCTTGAGCGCCGCAGCGTCGTTCACCGCATCGCCGGTCATGGCGACGATGTCTCCCTGGGTCTGCATGAGGTCAACCAGACGCAGTTTGTCTTCCGGCGAAACCCGGCCGAACACGTGGAGGTCGGGAAGGAGTTCGAGAACATCGGTATCACTCAGGGCGGAGAACTCCGCGCCTGTGATCACACCTTCGCCCAGACCCAGGTCATCAGCGATCGCCTTGGCGGTCACGGCGTGATCCCCGGTGATCATGCGGACCTCGATTCCGGCAGCAAGTGCAACCGTGACAGCCTCTTTGGACGCGGGTCGCAACGGATCGATGATGCCGACGAGGGCCACGAAAACCAGTTCTTCCACCAGTGCCATCGGATCCGATTCGACGAGCTCCTCCTGATCCTCAGGAATGACCCGCGCGGCAAAGGAAAGCACCCTCAGGCCCTCGGAGGACATACGTTCCACGGCCGCAGTGATCCCGGCCTGTGCCTCGGCAATCGGTGTGCCCGAACCGAGTCCACCACCGTCGGCGGCACTTGAACAGCGCTTCAGGATCACATCGGGCGCACCCTTGACCAGTTCGCCCACAATCTGTTCACCTTCGACCTCCAGATGGTGGAAAGTGGCCATGAACTTGTAGGCAGAATCAAAGGGGACCTCTGCCACCCGGGGGTACTCGCGACGTGTTTCCGGAGCGTCCACCCCCACCTTGGCGGCCAGCACAACGAGCGCGGCCTCGGTTGGGTCACCGACCACTTCACCAACGTCGGACACGGTTGCGTCGCTGGCAAGCGTGAGCCCCAACGCAAGGTTGGTGAAGTCAGGCGTATCCTGTCCGGCAACTCCGAGAATCGCACCGTTCTTGTCGTATCCGCCACCCTCAACCGTGTACCAGTTCTCCCTGAACCAGACCTTGCTGGCGGTCATCTTGTTGAGGGTCAGCGTGCCGGTCTTGTCGCTGTTGATCGCGCTCGTCGCACCGAGGGTCTCGACGTCGGTCAGGTTCTTGACCACCGCCTTGGCATCGGCAAGCTGACGGGCCCCATACGAAAGCATTCCCTGCACGAACGTTGGCAAACCGGTGGGAATGGCGGAGATCGCCATGGCCGTGCCGAGCAGCAGGAGGTCGCTCCACTCCAGTCCACGGGCCAGGCCAATCGCCACGATCAACGCAACCGCCGACCAGGCGATGACCCCGAGGATCTTGGTGAGTGAGTCCAGCTCCTTCTGCAACGGAGACTTGGTGCGTTCGACCGCAGCCAGCATCCCGGCGATTCGTCCCATTTCGGTACGCATGCCGGTTTCGGTGACCAACGCCGATGCGGTTCCCCGCGTCACGGAGGTGTTCTGAAAGACCAGATCGGTGCGGTCACCGAGCGCCACCTCGAGGCCATCGGGAATGTCCGGAGACTTCGGTATCGGTGCCGACTCCCCAGTCAGCGCAGCCTCTTGTGTCTCGAGTGTCGCTGAACGAACGAGGCGCCCGTCAGCGGGCACCAGATCACCGGCTTCGAGCTGAATCAGGTCACCGGGTACCAGTTCTGTGGCGGGGAGTTCCACCAGTGAACCGTTGCGAATGACGCGGGTCACGGGGATCTGCATGTCGGCGAGCGCGTCAACGCTCGCCTTCGCTTTCAGTTCCTGTCTGGTACCCATCACCACGTTCAGAAGCACCAGGGCCGCCACGAGGATCCCTGTGCCGGTCTCCCCGATGGCAAAACTCGCAATGGCGACCACCACCAGCATCACGTTCATGGGGTCGCGGAGCTGACCCATGGCAATACGCCAGCCGGACGGCGACGGCTCAGGCGTGATCACATTCTCGCCGTAGGTTGCGAGTCGGGATCGGGCCTCGTGTGTGCTCAGCCCGGTGGTGATGTCAGCGCCGAGGGACTTGGCCGTCTCCTCCACGGTGAGGCGGTACCAGCTGGAGGAAATCGGCTCCTCGTTGACCTGTGCCGGCAGTTCGACGTTGTGTTCAGTTGTCACTCGGACTCCCGGGACTGTGTTCTTCGAATGGCGGTGTTGTTCGAATCGCGGTTGCAGGAATCGCGGTTGCCTGAACCACGACCAAGGCTGCGGCTACACCACCGTCATGACTTAGGGACACATGGATCGTTTGTCGGGCCAGTCTCGCAG
>JAHRAZ010000014.1 GCA_020027475.1 Microthrixaceae bacterium
GTTCCCCGAATGATTGAAGGCGGTGAACCTGGCCAGATCATCAACACTTCATCCGGTGACGGCGGATTCGCACCGGTCCGCACGGCTTCGGTGTACGCCGCCTCCAAGTCGGCCGTGAGTTGCTTCACCGAGACGCTTCAGCTGAACCTGATCTCCGAGGGCACAGACCTGCGCGCATCGGTGTTCTATCCGTCCGGCGGCCTCATGGACACGGGTCTGTACACCGCTGCCCGAAACCGGCCTGAGGAACTCCAGCGCAAAGGTCCGGCGACCGGCCGAAAGAGCATGTCGTTCACCGAACTCAAGGATCGCATCGCCGCGGCGACCGGCGAGGAACCACCAATCGCCGACCTGGATGATCTTGCCAGACTGGCAGTGGACGGTGTTGAAGCCCGCGACTACGTGATCGCGGCCGGCCTGGATGAGACTGCGGAACTCCTGCACGCGCGCGCCGATGCGATCGGTCGCGGCGAACTACCGCCGGAGCATCGCATCGGGCTTTAGGCCTTCCTGCCGGGAGGCGGTGACCTAACTTGTGGCGATGCAGGTTTCTGGTTCCACTGTTCTTCTCACTGGTGCGAGCGGGGGATTGGGTTCCGCGATGGCGCGTGAACTCTCCCGGGCGGGGGCGAAGCTGATCCTCACCGCACGTCGGGGCGAGATCCTCGATTCACTTGTGGAGGAGACGGGTGGAGAAGCCGTTCGTGCCGACCTGTCCGACCGTGCCGATCTCGATCGTCTGTGTGAACGACTCGGTGAAGTCGACGTACTTGTGGCCAATGCCGGAATCGGTGATGGCAGCGACATCATGGATACGAACGCGGCCGAAATCGACGAGATGCTCGATGTGAATCTCCGAGCACCGATCCTGATGGCAACGCGCTTTGCCCAAGGTCACATTGAGGCCGGCCGGGCCGCTCAGATCGTGATGATCGGATCCTTGTCGGGGGTTGTCGCCACTCCGAACTCCCGGCTCTACAACGCCACCAAGTTCGGACTTCGCGGGTACAGCCACGCGCTGCGACTCGACCTCGAAGAACACAACATCGGTGTGACGTACCTTGCTCCGGGGTTCATCCGGGGTGCCGGCATGTTCGCCGACACCGCAACGGAGATGCCTCCCTTTGTGCGGACGAAGTCACCCGAAGACGTGGCCGCCGGTGTCGTGAGGGCGATCCAGAAGAACCCTGCCGAACTGTTCGTGTCACCAGCGGAGCTGAGAGCCTCCGCAACTCTGGGGGGAATATCCCCAAGGGTTTCCGCACTGCTTCAACAGTGGATGGGTACCAAGAAGATGTCAGAACGCTGGGATGAGAGCTGAACCGGATCAGCCCGAACCTCTGCTGGGCAGGTGTTCGTGAACCATCCGATCATCGTGTTGCACGCCTTGGGCCGATAGGGCGAGATCCCGAATGAGCGGGACCCGTCAGCCGGCCTTGATCGCGGTGATGAGGTCGGCCCACAAGTCATCGGGGGTCTCATACGGCATGTATACGCAAACCCGGTTTGCCTGATCGCCGTAACGGTCGCTGATCTGTGCGGCGACCTCAGACGGGGTTCCGCGAACCGAGATCTGTTTCAGCATCTCATCGGGGATCAATCCAGAAAGCTCGTCCCATCGGCCATCGCGGGTGAACTGCTGGGCCGTGGACTGTATTCCGCCGAAACCTTCGAGTTCGAGAACCGGCCGGTAGGCCGGGGTCGAGGAATAGAAGCCCAGGAGCGACCGGCATCCGGTGTCGGCGCGGTCCATCTCCTCTTCGGTTCGTCCTGTGCACACGATCAATTCGGGAATGATCTCGAAGCTGCCGAGGTCGGGAGATCGCCGGGCCAATCCCTCCTGCACTGCTGGAAGGGTTTGCTCCTCGAAGAATCGACGTGATGTCACCGGCATGACCGCCAGGGAATCCGCCACCGATGCGGCCATGGCGCACATCTGTGGTCCCAGCGCCCCCACGGCGATCGGAGGGGGACCCCAGGGGCTCGGGCCCGGCGAGAACATGGGGCTCATGAGTTTGTGAGTCCGGAACTCGCCCTCGAAGTTCAGGGGTTCCCCGGTTTGCCAAGTGTGGAAAATCGCTCGAATCGCCCGAACCTGTTCGCGCATGCGTGCAACCGGCCGGTTGAACTCCTCGCCGAAACGCCGCTCGATGTGGGCGCGGATCTGCGTTCCCAGGCCGAGGGTGAATTTTCCATCGGAAAGGACCTGCAGGTCACGGCTGGCGTGAGCCAGATGGATCGGATTCCGCGGGAAGGCGATCGCCACATTCGTCATTACCGCCAGGTCGGTCGCCGCGGCCGCCAGGGTGAGCGGAACGAACACGTCATGTGGTCCCTCGAAAGTGAATACCCCGTCGATCCCGAGTGATTCGAGGTGTCTTGCAGAGTCGCCTGCGCCAGCCAAGCCGTACACGGGTGCCAGAACGTCCATTCAGGCAGCCTCGCGCAAGAAACCGCCGCGATCACCTCCGGGTGGTTCTTCGACTATCCCGGGTCGGGTTGCGCTCCACGAACCAGTACTCCGGGACGCTCCCCGGTGGCTTGGTCATCGACTCGCACTGGTACGCCGGCGGTGATCGTGGCTGCGTAGCCCGTGGCGGTCTGGATCAGCCGCTTGCCGTTGGCCGGCAGGTCATGGACCATCCTGGGTGCCTGGATCGCCAGATTGTCGAGATCGATCACATTCAGGTCGGCACGGTATCCCGCAGCGATCAAGCCGCGGTCAAGCAGTCCATACAACTCAGCGGTCTCGCGCGTTTGCATGCGAACGACTGCCTCGAGGTCGAGGCGATCACCCCGGTCGCGGTCGCGAACCCAGTGGGTCAGCATGTAGCTCGGCAGGCTGGCATCGCAGAGCACGCCGCAGTGCGCTCCACCATCGCCGAGCCCCAGCACGGTGCCGGGGTGTTCGAGCATTTCCTTCAGGGCACCGAAGTCGCCGTGGGAGTATCCGATGACCGGGAAGTAGAGCAGGCCCGTGCCCTCGTCCTCCAGCATCAGTTCGTAGGTGAGTTCCGCAGCCGTGATCTCCCTGGCAGCGGCCATGGCCGCCACGCTGGTCTCCGGAGCAGGCTCGTACTCGGGATGTTCGCCGAGCGGGAAGAGTTTTCCGAAGCTGCTCAGGATGACCGAGGCCAATCCGTCGAGGTGGACGTCCTCGGCCAGGATCGCTTCCCGAACTTCGGGTCGGCGGAGTTCCGCCACTCTTTCCGCAATGGGGAGGTGTGCGAGCTTGCGATAACCCTTGTGTGCGATGAAGGGATGGACAGTCGATTCCCAGCCGAAGAGCACAGATGCCGGTCGCCCGGCGACTTGGGGAACGATCCGGGCGCCGTCGACATTGGCCGCATCAGTCCGTTTCAGCAGCTCGCGCCACTGTTCCGGCGAGAAGTCGTTTTGCAGGCAGGCGAAGCTCACCGGCCGACCGCTGCGTTTCGACAGTTCCGTCATCCAGTCGAACTCGAAGGCCGGATCGACCATGTCACTTGCCATCTCGAACACTCCGGCGCCCGCAGCGCCCATGGCGTCGCCGATGGTGAGCAGTTCTTCGGCCGAGGCTGTGGTTCCGGCCGCGAGTTCGCCGTCTTTGGCTCGGTGCAGCATCGTTCGGGTGGTGCTGAATCCCACCGCTCCCGCTCGCATCGCAGACTCCACGATCG
>JAHRAZ010000033.1 GCA_020027475.1 Microthrixaceae bacterium
GAGCAACGCCAAGGCAATGCCCATGACCACCAGCATCGCCCGAAGGGGCTTCTGCTTCACGGAATCAGCTCTCGTCTGACTTCGCGCCACCACCGAAGAGTGATGACCAACCCGACTTGGCGCCCGAGGATTTGGCATCGCCGCCTTCAGGTGTGGTCTTCCCGCTCAGGGCTGACTTGGAGAAACGTATGACCACATCGTCGTCGACCTCGAGGTGGGCCTCATCACCTTCCAGGAAATTGATGGTGCCGATAATGCCCCCGATGGTGACCACCTCATCACCTACGGAGAGGTTTGCGGCCAACTCGGCCTGCTTCTTGCGTTGTTTTCTCTGCGGAATGACCGTGAGGTAGATGATCGCTGCGACGGGGAGCAGCAGGATGAGTAGGCCGAAGGGATTGCCGCCCTCCTGGGCCAGAAATCCGCTCCCGAGGAAACTTAGGTAGCTCACAATCGGGAAATGATAGGACCCGACGGGGATCAACGGGAATCGGGCGCTGTATCAGCCCCCCGGAGCGAGGGATGCGTGGGAGATCTCGAGTTCGGCGGCCAGTTCCGAAATTCGTTGCTCCGCAATCGCGAGGCGGAGGCGAACCATCAGATCCATCATCCAGGTGAGGTTGTGAATCGTGCACAAGGTTGCTCCGGCGGGTTCGCCGACTGCCATGAGATGCCGCAGGTATCCACGGCTGTAGTTCCCGCACGTCGCACATCCGCATCTGGTCGACACGGGCTCGTCACTCACGGCAAACTCGGACCTTTTGATGTTCAAGCGACCATCGTCGACGAGCAGTGTGCCGTGCCTCCCAAGCCGGGTCGGCAACACACAATCGAACATGTCCACCCCGCGCATGACTGCTGAGACCATCGAGACCGGGTCCCCCACCCCCATCAGATAGCGCGGCTGGGAGGCGGGAAGCACCGAAAGAGCAGCGTCGAGAGCCGGCATCATTTCTTCGCGAGTTTCTCCAACCGAGAGTCCGCCCACCGCATATCCGTCAAAATCCAGGGCCACGGTCAGTTCCGCTGATCGAACACGCAGATCATGATCGGTTCCACCCTGGACGATCCCGAACAGAGCCTGGTCCCCTGTTCGGCCATGACTCATTCTTGCGCGTTCAGCCCAGCGAGCCGTGCGATCCACCGCCGCTGCGAGGATCTCCCTGCCGGCCGGCAGCGCTGCGCACACGTCGAGGACCATCTGGATGTCGGCGCCAAGCAACTCCTGGGTGTGCACTGCCGATTCCGGTGTGAGGAGATGACGGGATCCGTCGTAAGTGGATTTGAACTCGGCGCCCTCATCGGTCACCGAAGGGTCCAGCGAAAAGACCTGATAACCGCCGGAGTCGGTCAACATGTTGCGATCCCAACCGGTGAACGCGTGGAGTCCTCCGAGTTCGGCCACACGTTCGGCACCCGGTCGAAGCATCAGGTGATAGGTGTTTGCGAGCATCACGTCGGCACCGGAACCGTCGGCGGCGCGCAGCCCGGAGAGTTCATGGGTGCTGAGAGCTCGGATTGTTCCCCTGGTTCCCACGGGCATGAAGGCGGGAACAGCGATTATTCCCCGGGATGTCCGCACGGTGCCCACCCGGGCCGCACCATCAGTGGCTTCCACATCCACGCGGAGTTTCACTGTTGGTCCCCCTGCTGCTCGTCTCGCCCGTGCGGATTCCGTGCCCGATCGAATACCGCCCGATCCAATATCGGGGCGCGATCCAGCAACATCGCGTCTCCGAAACTCAAGAATCGATACTGCTCCTGTGCTGCCGCGGCGTACAGATCCCTCCATGCCGGTCCGTGGAAGGCTTCCACCAGAGCGAGGAGCGACGAACGAGGCAGGTGGAAGTTGGTCAACATCAGGTCCACGATGGCGAAACGGTAACCGGGGGTGATGAAGAGATCCGTTCGACCTGACAGCGCGGAAACTCCATCTTCGCAGGCATCACCGGCACCGGAACCACCCTTTTTTGCCGCCACAGACTCCAGGGCGCGCACCGTGGTGGTTCCCACTGCCACCACTCGGCCGCCCGCTGCAGTGGTCGCGCAACACCGCTGCCAGGTCTCGGCGGATACTGCAAAGCGTTCGGTGTGGATCACGTGATCCTCGAGCACATCGGTGACCACCGGCCGGAAGGTGTCAAGTCCCACCACAAGCTCCACTTCAGCGATCCCGATCCCTTTCGATGCGAGACTTGCCAGGAGTCCTTCGGTGATGTGGAGCCCCGCAGTGGGTGCAGCGGCCGAGCGGGCATCGCGCGAGTAGGTGGTCTGGTAGCGCTCGGGGTCAACAAGACGCTCGTGGACATACGGTGGGAGTGGCATCTCGCCGGCCGTCGAAAGCCTGGCAAGCAGTTCTCCACGGTTCGACACCTCGGGACGCACAAGGCGTCGACCGGCACCGAGGTCCTCTCCGACCACAAACCGCAACTCACCATTCGTAGAATGAACGGTGTCGCCAACCGCGAGCTTCCTGGATGGCCGGCACAATGCCTCCCAGACTCCGTCACCTCGTTCCTCGAGAAGCAGGATCTCGCCGGCTCCACCTGTATGCCGTTGCACTGCAACTCGCGCCGGAATCACCCTTGTGTTGTTGAAAACCACAAGATCCCCGGGAAGAAGGAGCTCACCGAGGTCACTCACCCGCCGGTGGCTGAGCTCACCGCCAACCGCCACGAGAAGTTTCGCGGCGTCTCGCGGTTGCACGGGATGCTGGGCGATGAGGGAAGGCTCGAGCGGATACTCGAGCGAATCTGTCCTCACCGTCCCAGACTAAACACCGCTGGAGCGACCCATCGGATCCGTTGCAACGAATGAGGCCCGGCTGTGCCTTTCGGCGATCACGGCGGGGAAAGAGGACCTGTGCCGGTAACGAGAACCACCTTGCCGGCGTGTCCGCTGCGCTCGAGTATCTTGTGGGCGCGGGCGGCCTCGGCCAAGGGGATGCGCTCGGCCACGACCGGCTTGATCCTGCCAGCGGCCAGCAAAGCGAGGAGCTCCGTCAGCGTCTCGCGATACCACTCGTTGTGTGCCTTGGCGAACGTGCCCAGAGTCGGGCATGTCGGCACCTGCTTGCCGTCGGGAACCAGCTTGAGCAGAAACGTGATCAGCAGGCTGAGCGGGCCGACCACCAGGCCCTTCTCGTTCGTCGCGGCCGAGCCCAACCACACCAGCCGACCTCCTTTGCCCAGGACCCGATATGAACGCCAGAGGTGTCTTGCGCCGCCGACCGGGTCGATCACGACATCCACACCATCGCCGGTCAGACTGTGGATGCGCTCGACAAAGTCCTCGGTGCGGTAGTCGATCGGCGTCGCCCCGAGTGCGGACACAAGCTCGTGATTGTGTCGAGACGCCGTGCCGTACATCTCCAGCCCGGCCAGCTTGCCGAGCTGCAGCAGTGCGGTCCCCACACCACCCGCCGCACCGTGAACGAGGACGCGCTCGCCGCTGCGCACACCGCCTATCCGATTCAAGTGCAGATGAGCGGTGAGGTAGTTCACCACAACACTGACGACCTCGCCGGGATCCAGGCCCACGGGGACGGGCACCAGCTCTTTCGCTGGCAGGCACACGTAATCCGCGTAGCCGCCGCCGACACCTTGTGCCCACGTCCCGCCGGTGACCTCCTGCCCCGGCTCAAGCGATGACACTCCCCTGCCGAGCTTGTCAACTGTGCCGGCGACGTCCTCGCCCAAGGCGAACGGCACTCGCGGACTCCCGGGGAGCCGGCGCCAGCGTCGGTAAATCAGGTCGAAGGCGGAGACCCCGGCTGCCTTGACCTTCACCCGGACTTCGCCGACGTCGGGTTCGGGCGGATCCACCCGGATCACCGTCAACACCTCCGGCCCGCCGTGCCGCGATACAACGACGCGACGGTTGTTGTCGTCGTTTTGGGCCTCGTTCATGCAGACTCCACCGGGCGGGCAGGTCCGGTTCCACACAAGCGGCGACCCCGTGGTGTCGAACGCCCGGCCCCGGCACCTGCAGTGATCAGATCCTATTCGGGCGGATGATCCCGCTACACCCCCATGGAGCGACCGATGATCTCCTTCATGATCTCGGTTGTCCCGGCATAGATCGTGCTCCCGCGAGCATCGGTGAATGCGCGGGCAATGGGGTATTCGTTCATGTAGCCGTATCCACCGTGCAGCTGCACGCACTCGGTCGCCACTCGGCCCTGGAGTTCGGTGCACCACCACTTGGCCATCGACGCCTCTTCGGCATTCAGTTCGCCGGCGTTGAGGGCCACGATGCAGCGGTCGATGAAACTCTCGGCGATCGTGATCTCGGTTTCCATCTCGGCCAGTTTGAATCGACTGTTCTGAAAGCTACCAATCGGTTGACCAAACGCTTGGCGTTCCTTGGCGTACTGGAGGGTCATGTCGAGCATCACGCGGGCGTGCGCCACTGCGGCCATGGCCACCGACATACGTTCCTGGGGAAGGTTCTTCACGAGCAGCGAGAAACCTTCCCCTTCGTTTCCAAGAATGTTCTCCACCGGAACACGCATGTCGGTGAAGAACATCTCCGCTGTGTCCTGTGAATGCATGCCGACCTTGTCGAGGTTGCGACCTCGCTCGAAACCTTCGGTGTCGGTCTCCACCACGAGAAGGGACATTCCCTTGTGCTTCTGCGCGGGATCGGTCTTCACCGCCAGGATAAGCAGATCGCAGTTGATCCCGTTGGTGATGAAGGTCTTGGAACCATTCACCACATACATATCACCGTCGCGAATCGCAGTGGTCCCCATCGACGCCAGGTCCGATCCAATTCCAGGCTCCGTCATGGCGATGGCTGTGATCAGCTCACCATTCGCGATCCCGGGCAACCAGCGCCGCTTCTGCTCCTCGTTGCACCAGTCATTGAAGTACGGCAGGCAGATATCGGTGTGAAGCGTCAGGCCCAGGCCTGCGGCGTAGAGGTCCGCCTTGCAGAGCTCTTCCACAACCACGTTGTTGTATCGAAAATCATCCACTCCGGAGCCGCCGTATTCCTCAGGAACAGCCATGGCCAGGAATCCACTCTCACCGGCCTTGGCAAATACCGAGCGATCCATGATCCCGGAGGATTCCCAGCGGTCATGGTTGGGGACCAGTTCCCGCTCCAGAAAGGTTCGGTAGGCCTCCCGGAACATTTCGTGTTCTTCGGTGTAGATGTCGCGCTTCATCGCCAAGAATGGTGACCGTCAACAGTGGTGACTGCAAATGCCCAGTGACGGCAACCAGACGAGTTTCTCCAGGGGATCCGCGACACCGAGGGGTGCGCCCCAAGGTCATTCACGGAAGTCGAACAGGGCCGCTTCACCCGCGGGAATCGAGGAGGCGGGCGGGATGTGGCCCAGATGGCGCCACGCTGCCGCGGTGGCCATTCGGCCGCGCGGAGTTCGCTGAAGCAGTCCGTTCTGGATCAGGTAAGGCTCGTAGACCTCTTCCACGGTTTCGGTTGGTTCCGAAACTGCGATCGCCAAGGTGGACAGTCCGACCGGTCCCCCACCGAAGTGCTCACAGATCGCCTTGAGGATCGACCTGTCGACCTTGTCGAGACCTTTGTCGTCGATTCCGAACAACTCGAGGCCTTCGCGAGCCTCCGCCGCGCCTATCGAACCATCGCCTTGCACCTCCGCGACGTCGCGAACCCTTCGCAGCAAGCGGTTGGCTATCCGAGGTGTTCCCCTGGATCGCCCAGCGATCTCGTCGGCTCCCTCCGAATCGATGTCGGCTCCGATGATCTCCGCCGCGCGCACCACGATGGAACAAAGGTCGTCGGTTTCGTAGTACTCGAGCCTGGCCACCATGCCGAAGCGGTCACGCAACGGCCCTGTGATGAGACCCGTTCGTGTGGTGGCACCGACCAGACAGAATCGGGGGAGATCGAGTCGGATCGAACGGGCCGCCGGACCCTTGCCCAAAACGATGTCGAGTTCGAAGTCCTCGAGAGCCGGGTACAGGACTTCTTCCACCGACCGCGACAATCGATGTATCTCGTCGATGAAGAGAACGTCGCCTTCGCCGAGTTTGGTCAGGATGGCCGCCAGGTCCCCCGGTCGCTCCAGGGCCGGTCCGGAAGTGATCTGGAGTTCGGCGTCCATCTCCGCTGCCACGATTCCGGCCAGGGACGTCTTGCCGAGTCCGGGAGGACCGGCAAACAGGAAATGGTCCGGAGGCTGACCACGGCGCCGCGCTGCTTCGAGGATGACTCCCAGCCGGGCTTTGATTTCCGATTGGCCGATGAACTCGTGGAGGTTCCGCGGCCGAAGCGACAGCACAGGGCCCGCGGGGGGATCCTCCGCGTTGGTGCCCGCTGGTTCGGTTCGGTTCGCCCGGGAAGGTTCTGCTTCGTTGCCCTCGGAGAGCGACGGCGTGGGATCAAGCAGTTCGTCGCGTGCCATCAGGCCGCCGCCAGAATCTGCAGTGCTTGTCGAATCATGTCCCCGGAATCATCTTCGCGATTCAACTTCGGCAGCACCGTGGTGATTTCATCGGTACCGTAGCCGAGCCCGGTGAGGGCTTCCCTGACATCCTGGAGCGCCGAGGAAAGTGCCGGCTCACCGTCGGTGGAGAGACTGGCAAGATCGATCTCACCCACGTCGAGGCGGGACTTCAACTCGATCAGCAATCGGGTGGCGGTCTTCTTGCCCACGCCCGGAACCAGGCAGAGTGCGCCCACATCGTCGGTGGCGACAGCCTCGGCCAACTGATTCGGATCGTGCACAGCCATTATTGCCAATCCCAGCGATGGTCCGACGCCATGTGTCCCGATCAAGGTCTCGAACACCCGGCGGTGATCAACCGAAGGGAACCCGTACAACACCTGAGCATCCTCG
The DNA here is from genome assembly GCA_020027475.1 of Microthrixaceae bacterium. Taxonomy (GTDB): domain Bacteria; phylum Actinomycetota; class Acidimicrobiia; order Acidimicrobiales; family Microtrichaceae; genus JAHRAZ01. The sequence continues at coordinate 6,827 of JAHRAZ010000033.1, forward strand.
CGCTGGTGATGATGGGTATGGATGAAGATCTCCTCGCCGGCGCGAGTGTTGCCGATCGCATCCGGAGTGGCCTGGATCCGGTAGCCGATACCGCCAACCTCCACCAGCAACTCTCCATCTCGGCGATCAAGGAGCTCACCTCGCAACGAACCGATCACCGCAGCACCGCCCGAACTCGCGGGGCGGCCATCGCGATGTGTGTGATTGCAACCGCTGCCGCATCCGCGGCATCTGCAGGTTTGGGAGGATCGGGCAATTCCAGGAGGGTCTGAACCATGATCTGAACCTGTTCCTTGTCGGCGCCGCCGTAGCCGGCGACCGCACCCTTGACCTCGTTGGGAGAATATTCGGCCACATCCAGGCCGCGACCAGCCGCTTCGGACATCACCACTCCGGCCGCCTGAGCCACACCAATGGCGGTGGAGACATTGACTTGGAACAGAACCCGTTCGATCGCGACTGCCTGTGGCGAAAACTCGTCGATGATCTCGCGAATGTCATGAGACAATTCCGCCAACCTTTGCGGCACAGCATCGTCGACAGCAGTGCGGATCACTCCGAGAGCCACCGCGGTGCTGCGACGGCCATCGGTTCTGAGGACGCAATAGCCACACCGGGAAAGGCCCGGGTCCACACCCAATACGAACACAGGTTCGACTGTACTCGGCCCTGAACGCACCGCTGGTGGATACCCCGGGTCGGTGCTGCCCGGCCCCTGGTGTGGATCAATCCTGGAGATCGGCCATCACGTCATCGGCGATGTCGGCATTCATGTGAACATGCTGGACGTCATCAAGATCATCGAGGGCCTCCAGCAGCCGAATCACGGGTTTGGCGTCTTCAGCACTGGTCAGTTCCACGGTCGAGGTGGCCACCATCGTGAGATCAGATGACTCCACCGGCATCCCGGCCCCCTCCAGTGCCTCGCGGACAGAGTTGAGCTCGGCTGGTTCGCACGTGACGCTCCACAAGTCCCCATCACCACCAGAGACGTCCTCGGCGCCGGCTTCCAGGGCCGCCTCCATCACATCGTCCTCCGACACCGACGCCCCCAGGAGTACCAGCCCGCGGCGCTCAAACTGCCACGCGACCGCACCGGGCTCTGCGAGGGAACCACCGAGCTTGGAGAATGTGGAGCGAACGTCTGAGCCAGTGCGATTCCGGTTGTCGGTGAGGGCTTCCACAAACAGGGCGACTCCCGCGGATCCGTATCCCTCGTAGGTGACTTCTTCGTAGTTGACACCCTCCAGCTCTCCGGTTCCTCGCTTGACGGCGCGGTCAATGGTGTCGAGCGGCACTGACGCATCGCGAGCCTTCTGGTACATGGTTCGAAGCGTGGCGTTGGAATCGAGGTCTCCTCCACCGTTGCGGGCAGCCACCTCCACCTGACGGATGAGCTTGGCAAAGAGCTTCCCGCGCTTCGCGTCGGCAGCACCCTTCTTGTGCTTGATGGTTGCCCATTTGGAATGTCCGGACATCACTTACCTCTGGGTATCGCGAGAAACATCTCGTGCAGTCTGGAGTCGGCTGAGAGTTCGGGGTGGAACGTGGAAACCAGAACCGACCCGGACCGTACCAGCGCCGGACTGCCCTCGAGCGCAGCCAGCGTCTCCACAGACGCACCGCGAGCCGTGATTCGTGGAGCACGGATGAACACAGCATGAAATGGGGAATCGAGGCCAGCGATCTCGAGGTCTTCAGAAAAGGATTCCCGCTGGGTACCGAATGCATTGCGTTCCACGGTGATGTCGAGGGCGTCCAGAACATGCTGATCTGCTCGTCCCCCCTCGATACAACGAGCGAGGAGTATCGCTCCTGCGCAAGTACCGAACACGGGTTTGCCCGAATTCAGATACTCCTTGAGCGGAGCGAGCAAATCATTGGTCTCGGCCAACAGCGACATCGTGGTGGATTCGCCACCGGGAATGATCAGGCGGTCGGTCTCGCCGAGATCCTGCGCACCACGAACCTCGATTGCGGCAGCCCCCAGGGAGTCGAGAACCCGGCCATGGGCGGCGAATGCACCCTGAAGTGCCAAGATCCCGACTTTCATCCAGGACCTGCGAAGTTCCGGCGCGTCCGGTGACCCCACACGCTTGGCAGCTGTGTGTGCGAAACTGCGTTGTTCAACACAGCGTGCCGCCAGGCCACGCCGGGTTCACCAGCCGCGATCGGCATAGGTCACTTTGGCCTCGTCCATTCCGATTCCGGTCATCGGTGTACCCAGTCCCCTGCTCACCTTTGCGAGAATCTGCGGATCTTCGAAATGCGTTGTGGCCTCCACGATTGCCTTTGCACGCGGAGCGGGATCATCGGACTTGAAGATTCCGGAACCCACGAAAACCGATTCGGCACCGAGCTGCATCGCCAGGGCGGCATCAGCGGGTGTGGCGAGTCCACCGGCGCAGAACAGCGGCACCGGCAACCGGCCCGTCTCGGCAACCTCCTGCACAAGCGGCAACGGCGCCTGAAGCCGCTTCGCCCATTCGAACAGTTCAGCGGAATCGGATTGACCGATGCGTCGAACGTCGCCGGTGATCGAACGAAGGTGCCGAACCGCTTCGATCACGTTTCCCGTACCTGCTTCACCCTTGGAGCGAATCATGCAAGCCCCCTCCGAAATGCGCCGGAGTGCTTCACCGAGGTTCGTGGCTCCGCATACGAACGGCACCGTGAAGGCCCACTTGTCGATGTGATGGGCCTCGTCCGCAGGGCTCAGAACCTCAGACTCGTCCACATAGTCCACACCCAGGGCTTCAAGGATCTGGGCTTCCACGAAATGACCGATCCGGGCCTTGGCCATCACCGGAATGGTCACTTCGTCCTGAATCCCTTCGATCATGATCGGGTCGCTCATTCGGGCAACTCCGCCATCGACGCGAATGTCGGCCGGAACTCGTTCGAGGGCCATCACCGCCACAGCACCGGCGTCCTCGGCGATTTTGGCCTGATCGGCTGTGACCACATCCATGATCACACCCCCCTTGAGCATCTCTGCCAGACCACGTTTGACGAGTTGGGTACCGGTGGAGCGTGAGGCTTCGGACATGTCCGTCATTGTAAATGAACTGTTGACGGCGACGGGTATCCCTTTGCCGGCCGGGACCATACCCCTTGCGCCCCCGGAGCGACCCCGCCGCTCGACGCCTTTGCCGGGGTTCAGGGATGCTCTGGCGCCGGAAGCGACGCAACCTGCTCGGCAGACAAGATGGTGGGCGGTTCGACCGCCAGCACCATCCAGGCCGTGCCCGGCTCGAGAGTCATCGGGTTTCCGTTCGGGTCACGGAGCTCCCACGGATCGGTTCGGCTGGGTCGACTCCAGGTTCCGGCCCCGGCACGCCCGTCGCTGAATACCCAGGCGTCACCAGATCCCACAGTGATCGCCTCTGGGGAAGTTGCATCGGCTGAGGACTGGACGTACTCGGTCTCCACAACAATCACGTTGGTCGGCGCGATTTGATCGCCCTCCAGATCGAGTTCGGGCACACCGTGTGCCCAGCGGGACCAGGCGCGGCGCTCCTCGTCCCAGGCGAAGGTTGCTCCCGAACCCACCCGGGCGAAAAGGCCGGCCACCGGCAGCCCCGACGAGTGCGCACCCGCCTCGCGGTAGGGAAACACCGCAGTCGGGCGAACCACGGGGGATTGAGCCAGATCCCAGAGGCCATCCGCCTTGGCAAGCAGGTTGTGGGGGCGTTGTTTGCGGGGAGTCCGGAAGTACTCGCCGGGCGCAACGTCGAAGGACGCCAGTTGGAACCCACCCGCCTCATCGAGCGCCGCCTTCGTACCCTCGTTGTACCCGGAGATCACGAAGAGGGGCGTTCCGAATGCCGGAAGCAGATCGGCATCGGAGACCCGGGCTGACCGGATGGGACCGATGTCATCGACGTCCTCGGAGTGGAAGATCGCCATGTATCGACTGATTCCTTCCACCTGAATCTCGATGACCAGATCCGCCCGCTCCAGTCCGACATATGGATTGGCCTCGGATGCGGCATCAACCTTGGCGATCAAGGCCGGCCGATCCAGGAGATGTCCCTTGTCGGTGGATACCGCCATACCGGTCAGCGGGGCGATGCGGTCTCCCTCGTCGGGGACCGAGGTGGAAGTGGAGATCGCCTTGGTGCCCGTGTCGGAATTGTTCCGCCATGGACCCCACCAGGCGATCAGACCAACCAGAAGCGTCGCCACCGCTGCGACGACCGCAACAATTCGAGCCCCGCGAGCCGCGTGACCTTCCGTGTCATCCCCTGCATCATCACTGCGGCCACCGTCGCTGTCGGCGACAGACGCGTCGCCGGGATCGCTCACAGTTCGCTCAGAAGCGCCATCCTGTAGGAGACCGGCTGGATCGCAGTGTCGAGCAGCGGATCCCGACCACTCGCCGACTCAACGGCGGGAGCCAGCCAAAGCGGAGCGGTTACCGGCTGTGCACCCTTCACGATCGTTCCGTTTTCGCCCATCCTTGCCAGCGTGGAGATCAGCGCCGGCGGATATCGCGTGATGGAAAGAGCCTCGAGGTCGGCTCGAGCCGAACGCTGGTCTCCAAGCATTGACGCCATCTGCGCTGCACTCGCCCCGGTGATCGACTTCAGCAATCCGGGAATGGCAGCGCAGATTGTCAGGTATTCGGCCGAGCCATCGCGCAACCGGCACAGGAGTTCCGCTGAAACCGACTCCAGCTCAGCAGGACCCGACTCCTTGATCAGAGCCGAGGTCACCACCAGCGCCGATTGGTCGCCAGAGGATGTGGCGAGGGCATTCGCAGCGTCCGATGAGATGAGGCGCACATCCGGGAGTGACACTCCGGTCATCACGCCCACGCCCTCCACGGCGTTCACCAGCGCCTCCACGGTCGAACCGCCCTCCACAAAGGCGGAACTGCTGGAACCGACCATCCGGTCCACGGCTCCGCCAAACAGGCTTCGAGTCCAGAGGTACCAGGCACCGGCACCCACCACGAGCACCACAATCCCCACCGCGAACCCCCACAGGAGCACGGCGACCAGACCCACGAACGCTGCCCCGACCAAGCCAACCACAAGCATGCGGGAGCGAACGGCACTGGTGGCCTCTGCGAAGTGATCCTGAGTGGGCATCACCGAGAAGTTACTCCCCTGCGTCCGGATCTCGGGAATCTCGAGACGCAATGGCCCTTGCATACAACTCCAGATATCTGGCACACAGAGCGTCGAGATCGAACTGTCCGGCGCGTTCGAGGCCCGCAACAACCAATTCTTCGCGACGGACGGAATCGGACAGCACGGCATTGAGCGAAGCTGCCAGCGACGCCGGGTCATCCGGCCTCGCCAACTCGGCGCAGGGCCGTTGCGGCAACGCACCGTCGGGAGATGGACCCGTTGCGACGTTTTCGTAACCGGGGATGGCGCTGGCCACCACGGCGGTACCCGCAGCCATGGCTTCCAGAAGAATGATGCCGAAGGATTCCCCACCCAGGGACGGGGCACAGAAAACCGTGGCGGTAGCCATCAGCCTGTCTCTTTCGTCATCTGTGACACGGCCGAGCCACTCGATTCGCGGGCTCGGATAACGGCGTTTCAGTTCTTCGGTGGATTCGCCTTCGCCCGCCACCAGGATCCGGGTCCCCACGCGGAGTTCGGGTTCTGCTCGCAACAGGATCTCCAGTCCCTTGCGGGGTTCGTGGCGGCCGAGGAAGAACACGGTCTGATCAGGCATCGAGGCTTCGTCTGCGGTGCGTTCACGATGCGCCCCTGGCGCGCCCGAGGCATCCACGCCGTTGAACAGCACGGTCCAGTCGCCGCCGATGTGGGGTTCTGCCATTGCGAGCGCATCTTCGGACACCGCCACGCGCTCATCAAAACGGCTCGCAATCCAACGCCCGAGCGGCGCCAGCACGGAATAGGCCGGCTGGTGGCCTGCGGCGTGGAACGTTGCCACCAGCGGAGCGGGCTTTATCAGTGCTGCGGTGAGTGTCGGCCCGGGAACGAATGGCTCGTGAAGGTGGATCACGTCAAAGGATTCGTCCCACAGGGCACGCACGGTCCGGAACTGGGCAGAGGGATCGGGGGCCATGGGAGCAATGGAACCGTTGGAGGGATTCATGACACTGCTGCCAACCGGCGTCACGAATGTTGCCGGGGGTGGCCCATCACAAGGCGCCAGAACCCGCGCAGTGTGACCGCGCCGAGCCAAGGCCCGGGCCAGACCCATCACCTGATTCTGGACGCCACCGGGAACGGACAGGCTGTAGGGGCAGATAAGTCCCACACGCATTGTCCGCAGCGTATGGCATCACCGCCCCTCAGGCAGGGTCCAGCCCCAAAGCTTCATAATCGCTCGGCCAGTTGGGCTGGAGAAGGTGCCACTGATATGGATCCCGACGGATGAGAATCTCCAGCTCGCGAGCCAGATCCTGGGTGATCCGGGTGACGTCATCGCGCAATCGTCCTCGTCGCGTGGTGTCGAGCGGTTCACGCATGACCGCGCGGACTCCGCGACCCTCGATGTAGATCGCGCCGGCAATAAGTGGTGCTCCCGTGCGCAGCGCCATCAATGCCGGTCCACCCGGAAGCCTCGTCACCTCACCGAAGAACTCGACCTCTATTCCGGCTCCCGAAAGGTCCCGGTCGCACACGAGACAAACGAGGTCACCCCGCTTCAATGCCGCAGCAACATTGTTCCCGGCACCTCGATCGAGCGGAATCACGTTGACTCCCATGCTCTCGCGAAAATCACGAAACCATTCGGACAGCCCAGGGGAATCCAGGTCTTCGACCACGGCGGAGACACCGTGGCCACGGTCCGATAGCCAGCGGGTGGCCCACTCCCAACTACCCAGATGAGGTAGTCCGACGATGGGAGCGCCATCGCCCTCCAAGGCGTTGGAGATGTTCTCATATCCCTCGATCTTGAACCTGCGAGTGATCGCTTCGTCACTCATGTCGGGGAGCCTGAAAACATCCAGCCAATACTGGGCATAGGAGTCGAACACCTTCTGGACATCCCGCTCGCGCAGAATTCTGTTCGGCTGGTCGCCTCGAACCCGGCTCAGATGTCGAGCGACAACGCGGCGCGATTCCGGCGAAGCTCGAGCAGCCGCGAAAGCCAAGCCACGAGCCATGCTTCGGGCCACCGGTTCGGGAGCACGCTTGACCACGGATGACGCGGCCTCCAGGCCGGACACCGTGAGATCCATCAGGGGATCAGTCAGTTCACAGGCTTGGAGCGAGAATTGCGCGAAGCTCCCTCGGCCCTGCGACGAGCACGCAGCTTTGAGCGACGCTCAGCAGAGGAACTACCCGTGCGTGCCGAGCGACGCCTCTTCGGCTGACGCTGGAGTTCCGGTGCTTCGTCGGTCGCCTGCCTCCAGACAACGACAAAACGTTGACCAGCCGTGATCAGGTTCAGAACCACGATCGACCCGAGTATCCAGACCAGCACGGACCCACCGAACAGCAGGCCAATGCCCAGAAGTATCAGTCGTTCGGCGCGCTCGACCATTCCCACATGTGCGTCGTAACCGAGCGCATCCGCCTTTGCACGAATGTAGGAAACCACTGATGCGGTCAGGTAGGCGAGCATCGGAAGAGTGACCATCCAGGCAGGTTCTCCGGTGTTGGCGTAGTAGTACACAACTCCCGTGAACAGGATGCCGTCTGTGAATCGATCGGACACCGAGTCGAAGAATGCGCCTCGGCGACTGGAGCGGCCGGTGGCCTTTGCCACGGCGCCATCGAGAAGATCCGGCACGGCTGCCAGAACCATCAGCAACAGTCCCAGGTTCAGCGCGCCCATTCCAATGGCCACAGCCGCGCCCACCGACATGATCACGCCAGAAGCGGTGATCATGTCTGCAGTGATTCCCACCTTCGCAACGCCACGCCCGATGGGCTTCATGGCGGCATCCACCTGGCTGCGCCAGCGGTCGTCAAACATCTGCGGGACTCCTCGATCTTTCGCTGCGACGCGTGCGCCACCAACGGTGACGTGTGGTTCTTCGCGCGCTTGCTGTAGTTAGCAGTCTAGGGGTTGTAAGCCCAGAAAGGAAGCTTCATGGGCAAGTTCACTCAGAAACAGTCTCGGTTCCCGAAGCTGGGGCCGCGTCCTCGAGGTCACCCCAGTCCTCTGGATTCTCCTCGACGAACCATTCAATGACGTCACCCGACACACCGTCGAGAAGCACGATTCCCCTGCGGTTTGGGGGATTCTCCGCCGAGTAGAGCAGGATTCGCCAGCTGGGTCTCGACAACCAGCCCCGCCAGACCATCTGTGCGGATGCGTGACCCACGGCGAAACCCACCTGCCTGGATGCCGTCACCAATGCCTCTGTCTCGTCGACATTCAAGGTCCAGCCCGCAACCATGCCGTAGATGCCGAACGCCGTGAGACCCAGGCCGGCGGCCAGGATGCCACCGTTGACCAGGGCCGAGGTGTCGGAGTAAACGAGCCAGAACCCGATGCACACCAGACCGATGACGATGTAGATGGCCGCGGGAACCCGGCGCCGATTGTTGTTCGGAAAGGTGTGGGGGCCGACGTACTCAGAGACGTTCAAGTCCTCGGGGAGCTCATCAACGTACTCGCCGTCTGTCGAATCTTCGCTCACGGCACCGAGAGTACCGCACCCGATATCGGGGTATCCAAGCGGCTACTCCCGGGGCCACGCACCACGGATCATGTTCCAGGCCTCGTCGAGACTCAAGGGCAGCACACGCGTTTCACCTGCCACAGTCATGAAGTTCACGTCACCCTCCCATCGCGGAACAACGTGCACGTGCAGATGATCGGCCTGTGATCCTCCCGCCACGATGCCAAGGTTCATTCCCACGTTCACGCCATCGCAGGCCATACCCACCTTGAGCGCCACCACTGCATCGCGAACGAGTTGCCAGAGCTGATCCTGTTCCGCGGCGGTCAGATCCTCGAGGGCGGCCACAGCCCGATTCGGCAGCACCATCGAATGGCCGGCCGTGTAGGGGAATCGGTTGAGCATCACGAAACACTCCGAATCCCGCCGCACGATATAGGTCTCGGTATCCGGCAGTCCGGAGTGCAGAATCCTCTCGAACAAGGTCTGACCCGAATCCGTGATGCCATCGGATCCTGAATCCTCCTCGCGCATCTGCTCGATACCTTGCACGTACTCGGAGCGCCACGTAGCCCAGAGGTGATTGAACGGCACGGAATCAGACCTTCCGCTTCGCGGCCACTTCGCCGCTCAACCGGTCGACAAATCCGGAGAGCGGAACGTTTCGCTCCACTTCGCCGCCACGAGGGTTCACACCAACGGTTCCGTGCGCCACGTCATCGTCGCCAACCACGAGCACATGGGGCAGTTTCTGGCCCTTGGCGCGCCTGATTCGTTTTCCCAGGGTTTCGTCCGCTTCGGACACGTCCACCCGGAAACCATGGCCCCGCAGCTCGGCTGCCACCTCGTGTGCGTAGTCGCTGTGCACCTGCGCCACTGGCAATATCTCAACCTGGACCGGAGCCAGCCAGGCCGGGAAAGCACCCGCGTAGTGCTCGACAAGCACTCCGAAGAACCGCTCAACCGACCCGAACAGGGCGCGGTGAATCATTATCGGACGATGCCGGTTGCCGTCGGGTCCGATGTATTCGAGACCGAACCGCTGGGGCAACTGGAAGTCCACCTGGATCGTGGACATCTGCCAGGTGCGGCCGATGGCATCTTTGGTCTGCACGGAGATCTTGGGTCCGTAGAAGGCCCCACCACCTTCATCCATGACCAGATCCAGGTCCATCGCCTCCGCAGCGGAGCGCAGCGTGGCCGTTGCCTCGTCCCATTCGACGTCGCTGCCAACGGCCTTCTCCGTGGGTTTGGTCGACAGTTCCAGATAGAAGTCGTCGAGCCCATAGTCACGCAACAGATCCAGGACAAAGCTGAGGATCGACGTGAGTTCGTCTCCCATCTGCTCCGTGGTGGTGAAGATGTGAGCGTCATCCTGGGTCATTCCACGAACGCGGGTGAGTCCGTGGATCACCCCTGACTTCTCATAGCGGTACACCGACCCGAACTCGAACATTCGCAGGGGCAGCTCCCGGTAGGAACGCTGATGACTGCGATATATCAGTATGTGGAACGGGCAGTTCATGGGCTTCAGGTAGTAGCTGGCGTCGTCGCCACTGCCGTCCTGATCGAGCTCCATGGGTGGGAACATTGCATCTGCGAACCACTCGAGGTGACCCGAGGTCTCGAACAGGCCCGACTTGGAGATATGGGGCGAGTAGACGAACTCGTAACCGGCGGCCTCATGTCGCTCCCGGGAGTAGTCCTCCATGAGGCGGCGAATGATGCCGCCCTTGGGATGAAACACGGCGAGTCCGGACCCGATCTCCTCGGGGAAGCTGAACAGGTCCAGTTCGACTCCCAACTTGCGGTGATCCCGTTTGGCCGCTTCTTCCAGGCGGTTCAGGTGGTCGTCCAAGTCGGCCTTCGAGGCCCAGGCGGTGGCATAAATGCGCTGAAGCATCGGATTCTTCTCGTCACCGCGGAAATACGCACCACCGTGACGAGTCAGTTTGAAATGCTTGAGCCGGCCCGTTGAGGGAACGTGCGGGCCACGGCACATGTCCACGAACTCATCGCTGTTGCGGTAGAAGCTGATGCTCGCTCCGCTTCCCACCTCACCGTCGGCCTCATGATCTCCCTCGGCGGCCAGTTCCATGTATGCCTGCTTGTAGGGATGATCCGCCATCAGTTCCCTGGCCTCTGCCAGAGGAAGTTCAAAACGTTCGAAGGACTGATCTTCGGAAATGATCTCGCGCATCTTCGCATCAATGCGCTCGAGGTCCTCGTCAGTGAATCCGGACTTGTCCGGCAACTCGAAGTCGTAATAGAAGCCGTCGTCGATTGGTGGTCCGCCGGCGAAGGTGGCACCGGGCCACAACTCGAGCACGGCCTGTGCCAGTACGTGGGCGGTGGAATGACGCAGATGCTCGAGGGCATCGGAATCCTTCTGCGTCACGATACGCACGGTGGATCCGTCGCGGAGGGGGGCGGACAGATCGGTCGGTTCTCCATCCACCTCCAGGACCACGGCGTCCTTGGCAAGACGCGGTCCAATCGAGGCGGCCAGGTCAGCCCCGGAAGCGCCCTCCGCAAGGGTGCGCGCCGAGCCGTCGGGAAGATTCACTGTGATATCGGACATCAGCGCCAAGAGTATCGGCCGCTCCGCCGGGAACTGAACCCGGATTCCGCCGTGAGCCGAGCTGGTTCACACCGGGATGCACTATGCAGGTTCGAGCGGGCGAACCTTGAGCACGGAAGCCGAGGAGCGCCGCTCGTCCCCTTCGAGGCCTCGGCGCACCAATGGGCGATCCTCGCCGAGGACACTCACCGCTGAAGGGGAGAACGCGGACACCGGAATCCCGGTCCCCGCTGTAGTGTCCGGAATCCCGACCTCGGCTGGAGTGGCCCGTGTCGGCAACTGTATGACCGGAGCAATCCCCGGTTCGGTTTCTGGCACCACAGGTTCGGGTACACGATCTGGTTCCGGGATGGTTTCGGGCCCCACAGCAGGTTTCGAAGGCTTGGTGGCATAGGAGTCCACATACTCCTGACCCGACAGGTTCCTGATTTCGTACATCACCTCATCCGCGATCTGGCGAAGAATCAGGCGATCCCCGGCACGATCCTGATACCGCGAGACATCGATGGGACGACCGAAGCGAAGATGCATGCGACCAAATGGTTTCGGAACCACGGAGCCGGGTGGCTGCACATCGGCGCTGCCGATGATCCCGACTGGAATGATCGGAGCATTTGTGCGCAGTGCGAGTCGGGCCACTCCGGTGTGGCCCTTGTGAAGCTCTCCGGAACGCGAACGAGTGCCCTCGGGATATATGCAGAACAGTTCCCCGAACTCGAGAACCCTCGCTGCGGTGTCGAGAGCCGCCTGAGCGGAGTCACCACCGGATCGATCGATCGGAACCATGCCCATTGCAGGGAACAACCAGCGGGTCTTCCAGTCGTCCATGTACTCAGCCTTGCCCACATATGTGATGCGCCTGGGAATCGTCAACGGAATGACGAACGAGTCGATGACCGACACGTGGTTGGGAGCGATGATCGCACCGCCGGTGGAGGGGACGTTTTCAAGGCCCTCGGTGGACACGTTCCAGAACAATCGGAACGGCGGAGTCAACAGGGAACGAAATACGCCCTGCCTGTTCCCGGCTCGTTGCCTTGATTCCGTTTCCACCGCCAGATCCTAACCCGGCGCCCGCGGTCACAGACGGTGCATTTGAACGATTCGGTGTGGAGAATCTCAGTGTCGCGGAATCGGCTCCTGTGGTCGATCCAGGGACACCCCCACCAAGGCGGCAGCAGAGCTGACTCCCACTCCCGCCTCCGCAGCGCGGTCGATCGCCTCCACGGCCGAGGGAGTGTCGAGATCATCGTCGAGGGCCGCCCGCACTTCCTCCAGGGCACCCTCTCCATTTCCGGCATCCAGCCAGAGCTGAAGCCGGTCGGCGGCGGTACCCATCAGGTTGCCGTGCCACTCCCAGGAGTCACGGTAGTGATGCGATACACACACCAGCCGGATAGTACGGGGATCCCAGAGCATCGAAAGATCGCTCACGAACACCAGATTGCCCAGGGACTTGGACATTTTCTCCCCATCCATGCACACCATTGCCTGATGCATCCAGTGGCGGACCAACGGCTCACCAGTGGCGGCTTCGGACTGGGCTGCTTCACATTCGTGGTGGGGAAAGATGAGGTCAGTTCCACCGCCGTGCAGATCAATGGTGGTGCCAAGCTCGCGCAATGCGAGCGCAGAGCACTCGATGTGCCAGCCGGGCCGGCCCGGTCCCCACAGCGAATCCCACGCCGGCTCATCCGGACGCGATGGCTGCCAGAGGACGAAGTCCAGGGGATCGCGCTTGTTCTTGTCGTCCACATTGCCGCCGCGTTCCGCGGCGAGGTCGATCATCTCGGGTCGGCTGTATCCGCTGACCGCCCCGAACTTCGGAAATTTGGCTACCTCGAAGTACACCGCGCCACCCGATTCATATGCGTATCCCCGGTCGAGAACCATGCCGATGAAACCGCGAATGTCCGCAATCGCCGAAGTCGCCCGAGGCTCGGACCACGCAGGAATCAGTTCCAGGAGTTCCATGTCGGCGTTGAAACGGGCCATTTCCGCCGCCGCAAGATCCAGGTAGTGGACCCCCAACTCGCGGGCCTTGGGCAAGATCGAGTCGTCCACATCAGTGATGTTTCGGACGCACCGGGTCTCGTAACCCAAGTCGCGCAGGCGGCGCTGAAGGACGTCATAGGTGAGATAAGTGGCGGCGTGTCCGAGGTGGGTCGAGTCGTACGGCGTGATGCCACAGGTGTACATCGTGACCACGTTGTCCGCCGGCTCGAACGGAATCACCTCACGCTTGGCGGTGTCATAGAGACGCACTGGAACTCAATCTATTCAGGCAACCCCGTGAACTTCACCGCAACCCGGGTCTTGTATTTCACATTGACCTGGAGCAGCACAGCCGCGAACGCCTCAATCGGTGCCGCGTTGGACAATTGACCCGCGTCCACAGCCCTGAGGTCCGGGATTCTCGAGACGATGTCGATGGTGGTCCTGGTTGCCTCCAGATGGTCCGAACATACAAGTACATCCGATATGACTGGCTCCGACAGGTCCCCCAGTTCCTTCGCCGGCACATGGTGGAACGAGGCGGAGACCAATGACTTCGGAACGGCTGCCTGCACTGATGCGGCCACGGAGCCACGCGGCGGCACGAGAGGTTGAAACTCGTTGCCGACCTTCGCCAGCGCGTTGGCCATCGAGATCACGACCTTGCCGCGCAGCGACTGTGAACACTTGGATGCGGTGGCGGCCGCGGCGTCCCATGGAGTGGCGATAACGGCCACATCTGCTTCTGCGCAGGCTTCGGAGTTTTCGTCGGCCGAGATGTCGAGGTCGATTTCGGGCCAAGTCGCCACGAGCTTGTCCCGCACCTCCATCGCCCGATATTTCGAACGGGATCCAATCACCACCTCGAATCCCACTGATGCGAGGCGGGCGGCTAGCCCACTCCCCGCCGGGCCGGTAGCTCCTAGTACGGCAATCCTCATGACCCCCACTTTGCTACCCGACGGTAACTTCCCGCAACCGGCGACCGCCGTTGCGCTCCGAATCGCACGTTCATGGACAATCTCGGGAGATATTCAATCACCCGGACACCACGTGACCCGGCACGCCAATCCGCTCCCTGAACCGCTACCGGGATGCAACCCAGACCCGTTCGCAAAGAGATCGCCTCAGGTCCATGTTCTGGGCATCAACGAAGTAGGGATCCATCTGTGACCGGTAGATACGCCTGACCACAGCCTGAGTTGCCCCCTGGATCGGTCCGGATACATCCCGGCTGCCAAGCTCCAGATTCAACACCGACAATTGCTCCGCCAGTTCGGCGTCGCTCAGGTAGCTGACATACGGCCGATCTTCATAGAACGTGAAGTTCGCCTTGCCCGCCACGGTGAGGTCTGCTGCTGCGGTGGCAATCAGCCGGTGATCGATGTGTTCGCCGAGACCTGCCGGAACCCAGATGTTGTCGTGTTGAGCACCCAGCACGCGTAGATGATCACGAATCTGGCCGAACAACGGGTCAGAGCGCGGTTCGGTCCCGCCGCGAAATGTCTCGGGATCCAGCGAGCCCCGCCGCAGTATCACCTCTTCGAAACTGTCGACCTTGAGGGAGTATCCGAATCGTCTTGCGGCAAGTCGCTCCTCCAACTCCCTCCAGCGTGAGATCACACTCGCCCTGCGCGCTGTGGGATGCATCTGCACGGACCAGTTGGTTCGCCCGAAGGCCACGCGCACCGAGACGGACCTTCCCGCCAACTCTCCATCGAGGAGGCTTTGACCGAGAGACAGGGGCACATCGTCAAAGTGGGGAGAAATGATCAGTACGTCGCTCATGAATCCGGCTCGAGGTGACCCGGATTCGACACTGCGAGAGCATCCCTGACCGATTCCCTCACGAGTCGACCCAATTCTTCATGTTCGGCATCGAGGGATTCTTCACGGATTCGGGTAGCCAGTTCAATGTCATCGGCTACGCCCAGCGATTCAAGCCGACAGCGGTGAGCCTCCGGGTAATCGGGTGCGGCCAGAATCTCCCTGCGGACAGTTCGCAGAATGTTTGCGGACACCCGCATTTGATACCTCTGCGCACCCGACATCGTGGATCGCAGTTCCTCCAGATGCTCCGAGACCGCTTCGAGCAGGTCGGGAGCGCTCGGAACAGTGGCGCTTGGTGGTGCCTTGATCGACGGTGCCGAAGGTTGATACATCGATGATCCCTGGGTGATCTCCAGCAGATCCTCTTCACACTCGATGGCCCTCCGCCCGATTGCGGCGAGTTCGGGACTCCGGTGTTTTCCCGAAAGGTGTGTGTTGGCCTGCAGGAGGCAGATGAGGCCCCAGCGAAGGGTGCCATAGGCCTCCCACCAGCGGATCTCATCCGCGGTGGGTGCCGAACCGTGGACCTCGGCATAACCGGAGCGCAGGGTCTCCACACTCCCAACTCCCCCGGCAGTCAACGGGGAGCCAAAACGCCAGGAGCGCACGCAGAACCAGCCGAGATCCTCCGCGCCACATCCCCGGTGAGCGAGTTCCCAATCGAGCACACCGGTGATTCCTGCTGAATCAACGAGGAGGTTGCCGAGACGGAAGTCGCCGTGAACCACCACGTCCTCTCCGGGTGGCGGCCGGTTCTCATCCAACCATTTGAGTCCGAGTTCGAATGCAGGATGACCCCTGCCGAGCACATCGGTCAGGATGGTCAGGGATTCCACCGGATCACTCGCCGGAGGAGCCAATCCGGCAGCGGGCATGGCATGAATCCGGGCCATCTCCATTCCCGCCTGCCGCGCCAGTCTGGAGCGAGCCAAGCTGTACTGCGGTCCGTGCAGGACCTCCTTGGGCAAGGCCGTGCCATCCACGCGCTCCAGGATCACCCATGCCGGACCCTGATCCGCAGTGGATGCCCCGAGAACAGCCGGTACCGAGACACCGTTTCGGGTGGCCAGTTCCATCAAGGCCACCTGTGATCGCATCGACAAGGCATGGCCAAGCGATCCCGGCCGTTCGACCTGACACACGACGTCGGGCACCGGTCCGCTCAGCGAAACCAGCCAGGTGAGTCGCGAGGCTCCGCCTGACAGGCGTGTCACGGCGGAGATCCCGCGGTGACCTCCGGACTCTCCTCCCAAGGCATTCAGGGCGCGTTGCAGGTCCTCGGGCAGACTCTCTGCTCGGCCCCCTTCGGTACGGTCCCCTGCTGCCCGGCCCGCTTCTGCACGTTCCTCTTCTGTACGGTCCGCTTCTCCACGGTCCCCGGATCGCCCGTTCAAGACTCCAGCCGATCTGTTTCATCCCTGATCTCGCCGACGATCGCTTCCAGCAGGTCCTCCAATGTGATCAGCCCCTGAACTTCACCGTCGTGCACCACCACCGCCACATGTCGGCGGGCATGGCGCATCTTGGGCAGGACCTCGGCGAGCGGATCACCGGGCGCGACATTCTGGGCCACGCGCACGAGGCCATCCGGCAATGGATCCGCGGCGGGCCGGTCACCGAATTCCAGAAGATCCTTCGCATGCAGGAATCCGATGACGTCGCTGCCGTCAGGGGTGGTCACGAGCACCCGCGAGTGTCCGGACTGATGAATCAGATCTTCCGCCTGTCCAAGGGTGGCGCCGGACGAAACGGTAACGAGCTCGGCCCGCTCGGCCATCACATCTGCCACCGTCACCCGCAGGAACCCCAAGGCCCCCGACAGCAGGTCGAGTTCGCCTTGTTCCAACTCGCCGACTGCAGCGGATTCCGCCAACATTCCTGCAAGTTCAGCGGCGGTACGGGCCTCAACGAGTTCATCCGTGGGTTCAACCCCAAGCAGTTTCGTACCCCAGTTGGCTATACTGTTCAGCACCGCCACAACCGGCTTCAGGATCTTCGTGATCACCCGGTGGGTGGGAGCCAGCATGAGCAGCGTCGCCTCAGGGGAACTCAGGGCAAGCGACTTGGGCACCATCTCCCCGAGCACCATGTGGAAGAAGGATACAATCAGCAGGGCGATGGCAACTCCCATGAACGCCGACAACGCATGGGGAAGCTGTGTCTCCCCCAGCCTGCCTTCGATCGCTCCCCCCACAACCGGCTCCACGAGGAAACCCAGCAACAGCGACATCACGGTGATACCAAGCTGAGAGGTGGCAAGCTGAACGTTCAGCTTGCTCATCCCCGCCAGGGCCGAGGCGGCACCCATACGCCCCTCTTGTGCGGCCTGCTCGACTCGTCCCCGGCGGGCTGCAAGGATCGCGAACTCCATGGCCACGAAGAACCCGTTGGCTGCCACCAGCAGGATTGCGATCACAAGGACCCACGCTGCGCTCACTGGAGTTCCTCCTCCTCGGCCTCAGTGGGAGGTGGTGCCACCAGCTGCACCCTGGCGACCCGTTTGCCGTCCATGTCCACCACTCTCACGGCCCAACCATCGGCCATGAAGGAGTCACCAATGCTGGGTATCCGTCCGAGGCTGTCGAGTACGAACCCGGCCAGAGTCTCGTAGCGCCCTTCGGGCACCTCGAACCCGCATGCTTCCCGCACCTCATCGGGATGCAGCAACCCGGTCAACAGGTGCGCACCTCGCCAGGCTCGCGTGCGGTGAATCGCGTCGGGCGGATCATGTTCATCGGCAATGTCGCCAACGATCTCCTCCACCAGGTCTTCGATCGTCACCACGCCGGCAGTGCCGCCATACTCATCCAGGACGACCGCCAGATGAGCGGCGGCCTCCCGGAGCTCCACCATCAGATCATCCAGCAGCTTCGACTCCGGGACCATCGCAACCGGACTGACGAGTACAGACAGCGGCTGGCCTCGCCGGTTCTCGCGGGGAATACCGAACACGTCCTTCACATGCACTACCCCCAGAATGTGATCAAGGTCTCCGTCGTGTACGGGAAACCGGGACAAACCCGTTTCCGCTGAGAGGTCCAGCAGGTCCGACACCGATGAGTCGAGCGGGAGGGCAACAATCGAGACCCTGGGTGTGAGCGCATCGGCAGCCACCTTTTCCCCAAAAGAGAAACTGCGTTCCAGCAGGCGGACGGTTTGGGGCATGAGGGTTCCGCTCTCGGAACTCATGCGGACCACTCGGCGAAGATCGTCCCTCGACTGAACCGCGGAGAGTTCCTCGGCCGGCTCCACTCCGCCGAGTCGAAGGATTCCGTTGGCTGAGACGTTGCAGACCCAGATGACCGGTTTCGCCGCCAGAGCGAACATGCGGAAGGCCGGCGCATACCGCAGAGTGGTCCGCAGTGGCTTCGCGATCGCCACTGATTTGGGAATCAACTCGCCAACCACCATCTGCACCACCGTGGTCAGCGCCAGAGCGATCACAATGGATACTCCGAGGGCGGAGGCGTCGCCAACCACCGCTCCGACCAGTGGCTCGAGCGCGGTCGCCACTACCGGCTCGGACAACAATCCCAGCGCCAGCGAGGTAATCGTGATCCCGAGCTGGGCACCGGAAAGGTTGAACGAGAGTTTGCGCAGTACCGAAAGGGATACCGATGCCGAACGGGATCCTTCCGCTGCGAGAAGCTTCAGCCGTGTGGGATCCACGGCGACAAGACCGAATTCGACCGCCACGAAGAACGCGTTTGCCATCACCAGCGCGAATGCGACCAGTAGGCCCAGGGCAAGATTCACTTGCTGGCGTTCTCCGGCACGTCAGCAATCGTAGTTACCCCACCCGACACAGTTTCCCCGCTAGTCCCCGGATAGTCCTCCGCAAGTGCTGAGTTTGTTTCGACTCCCGAAACAATTGACTATCCTGCGGAGATGCCAGGTCAAGAGACCACTCCACCCACCGAACGTCGCGCTGATGCGGTCAGGGCGGCTGCCCGCCTGGCCCGTGTGGCCGGTACCGCTCTCGGAGAGGCCGACCTGACACTCCCCCAGTACCGGGTTCTGGTGTTTCTGGACTCCGGCAAACGACCTGCAACCGACGTGGCTTCGTTGCTCGATGTGACTCCTTCCACGGTCACTTCGGTGGTCGACGGCCTTGTCTCCCGTGAACTCGTGCAACGCGGCGAAGACGAGAATGATCGACGCAGGGTGATTCTGAGCCTCACCGATGCAGGTCGTGACGCCTTGCGCAGTGGCGACCGGGTGGTTTCGGAACGCCTCGGTCGACTGCTGCACCGGATGGATTCCGACCAGTCGGAGACGGTATTGAGCGGTCTGGAACTCCTCAACGCGGCAATGAACGAATACCTGCTCGAGAAGTACGGCTCACCCGAGGACAACACTTGACCCTTTCCGGGCTCCCGGATCAGGCTTCGTTGCCGCCCGGCCCGACGCGTCTGGAATTGGGCTGGCTGAGGCGCATCTGGCCGATCCTGCGGCCGCACACAGCGTCGGTGATCTTCTCTTTCTCCGTTGGTGTGGTGGCACTGGTGCTCCAGGTGGCCGTGCCGGCCATCGTGGGCACGACGATCGACGAGTCGATAGCCAGCGACAACCAGCCGTTGCAAGGCTTTCTGATTGCCCTTGCCGTGATCGGCATGGCCAGGGGAGTCCTGCTGGTCATCTACCGCTACGGGCTGTACCGGATGGCCTATTCGGTCGAGGCGGACCTTCGCCAGACAATGTTCCGGCACTACACCACCCTCTCGCACTCCTTTTACGACCGGATGCAGTCCGGCCAACTGATCAGCCGTGCGCAGTCGGATGTGCGCGCCGTTCAACTCTTCTTTGCCGTCGCACCGCTGATTCTGACCGCTGTCCTCAGCTTCTTCATCGCCATGACCGTGATGCTGCGCACCAACGTTCTCCTCACCCTCGTGGCCGTGGCTCCCCTGCCGTTTGTGTACGTGGTGGGAATACTGCTGCGGAACCGACTGTTTCCGCTGAGCTGGATCATCCAGGGGCGCCAGGCGGAGGTGGCCACGGTCACCGAGGAAAGCATCGCCGGCGTGAGAGTGGTTCAGTCGTTTGCCGCCGAAGGCTCCCGGGTGACCGAGATGGCCAAGGCGGCCCGCGGCTTGCGGTGGGCAAACGTCCAACAGGGTGATGTGCGGGCCCGGTTCGCTCCGCTGCTCGAGAATCTCCCCCGACTCGGATCCCTCGCAGTGCTGGTCTATGGCGGCTGGTTGGTGATCGACGGCCAGCTGGAGATCGGGGCGATCATCCAGTTCAACGCCTACATCCTGATGTTGCAGATTCCCTTCCGGTTCCTGGGTTTCTTCTTGATCCTCGGCCAACGGGCAAGGGCCAGTTCCGAACGCATTTTCGAAGTTCTCGACGAGACTCCGGAGATCACCGACCCGGAGCAACCGGTGGATCTGCCGGTCCCAAAGGGTCGCGTGGAGATGAGCGGTGTCCAATTCGGATACGGCTCGGGTCCCGACGTTCTGCGGGATCTGGATCTGGTGATCTCCGCCGGTGAGACAGTCGCCATTGTCGGAGGAACCGGAAGCGGCAAGTCCACGGTGGGCCGACTGCTGTCCAGGTTCTATGACCCTCGCGACGGCACGATCACACTGGACGGAGTCAACATCGCGGACCTGAAGGTGAGCCGCCTGCGCGAACTGATCGTGGTGGCCCCTGATGAACCATTCCTGTTCTCGGTTCCGGTCCGCGACAACCTCGCCTTTGGCCGGCCCGGCGTGGATCAGGCCGAGATCGAGGCCGCGGCACGGGCGGTCGATGCCCACGAGTTCATTCTCAACCTCGAACACGGCTACTCCACGGTGGTCGGCGAACGCGGATACACGCTCTCAGGCGGGCAGAGACAGCGAATCGCACTGGGGCGAGCGCTCCTGGTGGATCCCGCCGTGCTCGTATTGGACGATGCCACCAGCGCGATCGACGTGGAAGTCGAAGCCAGAATCCACGATGCACTTCGCGTGAGGCGCGATGGTCGCACCACGATCCTCGTTGCGCACCGCTTGTCCACAATCGGCTTGGCAGACCGCGTCATCTTCCTCGTCGACGGGTCGGTGAAGGCCACGGGAACCCACGCAGAACTGCTGCGACGGGTTCCCGAATACGCCACAGTCCTCGCCCACGACATCGATCTCACCCCCGACACCGATCTCACCCCCGACACCGAATTGGCCGGCACCGAGGGGAGTCAAGAGTGAGTTTCGCGCCTCCCCCCGGTTCTCCCTTCGGCGGTCCCACGGCCTCTGGTACCCCGTATGCAGGTATTCCGCCTGAGCTGGCCGAACGAGCCCAGAAACTGCTCGAGAAGGAGCCAGAGCACACGGTTGTCGTACCCGAGTTCACCCACGACGTCCCGGCTGAGCCAACCTTCACGATCCGAAGGTTTCTGGCGCCAAGCCGTTGGCCACTGGTGTTCGCGTTCGTTCTCGTGGCACTCGAAACGGTCACGCTCCTCGCCGGTCCCCTCCTGGTCCAGTTGGGAGTGGACGAAGGCATCACGGTGGGCAACACCGATGTCCTGGTAAAGGTGGGATTTGCCTTTCTGGCGGTCATCATCGTCAACACCCTGCTGGGCTGGGCCCGAGGCACTTGGACCACGCGTGTGGGTGAGTCGATCATGGAACGGCTCCGGATGCGGGTGTTCACACACCTCCAGCGGCTTTCCCTGAGCTTCTACGAACGCGAGAAGGCCGGCGTGATCCTCACCCGGATGACATCTGATGTGGAGAATCTGACGCAACTGTTCCAGGAGGGTCTGGTGCAGATGGTGGTGCAGGGCCTGACCGTGGTCGCCATCGCCGTGATCATGGCGATCGCCGACATCCGACTCACGGCGGTCATCTTCGGTCTGCTGGTCCCGATCCTGGTGATCGCAACCGTCTGGTATCGCAGAGAATCAAAGGATGCCTACGACGACGTCCGTGATCGCGTGTCGGATGTCCTTGGTGACCTCACCGAGACCCTGTCCGGAATCCGGACGGTAACCGCCCACAACCGCGCCGAGCACAATGTGGAACACCATGAGACGTTGGTGGCCGAGTACCGGTCGGCCAATCTGGTGACCGCCCGAATCGGCGCCCTGTTCGGTTCAATCGGTGACACGGTGGGAATCTTCGGCCAGATCGTGGTCCTGGGTGTCGGCGGATTGCTGGTGCGCGACGGCCAGATGTCGCTGGGAACGCTGTTCGCATTCCTGTTGTACCTGAATCTGCTCTTCGCCCCGGTTCAGCAACTGGTCCAGCTCTACACGACCTACCAGCAGGGTCAGTCCTCGGTGACGAAGCTGGCCGAACTGCTCGACCTGATGCCCGCCGTGGTGGAGTCACCGAGTGCCGTCGAACTTCCACCCATCGAAGGGCACATCGAACTGGACTCGGTGGACTTCAGCTACCGCGACTCCGAAGGCAGGCCGGGACGACCGGTTCTGAGCGGTTTGAACCTCTCCGTGAGGCGATCGGAGACCCTTGTGGTGGTTGGCCCGACGGGAGCCGGCAAGTCCACAGTGGCCAAGCTGATCGCCCGGTTCTACGACCCGGTGTCCGGTGCGGTTCGCATCGACGGAGTGGACCTGCGCGATGTCACCCTTCACTCGCTCCGCACCCAACTCGGTGTGGTTCCCCAGGAGCCGTTCCTTTTCCACGGGACCGTTCGTGACAACCTTCTGTTTGCCAGCCCCAATGCCACCGATGAAGAACTGCTTGATGCCTGTGATGCGGTTGGGGTCAGCGACCTCGTGAACCGCCTTCCACACGGGCTGGACACTGCCGTGCACGAGCGGGGTGTCTCGCTGTCGGCCGGCGAACGCCAGCTTCTTTCACTTGGGCGCGCCTTCTTGGCGAAACCCCGCGTGCTCATCCTGGACGAAGCCACATCCAACATTGATCCTGCTACTGAAGCCAAGGTGGAGCACGCTCTGGACTTGCTGCTCGAAGGACGAACTGCCGTGGTTGTTGCACACAGGCTGGCAACTGCGGCTCGAGCAGACCGGATCGCAGTGATCGACCGCGAACCCGGCAGGGACCCTGAAACCACCGGGGCAAAGGTCCTGGAACTCGGCACCCACGACGAGTTGATCGCACTCGGCGGTCGCTATGCAGAGATGTTCGCAACCTGGGAACAACACATCACTCGCCCCCCGGAAACAGCGACCCCTGATTCCACGAATGCCCAAACCGGGTCAACGGGCTCCCGATCCGGGCCTCAGGCGTGACTCAGCTCGAAGCCGACGAACTGATTCGCATGGACGACGTCTCGTTTGTTCGGAACGATCGACCGATTCTGTCGGGAATCAACTGGAGCCTGCGGCGCGACGAAAGCTACGTCGTCATGGGCCCCAACGGGTGCGGCAAGACGACGCTCGCAAGGATCGCTGCACTCCAGGTTCACCCATCCGCCGGGATGCTTCGCGTGAACGGCGATGAACTGGGAACATTCGATGTTCGACGACGGCGCCGGCGGTTGGCGTTCGTCAGCTCGGCCATGGCCGATGACATCCGTGGGGGCCTCGAGGCACAGGACGTGGTCATGTGCGCCAAGTTCGCCGCACTGGAACCTTGGTGGCATTCCTATACCGACGAGGACCGCGCCCGCGCCCGCGAGCTCCTGGGCGACCAGGGAATCGGTGATCGAGCCGGCCAGCCATTCGCACGGCTGTCCTCGGGGGAACGCCAGCGTTGCCTGCTGGCCCGGTCCCTCATGGTTGAACCCGACCTGCTGGTTCTTGATGAGCCGAACGCCGGGCTGGACTTGGCCGGACGCGAGGACCTGATCGCCTCGCTGGAGGACCTTGTTGCTTCGCCACATCCTCCGGCCGTGATTCTGGTGACCCACCATGTGGAGGAAATCCCGCCCTCCTTCACCAACCTCCTGGCCATGAAGGAGGGTGCAATCATCGCCGACGGGCCGCTTCGCCCCACTCTCACCGGCGAATTGCTGAGTGAATGTTTCAACCTGCCGCTGAAGCTCATCCGCTCCGACGCCAAAGGGAAACTCCGGTGGTCTGCACTCTCCGAAGGCTGAGCAGAACACCGAGATGCCCCGGCGAAGTCAGGTGTCCGGGTTGGACTCCACCAACGCCGCGAGTCGAGGTTTCGAGTTGCGGATCTCATCCGCCAGAATTCGGTCAAGCATCGGAATCCACAGGGCACCGCCGTAGTGCATGTGCACCGTCACGATGGAGCCGTCCTCAGCTTGTGAGTCCGCCGGCCGCACTTCCACGGTGAGGCTCCACAGACTGTTGTTTCGATCCTCCAGTTCGCGCCGCACGAATCGGACACGGTGTGGTGGATCCAGCTCGGACCGAACAATCCGAAGACGTTTTGAGCGACGAAGTGGTCCCAGTTGCGCCCGCAGGTCAACCATCCAGGCGTCGCCGGGATCGTCGGCATCCCCGGCGGCTGGCTGAGCACGGGACACGATGTCCAACCACTTCGGGTAGTTGTCGAGCCGTTCTAGTTGGGCGAAAACCGCATCAACGGATGCGCTTGTCTCCAATTCGGCTCTGGCATCCACATCACCATTGTCGTGGATGCAAGACCGCTGGTGTGCAACCAGAGCTCAGGGGCCGCTGGTCGCCGGAGGAACGGCGACTGGCGCAGGTACTTTCGCAGGGATCTCGACCGCTGGTTCTGAGACGAACGCCGGCTCTGGCGCCAACACGATCTCAACCATGGGTTTGGTCCCATAGGTCGCCTTGAGCAACGGATACGGATTGATCGGTGAACCCCCCGTGTGCACTTCGAAGTGCAAATGAGGAGGAGTGCCCCGTGCGTTGCCGCTGTCTCCTACATAACCCACGACGTCGCCCACGTTGACTCGTTTCCCATTGACGACTCCATCGGCAATGGCAGAGAGATGTGCGTAGTAGTACTCCGTACCGGAATCGCCGCGAATCCAGAGCTTGGTTCCACCAAGCGAGGCCTGACCGACCTTGAAGAGCACTCCGCTCTCAGCCGCAACCAAAGGAGTGCCGTATTTGGCGAACACATCAGAGCCCTGATGCCAGTGCTGCGATGACGTTCCCATCATGCGGGGGAATCCCCAGGAATCTATGAATTCTGCGTCGCCTGCAATGGGGAAAACGAAACCACGGACATAGATCTGGGATCCACTCTCGTAGGCCTTGATGGCATCGGCGGCGTCCGCTATTGCAGCGTGTCCGATGTCGTACAAGTCTTCGGTCTCACTCAGGTCAGCGCGGGCCTCGGCAAGGCTCGAGGCCTTGGCCTCCTGTCCTGCGGCAAGTTTCTCGCGAGCCTCATTGTACTTGCGGACCACATCTTCGTCGGCCTGCACGACGGAACCGAGCATCTCGCGCGCAACTCCGAGCTGGACCGGGTCATCGAAGCGAACGAGCGACAAGCGGCCATCGGTGTCGCCGTTGATGAATGCTTCCACTGTGTGCGATCGCAGCTCCTCCTCGGCGCGGACCGCGTCGACGATACTGCGCTTCACATCTCCGTCGAGGGTCTCGAGCTCGGCTGTCAATCTGTCAACAATTCCGCGTTGACGAGTCAGGCGGCCTTCGAGGCCGAGAAGCGTGGCCTGCCTCTCGCCCAGTTCTGACTGAAACTCCGCAACCTTCTGCTGGAGGATTCCGTTGCCGACATGGTCAAACTGGATCTGGTGCAGAGGCACTTCCCCGCCGTCGTTCCCACCGGGATTGAGCAACACCGGAGCACGGGAATCACCGATCAGTTCCGGTGGAACTGTCACATCCGGAAGCTCGGGAAGAGCTTCTGAAATGGTGGTGGTTGTGACCGTGGTCGAGGACTCGGTGGGATCCGTAGTCGTAGTCGTGGTTGTGGAGGTGGATGTGCTCGAGGTGGTGTCCGCTGAATCTGTTTGCGTTGGCAAATCTGCCTGCCCGACCTCGTCCACCGCAAAAGCAGGCGGTGCCAACCAAGCTGTCATGCCAACGACGGTCGCGCCCACGACCGCAAAGCGACGAATCAACATTCTCCCCACACCGATCTCGAACCGCAGCGGCAACCCGCGTCAACCGCCATCGGGGACCATCGTAGCGAGGCAATCCCGCAAACGCAGATCGGATTGGCCGGCCAGCTTGGGTTATTCTCCCAGCGACACCCCGGAGGACGACCCTGCTGCCCAGTCGATCACCCAGATGATCACCGAACAGACCAAGCCGAGCAAGCACGCTAGAACCATCGCCTGGCCGATTCCGGCCTGGCCGGGGCGGGACATCAGGCGTTCAATCGCCACGGGCATGGTGGGCTCGCCCAGACGCGCAACGAACACCGTGGCACCGAACTCACCCAAGGCGATGACCACCGCCAGTCCCGCCGATGCCATCACCGCGGCCCGAATCAGGGGGAACTCGATCTTGCGCCAGATCAGACCTGCCGGGGCTCCGGCGAGCTCAGCGGCTTCACCGAGCGCTGGAGGCAACGACCGGATGGCCGGTGCCACGGATCGCACAACAACCGGGAGGGCCACCAACGTCTGAGCCAGCACCACCAGGACGGAGGAACTCCTGAGGTCGACCGGACCACGGGTGGACAGCAACAACAGTCCGAGTCCAACCGTGGTGGCCGAGATGGCCAGTGGCAACAACAACACCCGCGAACCGAAGCCATTGGGTTTGTATGCCACCGCGCGGGCCGCCGGAATCCCCAGAGCCAGCGCAAGAAACGAAGCCGGAATGGCCGCGCGCAGCGAGGCGAGGATCGCTGCAGTCGGTGAGATCCGAAGACCGGTCCCTTCCGTGGCGGACCCGACCGAACGCCAATGCGCCAGCGAGTAGCCCTCTCCCACGAGCAGCGATCGCTCCAGGATGGCCAACAGTGGAAGCACAGAGATCATGAACACAGCCAGAATGGCCGCCGACACCGCTGCCCATTGTTTCGCGGATCCTGGAATATGCGCCCGTGAAATTGCCGACCGAGCGGATCGCGGACGTCCCACCGGCGACCGAAACGACAACACGATCACCACGGTCAACGCCTGGACACCAGCCAGGACCGCGGCGCCCGAGAGATCAAACTGCCTGGTGGCCCTGGTCCAGATCTCCACCTCGATCGTGGTCACCGCTCCCCCACCCAGCAACACGATCACACCGAAGCTGGTGAGGCTGTAGAGAAAGATGATCACCGCTGCCGAATGGATTGCGGGAGCCACGGTGGGCATCGTGATGTGCCGAAGCGTTCGCAGACGTGAGGCACCCAACAGCATCGCCGACTCCTCCAGCGAGGAATCGACAGAGGAAAACGCACTGCCCACGACCCGCAGGACCACAGCAAGGTTGAAACACACGTGGGCCGCGAATATGGCCCACCAGGTGCCCCGCAGGTCCACGACTCCCCGCGGGCCGAGGATCGTGGCGAACGCCACACCGATCACTACTGACGGAAGCACGAACGGAACCATGGCAGCGGTCTGTACGAGCTTCCTGCCCGGGAAGCGGAATCTCGAGAGGATCCAGGCGACCGGCAACCCGACTGCGAGGGTGAGTACGGAACTTGCGACGGCCTGACCGACTGTGAGGGCCAGAATCCGCCATGTCCGCGACGAACCCAGAATGCGGGAGATCGACTCAGTGGTGAACGATCCGTCGATCCAGAATGACCGGATCAGCACCGCCAGGAGGGGTAATGCAACAGCGAGAACCACCACAAACACCGCAATGATGTTCGCTCCCCCGCTGCGGCCTACTCCATGACTTCTCGCCACTGCTCGATCCATGCGTTGCGGTTCTCTCCGGCGACCACGGCGTCAACGATGATCGGCGACTCGGGGCGGGGCGCCCACTGGACAAAGGACTCCGGCAGGTCAACCTCGGTTACCGGGTACACGAAGTTGGCTTCGGGCAAGGCTGACTGCCAGTCCTCGGCGAGCATGAAGTCGATGAGCTCCCGACCCAGTTCGGGATTGGCTGCTCCGGCGAGCACACCGGCATATTCCACCTGGGCCACGCACGTGTCGAGCGCTACCTCCGAGGCAGGTTCGGTTCGCTCGCCCTCGCTGAACACCACCTCGGCCGGCGGACTGCTCGCGTAACTCACCACGATCGGGCGGTCTCCGCCGCTCACCGAGTAGTCGTTGTAGTAGGCGTCATCCCAGCTGGGAGCCACCTTCACACCGTGAGTCTTCAGCTCACCCCAGTAGTCGAGCCACCCATCCTCACCGAACTCATCGATTGTTCCGAGCATGAAGGCCATCCCGGGGGAAGAGTTGACGGGATTCTCCACAACCAGCAATGACGCGTACTCCTTGGAGGCCAGCTGTTCAAAGGTCGCCGGCGGGTCGAGATCGGGATTCTCGGCAAACCACTGCGTGTCGACGTTCACACACACGTCGCCAGTATCGATCGGAGTGAGCAAGCTGCCGAGTTCGGAATCGAGGGCCACACCTTCGCGGACTCCATCCAGGCCAACTGCTTCGTATGGCTCCAGCAATCCCTCGTCGAGGACCTCGGTGGCCGTGGTGTTGTCGATTCCGAAGATCACGTCACCATCGGGCGAGCCGGCAGTCAGCAACGATCCCGCCAGCATTGCGCCGGAGTCTCCGGCGGCCACGACCTTGATGGTTGCCCCGGATTCCGCCTCGAAGGCCTCCGCTGCCCCTTCAGGCAGGGCGAAGGAGTCGTACGTCACGAGAACCACCTCGGCCCCCTCGGTGGAATCACCGTCTGCGGGGTCCTGTGAGGCATCGTTGCCCTCTGATCCGCAGGCACCCGCCACGATCACAGTCGTTGCCATGAGCGCCACGACTACTCGATGCCCTCTGGGATGCCTCAAGTAGTCAGAAATACGCTTCATTTCTTCTCCGGCCAGTCATGTTGGTGTTCTGAGTCATGTTGGTGTTCTGGCGGTATCACCACGGCCACCACACCTGAATCGACCTCCACGGATGCGGTTCCGGTTTCGAACTCGTTGGACACGCCCAGTGACGAGGCGCTCCGAAGTGTCTGGTGATTCAAATCCCAGCGCAGACCTCGGGTAGTCACTCCGCGAGCGTCACCGTGTTCGGCGAACAGCGACACTGTGGCGCCCGGTGTCCCGCGAAACACGCGGGAGTCGAAGACCGGAAGAACAACCGTTGAGCCGAGCCAGGCCGTCACGGCGATCCCCCTGAGTCGCGGGGAGGACACCAGACGGGTCCAGCCAATCAGGTGATCCAGTCGTCCCGAAGGACTTCCCACCACCACCAACTCATCCGGTTCGCTTTCCAGAGCAACGTCGATGGCCAGTTCAAGGTCCGTTTCGTCTTTTCCCACCGGAAACTGCAGGACCTCCGCACCACGTTGCCGAACGAGACGGAGTTGATCTTCATCAACCGAATCCATGTCGCCCACGACCCCGTCAACATCGAATCCCGCTTCCAGGGCAATCCCGAGTCCCGAGTCTGCCGCGATCACAAGGTCGGGCCGATCCGGCCCAGGGTGATCCGGCCCAGGGTGATCCAGGCCAGTGTCAGCCAGGCCAGTGTCATCCAGGGCAGTGCCATCCAGGGCGGAGGTGACCCGCGAGCGGAGATCAACTCGGGCGCGGGAACGATCCAGGTCTTGTGGACCGCCGGTGAAGATCACCACACGCATTCCCATCGATTCCTCCGCTGGCATTACCCAGATCAGGTTGCGGGTCGGCGGCATGGCTCGGGAGGCATCCCTGCCTCTGGCGCATCCGCCCTCTCAGCCCGGTTTCACCGAGCTCCCCGTGACGTACCGGCCCACTGTAGTTCAGGCCGCTGCCGCCGGAACACCGCTGCGGCCGGGACACCGCTGGTGCCGATCGGACCTGCGCGCGGTCCAGCCATACTCAGTCCGACCCGATGCCGTTCATGCGGGCCAGCGTCCGCAGCATCACCTCGTCGGCTCCGCCACCGATCGACCAAAGGCGGGTATCGCGATAGAAGCGGGCAGGCCAGTTCTCCTCCACGTAACCCATTCCGCCGTGGAACTGAACAGCCAGGTCGGCCATCTGGCGAGCCAACCGAGCCGAAGTCAGCTTGGCGACCGTTGCGTGCCGGGTGATGTCCTCACCTCGAGAAGCCGCTTCGGCAGCGGCCCAGTTGTGGTGCCGATTGATGTCCAGCATCGCAGCGACCTCAGCCAATTCGTACTGGATGTACTGATTGGCGATCAGGGGAGCACCAAAGGCCATCCGCTCATTGAGGTACGCCACGGTGCGCTCCATCGCCAGCTCCACCGCTCCCACCATCTGGTAGGCGGCGACCATGCGTTCATCCTGGAACTGGGCCATCTGCTGCTGGAACCCGCGGCCGACCACCCCAATCGTGTTCGACACCGGAATCCGGAGGTCGGTGAAGGTCAGCTCAGCAGTGTCGGAGCCACGCATTCCCAACTTGTCGAGCCTGCGACTGACTGCGAATCCATCGGTGTTCGTGGGGAGCACCATCTGGGACATGCCCCGGTATCCACCCTCATCCGAGGTTCGAGCGAGGAGACACAACCAGTCGGCTTGGGTGCCGCTGGTGATCCACATCTTTGAACCGTTGATCACCCATTCGTCGCCATCGCGAACGGCACGGGTGCGAATGCCAGCCACATCAGAACCTGCGTCGGGTTCGGAAACCGCGATCGAAGCCACCATCGACCCTTCGATCGCAGGCCGCAGATAGTTCGCCTTCAACTCGTCGCTGCCGAACCGATTCAGGGCGGGGGTCGCCATGTCTGTTTGAACACCGATTGCCATCGCCACACCGAGACTGGCACTCCTGCCCAGTTCCTCGGCGAGGATCATCGTGTAGATGGCGTCAGCATCCCCGCCACCCCATTCGGAGTCATAGGTCAGACCCAGCAGGCCGAGGTCGCCCATCTTGGAAAAGAGCTCATGGGCGGGAAACGTGCCCGCGGCCTCCCACTCGTCGGCATGTGGATTGATCTCGTTGG
The DNA here is from genome assembly GCA_020027475.1 of Microthrixaceae bacterium. GTDB lineage: Bacteria > Actinomycetota > Acidimicrobiia > Acidimicrobiales > Microtrichaceae > JAHRAZ01. Next base: position 37,664 of record JAHRAZ010000033.1, read on the forward strand.
ACACGAACTCACGAACTGTCCTTCTGAACATCTCGTGATCATCGCTGAACTGCATTGCTCGCTCCCTTGGCGGTGAACCGTCCACCGTAGTGATAGTTCATCCATCCCCGATTGGGTGATTCAGCGGGGCGAGTCCATGACATCTTCGGCGGTGCTCTGCGGGGCCAAAGGGAATCTCGGTGCTCCCACGACACACACGTCGGCCAGTTCGGTTGCCACCTCCAGATCCCGGGATTCAGCCGGCTGATCAAGAAGCACCTTCTGACCCAGAGCGTGCGCCACCTGCGCGATCGCCGAGAGTTTCGACCGGCGAATGGAACAGCTTGCCAACCCGCCCACAATCTCCCGATCCACCCAGACGGCCTCGAATGGATGCGACTCCAGAAGCGACAGAGAGGCTGCACCGGCACCGAATCTTCCCACTGCCGACCTGATGCCTGACCTGGCGAGATCGAGAATCCCCTGACGCAACTCGTTCTGTTCGAACGCCATCTCATCGACCACCAGCACCAGGTTCCTCGTGATGTCTGAATCCAGGTCAAGAGAGGACACCGCTGAGCCGTGGTCTGCCACCAGGGCCACACCCGGAACCCTGATCAGGGTGTTCAGTGACGCCACCCGGGGAGAACGAGGGGTTTCAAGGAGTCGAAAGAGACTCCACTTGAACAGGCTGAGCTCGCTGCCCGAGTCGGATGCCACGCAAACTGGTGACTTGTCGGGGAAGGGGCGGATCAGCTCCTCGGGAGCCTGACCCCAGCTGGGCCGATGGAAGTGCCCGGTCACAACAGATCGCGACGACTGCACAATCGGGTGGGTTTCCAGTCTCAACAGATCCCGGCGGATGCCCTCGGTGAGCACTTCGGACGCATGGGCCATGCGTGCAGCCCGCTGATCGAGTTGAGCGCCGTATCGGACCACCGCTCTGAAATTGTCGTTCTTCGCCGAATACAGGGCATCATCGGCTCGCGCTACCAGGTCGGGACCTGACTCCCCGGTGCGATGGATGGCGATGCCCACACTCACCGTCATGTGCAGGCTTCGGCCGTCAAATGAGACAGGTTCGCGGAAGTTGTCCACGATCCGCTCGGCCACTTCGGCCGCCAATTCTTCGATCGGGGACGCGGCGCTGAGCATCACCACGAACTCATCGCCACCGAGGCGGATCACCAGATCCGAGCCGCGCACAGCGCTGCGGAGTCTCGATGCAGTTTCGGTCAACACAGCATCACCCGCAGCGTGGCCGTGATTGTCGTTGACTGCCTTGAATCGATTCAGATCTATGTAGAGGGCGGCCACCGATTGGCCGCTGCCGGCAGCCAGGATACGCGGAACCTCGGTTTCCAGGGCGGTCCTCGTGGCCAGACCGGTGAGGGGATCGGAGTTGCTGCTGATCAAACGGGATCCGGAGGCTCGACGGTACATGGCTGACAACACGGCGCGTTCCAGAGCGGCGCTGGTCAGCTTGGTTCCTCCCAATACTTCCTCTGCCCCGGAATCAAGTGCTTCAAGACACTCCTCGGCGCTGTCGGCGGCAATGGCAACAAGAGGTGTGGGCCCGGCCAGCTTGGCGGTCTCCCTCACGGCATCGAGACAGTGTTGTTTGCCCACCGGTTGATTGCCCAGCGGTACGACCAGCGCCGCTGGACGCTCAGCTCCCGCGTTGTTGAAGATCCCCGGGAGTTCATGTTGGCCGACGAGTTCAACGTCGAAGCGTTGGACTCGTCGGAGTCTTCGCCACACGGCCAGTTCGGCCTCGTTGAGATCTGCCTTCTTGAGTTCTGCCTCGGAGACCCGATCCACTCCGGAAGCGCCAAAGGTATCTGTGGCACCCGGCACGTGTGACGTGCGTTCTGAACCCTCCTGGGACCGGCCACACACAAGCACCACCCGATGATGGCGATCCCGCGAGAACAGTCGTAACTGCTGCACACTCCCCATTCGACCGACTCGACGACGTAATGAGGGAAAACCTGTAGTGAGGTGAAGCGGTGGTGAACTCAGTCGTCGGACGGGACTGCACGCAAAACTTCGCCGAACAGAGGTGTTCCCCATCCCGTAGTCAGGTCATAACCGACTTCGGCGCTGCAACAGCCAAGTCCGGCCAGATCGTTGGTGCCCGAGATCACATCGGAGAATCCACTCCGGCCCGTGGCGGCGGATAGGTACACCAAGGGTGTGGTCAGACCCATCCGGCGCTCGAATCCTGCCGCCGGGTCACCTGATCTTCGGGGCGTTGCTTGGGTTGTTGTGGATCGCGCTGTTGTGGATCGCGTGGTTGCGGGCGGCGTTGTGGACTGTGTCGTCGCTGAAGGGATGGCTGTGGCCTGTATGAGTGCCAGGGCGCCAGCGACCGATGGTGCCGACAGGCTGGTGCCACCCACCAGATCCCAATAACAGTCACCACTGCTGTTGCACACGCTGATTGATCCGATCATCTCCGGCTCCGCCAGCAATGCCAGATCCGGCACAGTTCGCCCGGCAACGGCTTCGGGACCTTCATCGGCTCGTTCGCCATCACGTGAGCGGTCACCGCCCGCTCGGCCATCGTCCGATCTGCCTACCGGGGATTGGTCCCCATTCGATTGGCTCTCACCCGATGTCCGGGTCGCTGCGGACACCTGATACCAGGGAGAGTCGAAAACTGTGCTTGTACCGCCGCCGCTCGCATTCACGTCACCCTTCCCGGTTCGATTCCAGACGGTTCCGACAGCCGCGGGATCGTCTGGATTCAATTGTGTTCCACCCACCGCCAGCACATTCGGGCTGCTCGCCGGATAGGTCACGGCGGCGCCCTCATCGACGCCACAACCCTGCGAACCCAGATCCCCGGATGCGGCGACCGTGGACGTGCCCGTGGCCGCCAGGACTGCCAGGAGCCATTCGACGCCATCCATCTCCGATTCGCGAAAAGAAGTCTCGCAATACACCAACGAGATCGAAAGGATGTCCAAGCCCGAACTCTCCACAACCCTTGCCAGCGGGAACAGGATCGAGGAGGCCTCGTCGAACTGGACCATTTCCACCTTCTCGATCCCGGCAGCGATGGCCACCATCGCAGTGGAATCGAGCACACTCTCGGGATTGGTCGATCCCCCGGAACCGTTCACGAGCGTGGTCTCGATCGCTGGCACCGAATCCGCGTTGGTGCACTCAGCCCACACATCCAGGGAACGCTGGTCGATCGGATCGGCGGACAGGAATCCGAGTCGCACCCCACGCCAGTTCGCGGTGGCGGGGTCGGGCAATCCGTGTCGTTCCCGAAAGGTCGCTGCGTCCATGGATCCCTTCGAATGCTGCGAGCAATCGGGTTGATCGGCGCTGAAAACCGTGCGTTCCCTCGGGGCTGAATCTGCACTGGGAGCAATCGGGACCGAGCTGCTCAATCCGATCACCGACGTGATGGCCCCCGAGCCCAGGAAAGGATCGACATTCGGGTCGACTGGTTCCAGGATGTCCACCCCGGTTGAGCCCGCGACAACCCGCATCTCTGTGTCGAAAGTCTCCTCCACCTCAACGGCGGTCATCGTGGCAAATGCCAAGCCGCCGCTGGGGTCAATCGCACCAGAGACTCCTGCCTCCGCCAGAGTGGACAGAGCCTCTTGGCGGGTTTCCGCCGTTGCACCGAATCGTGCTGCGGCCTCGTCCACCGTGAGGAACTCCCTGAAGGAATCCGACTGCGGATCGGAAACGGAATCAACGTATTCCTGCAGACCAGCTTGGTCCCGGGCGAGGGAAAAGCCCACTGACACCTCGGTCTCGCCGAACTGGGATGCCGATTCACCGGATTGATCATCCGGGCCTGCGCACGCCGAAACCAACAATGAGATGGTCCCCATCAACAACAGAGCGCGAAACACCGGCAGAGCGCGAAACAACCGAACGCGACACACCAGCAGAGCGCTGAACACCGGCAGAGCGCGAAACGGCTGAACGCGAAACGGCTGAACGCGAAACGCCGGCCGGTGAAAGGCCGGAGCCACCATCATGCGATCCACAGCTTCGGGGCCCGAGTCGCCAGCTGCGTCAGATCGCGTCGAATGGCCGACCCCAGTAGGTGGTGGGCCACAGAGTTGGCTGATCCACCATGTCGCCGAAGTCCCCGAATGCGTCGACATGGCGGAACTCGCAGGTTTTGATCAGGTCGGGCCCGACGTCGCCAAAGACAGGACCATGGACGTGGTCATCGAGGGCATCCAGGGAGTCGTACGCCTCGTACAGCCGGGCTTCGCCCGTTTCTTCGTTCAGGTACCAGTCGTAGATCAGGGTGCCGGGCTCATCGCGGCTGATCCGCACGCATCGACCCACGGCGGTTTTGAAGCCGGGGACGTCGTGAACATGAAGCTGGATCACGAATCTGACGGTCGAATCGCTGGACATAATCCGAACCTACCGCTCCTTGGCGGGTGAGTGAGCGGAGTCGCCTACGGCGGGGGCGGGCTGCCGGCCGGCTCGCCCTGCAGCGGCTCTTCAACCTGTGAGGCCTGCCTCGACTGGCGGACCTTCCTCACGATCACCGCAGCCAGCACCAGCAGGACTCCGATGAGCAGAATCCTGGGGAGCCACCTCCTGGTTTCCCGCTCGATCTCTTTGACCGACTCACGGGCCTCCTCAACGCTTTCCGCGATGTCGCCAACCGTTTCGAGTACCGACTCCACTGTCTGAAGGTCGTGTTCGAGGCGTGTCGTGGCAGCCTGTGCTGCGCGGATCCGCTCAAGATTGGTTGTTCCCATTGTTTCTCCTGGGCTGTGGGTTGGTCTGGGCTGTCTCAGTCTGGGCTGTGTTCGTCTGGGTCGCGGTGTTGGTCGGGTCGGTGCAATCCTCAGTCCAGCAGACCCAGACCACGCGCAACGGCTGCACCCGTCTTCGCGTTGTTCAGATAGGGCTCGGGATTGTGGGCTCGGTACCCGTTGTCCACGAGGTGATCCTCGACTCTGGGGCCGAACTTCTCGGCCAGACGACTCACCGATGCGGCCTTGTCGCCCACGGCCGCCACATTGACCCAGTTCCGGGCTCCACCCGGCCACTGTCCGACTCCATCGGCTGGGGGCGGTTCAAGTGCGGGAAACACCATCGAGGATCCGAGTGGTGAACCCAGGGTGATCAGCATGTCGATCTCGATGCCGGGGTTCGCGGCCAGAGCCTGATGCGAGATGACCGTTCCCAGGGAATGGGCAACGATCACGTCCGTGTCGGTCCCGACCGCCTCAAGGAACCGCGCACGTGTTTTGTCCCGAATGTCCGGGTCTTCGTTCATCACCGTGACCATGTCTATGGTGCGCTCATACGCGGCCGTGCCGGCAGCCTGGCTCAGGAATCCCAACGCCTCCTCACCTCCGACTTCATCCAGCATTTCGGCCGCGCCTTCTCGCGCTGCCTCCCATTCGTCTGGATCCACCTTCTCCGCGTCGTGTCGGAACAGGTCGCCATAGAAGCAGACGGCAACGTCGTCGGGATCAACCGAGAGTCCGTGGCGCCAGAGGCCGTCCTGCAGTGCCGGCAACCACCGGTCCTTCAGTTGATGTGGTCCCCACAGTTCGTGGAACGCGCCGTGCACCATCACAATTCGAGCCATCACCGGACCTTACATCCCCACCCCACATCCCCACCCCAGCCCCCTCCCCTACGGGTCGTTCTGTGTTGGTCTGGTCGCGCATTTG
>JAHRAZ010000048.1 GCA_020027475.1 Microthrixaceae bacterium
CACATGGCGCCGCCAACCCGGGCGGTTGGGAACGACCTTGTCCAGCATCTCCATGCTGGAAATCCGCACCGCGTACTTGGGGCTGCGGAACTGCAGGAAGATGTGAACGCCCGCGAGGGCAGCCACCGCCACGAGCAGCCAGAGTCGGTCCGGCGAGAGGAAGTTCTCGGTCATTTCGGTATTCCCGAGCCCAGCCCGGCGTGGTGACGACGCTTGGACACATGCTTCGCCAGAGCCATCAGCCAGTCTTCGTCGGTGCGGAGCACCAGGTGATCTGCACCGACACCACGAATGGCACTGTCGATCGCCGTTTGCTGTTCCGCGGCAAGGCGAGCGTAGTTCTCGCGAATGCCGGCGTTGTCCGTGTTCACTTCACGCATGGAACCGGTGGCCGGATCAACGAATCGGAGGTGCCCGACCTTTGGAAGTTCCAGGTCGCGAGGGTCGAGAACCTGTGCACACAACACGGTGTGGCGTTGAGCAAGCGTGCCCAGTCGGCTCTTCCATTCCTCCACGGGAGTTGCGAAGTCGCTGATCACGGTGACAAGTCCCCGGCGCCGTGCCACGGATTCCACCTCGGCCAGCCCGGCGTCGAGGTCAGCGGCACCCGAGCCGTCCTCGCGGGGTGTGTTCATCACTTTGGACATCAATCCGAGCAGATGCTTTCGACCAGATCGTGGCGGTATTGTTTCTGTCTCGGAACCCCGAAGCATCACCGCGCCGACTCGGTTCCCACCCTTGGCCACCAGCAGGCCGATGCCGGCCCCTGCTGCCAGCACCAGGTCGCGCTTCTCACACGTTGCGGTGCCGAAATCTAGGCGGGAGGAGCGGTCCAGCAGCAGCCAGGCCTCCAGTTCGCGGTCGGCGATGGTCTCGCGGATGTGTGGATATTGCGTTCGGGCCGTGACGTTCCAGTCGATGCGGCGGACGTCGTCACCCGCCTCGTATCGGCGGGTCTCGCCGGGTTCACTTCCACGACCGGGAACCAGACCCATGAAGTCACCATGCAGGACTCCGTCAAGGCGCGTCGTGACATCCAGAGCCAATCGGCGGAGAATCTCCTCCGGCGGCCGGTCGCCAACAAGGCGGAGCGTGTTGCTCAGTCCGGTCACGGCTGGACGGCACCCAGATGTTGCGGTGTGTGCACGCTCACATGTGGCGCCGGAACCGTGCCGAGAACCCGGGCGAGGATCTGCTCGGCATCCACATCTCGGGCCAACGCTTCGTAGGACAGCAGCAGTCGGTGCCGGAGGACTTCCGGCGCGACGTCGAAGACATCCTGGGGCGTGAGGTAGTCACGGCCGCGAATCAATGCGAGGGAGCGGCCGGCACTGACCAGCCCCAGTGATGCTCTCGGGCTGGCACCCACTTCGATGTAGTCGCGTAGCTCGGGCAGACCGAAGTTCTCCGGGGTTCTTGTGCACAGGACCAGATTCACGGCGTACTCCATCACGGAGCGCTCCACGAATACCTCTTTGGCCTTCTTCTGGAGTTGCTGGACATCCTCGAGCGAGATTACTTCGGACGCAGTGGGGGGATAGGTGCCCATTCGCTGGACGATCTCGATCTCCTCAGCGGGCGCCGGGTAGTCGATGACAACTTTCATCAGGAAGCGGTCCCGCTGTGCCTCCGGCAGTGGATACACACCTTCGGATTCGATTGGATTCTGTGTTGCGAGGACCAGGAACGGATTGGGCGCCTCGAAACGTTGGCCGCCGATGGTGACCTGCAGCTCAGCCATGATTTCGAGCAGCGCGGACTGCACCTTGGCGGGCGCACGGTTGATCTCGTCGGCCAGAACGAAGTTGGCGAACACGGGACCGAGCTCGACGTCGAACTCCTCGGTTGATGCGCGGTAGATGCGGGTTCCAACGACGTCGGCGGGCAACAGGTCGGGTGTGAACTGAACCCGGGAGAACGATCCCCCGACGGCGTCGGCCAGGGTTTCCACTGACAACGTCTTCGCCAGCCCGGGAACACTCTCCAGAAGCACGTGGCCGCCCGAAATCAGGCAGACGAGGAGGCGTTCCAGTACTCGATCCTGACCAACGATGACTTTGCGCATTTCGAACATGAGTTGCTCGATACGCGCCGAGGGTGCCGTGTCCGGTTCCGCCCTGTGCGGTTCGGCCAGGAACGGCGGAGGAGTCCCCGCGGGCGTCTCGTCAGTTTTCGACTCATTTGCGGTGTTGTCCACGCCTGCTCCCGATTGTCGGACCGTCTCGACGGTAGATGGCGCGGCGCTGCAACGCAGACACGGACACCGGATCGCTGATGGTCTGCTCAGTTTGTAGGCTCACGCCTGTCATGGAACTCCTCATTGTCTTGTTGGTCACACTGCTCATGCTGGCGCTGGTAATCGGCGCTGGTGCGTTCTTCGTTTCCCGCAGGAGCGTGGATCAGGCCTCTGAGACGCTGATCGAGCAACCGCCGGCCGAAACCGAGGTCCTGGAACCCGAGGTGGAGGTCCTCGAACCCGAAGTGGTTGAGCCCGAGGTGATCGAACCCGAGGTGATCGAGGAGCTGGTCCGGCCCCGTTTCAGGGACCGCCTGGGCAAAGCCCGCTCGACCCTGTCCGGTTATGTCGGATCCGTCCTGTCCCGATCGGAGATAACGCAAGCCTCGTACGAGGAGTTGGAGGAAGCTCTCATTCTTGCCGACCTGGGAATCGGATCAACCCAGGAGGTCCTTGATGCAGTGCGGACCCGAGTGAACTCGGAGAAGCTGACCACGTCGGAAGAGTTGATGGAATCACTCAAATCCGAGCTGGTCAATCGTCTGGGAGACGTTCCACCGCTCAACAAGAGCGGGGAGGGGCCCAGCATCTTCCTGATCGTGGGAGTGAATGGAGTGGGCAAGACCACCACGATCGGAAAGTTGGGTCACCGACTCGGCGGTGAGGGGAATACCATCGTGATGGCGGCCGGTGACACATTCCGGGCGGCCGCGGCCGAGCAACTGGAAACCTGGGCCCAACGCTGTGGTGCGACGATGATCCGCGGAAGCGAGGGCGGGGATCCATCGTCGGTGATTTTCGACGCTGTTGAAGCGGCAGGCGCGCGCGACGCCGACTACGTGCTCGCAGATACCGCCGGGCGTCTGCACACCAAGAGCAACCTCATGGACGAACTCTCCAAAGTGAGACGGGTGGCCGACCGCGGCGCCGGCTCGGTGGTCGAGGTTCTGCTGGTCATTGATGCCACCACCGGCCAGAACGGATTGATCCAGGCTCGCCAGTTCGCCGAAGCCACGGACGTGACGGGTGTGGTGCTCACCAAACTCGACGGATCTGCCAAGGGTGGAATCGTGTTTGCCATCGTTTCCGAACTCGATCTGCCGGTGAAGCTCGTTGGTCTCGGTGAGGCAGCGGTGGACTTGGTGGACTTCGATCCGGAGGAATTCGTGTCAGCGTTGTTCGACGCCTAGGAAGCGGGGGAAATCTGCAATGGGTATTTGTGAAGGCCGCGTATGCATAGTGACCGGAGCCGGCCGGGGTATCGGGCGCGAATATGCCCTCATGCTGGCTGCAGAGGGTGCCAGAGTGCTCGTGAACGATCTTGGGGGATCCCGTGACGGTTCGGGCACCGACTTGAGTCCCGCCGAGGACGTGGTGGCTGAGATCGCCGCCTCCGGTGGGCACGCAGAACCCAACTACTCCGACATCTCCAGCTTCGACGGCGCGCTCGGGACGATTGAACAAGCCGTGGAAACCTTTGGCCGGCTGGACGTGTTGATCAACAATGCGGGGATCCTGCGAGACCGGATGCTCACGAACATGTCGGAGGCCGAATGGGATGCAGTGATCAACGTGCACCTCAAGGGTACGTTCGCCCCGTCACATCACGCTGCCGCCTATTGGCGTGGACTCAGCAAAGCCGGGGAAGAGGTTGATGCCCGGATCATCAACACCACCTCGGTCTCCGGCATCTACGGCAATGCCGGCCAATCCAACTATGGAGCGGCCAAGGCGGGGATTGCGGCGTTCACCTACATCGCATCGCTGGAGCTGGAGCGCTACGGCGTGACAGTGAATGCCATTGCACCGGCGGCGGTCACGCGAATGACCGAGGACCTGGCGATGGCCGCATCCGGCGATGCCGCGGACAAGCTGGGCCCCCGTTGGATCGCGCCGGTGATCACATGGTTGGCATCACCGCATTCGGGCGCCGTGACCGGGCGCGTGATTGAGGCTTCCGGAGCGGTGTTGGCGGTGGCGGAAGGCTGGCACCGTGGACCCTCGGCGGACGCCGTGGAAGACCCTCTGGCCGCCGGGGAAATCATCGAGAACCTGCTGAGCAGTGCCAGGCCTCCTGCGGACATGAACGGCAAGGATCGATCGTGATGGTCTCGAACGCCGAACTGAGAGCGTTGCCCCTGAAGGTTGATCCCCTGATCTTTGATCTGGAGGACGCCGCTGGAACGATCGGTGGGATTCCTCATCGATGGCGTTGGACGATGTACGGCCTGGACGAAATCCCCGGCGGTGCCCTGATTGCGCTCGAGCACCTGTCGAAATCGCTGATCTCCGCCGGCGGCGCAGGCACCGATCTGAGTGAGCTCGCACTGGGCCCGGAGCTTGAACTCAGGAACCTCGTGCGCCAACACGGTGCTCGCACGAACATGGTGGAGGTGCTCGGCGCGGACGATCCGCTCGCCGTCGCCGTGGAATCCACCGACAGCCTTCTGTCGGCTGCCGGCCGGGCTGTGGCCGAGCAATCCTCGCATCCCCAGACCGGGATCCTGGAGCGAATCAGTGTGTCGGGTGGGGGAGTACCCAAACAGTCCACGGATGCCGTCCACATAGGAGCCCGCGGTCTCGATGGTGACACTCAGAAGACCCGCCGACACCACGGTCGGCCGTTTCAGGCCGTGTGTCTGTTCTCGGCCGAGGTGATTTCGGAACTTCGCTCCGAGGGCCATCCCATAACCGCCGGGTCGGTAGGGGAGAATCTGACCGTGGCCGGCATCGACTGGTCCGGAATCCGACCCGGGACCCGGCTGAGGATCGGAGACGGCGAGAATCCTGTGGTTCTCGAAGTCACTTCGTGGGCCCCGCCGTGTCAGAACATCGCGGGATCGTTCTCGGACGGTTGGTTCAGGCACCTCGATTTCGATCTGCATCCCGGCCGCGCGCGTGCCTATGCCTGGGTGCTGGCTTCGGGTGAAATCCGGGCTGGGGATCCACTGCGGACCCTCCCCTGACTCAGGGAGCCGCAGCGGTCACCTTGGCATGGAGCCGGGTGAGGACCCTGGCCATTGTGTCCACTTCCTGGGCGCCCGGAATGATCACAGCGCCTCTGAAGGTCACGGCTGGAACACCTGTGATGCCGTTCTCGATGGCTTCTTGATGGTCGTTCAGCACGACCTCGCGGTACTCCTCACCAGCGAGCATTGCGGCAGCCCCGGCGCGGTCCAGTTCCACGTCCGATGCCAAGTCCGCCAAGTTCTGGCGATCGGCAATGTTGACACCTTCGGTGAAGTAGGCCCGGTACAGGCGTTCAACGAGAGCGTCAGGTGGGCCGGATTCGTTCTCCTCCCCCTGAATCAAGTTCTGTGCCCACTGGATCAGACGGTGGGCATCCATTGTTCCTACTCGCTGAGCGAGATCGAACCGGTAGTCGATTCCGGCTCGGTTTCCCAGTTCATCCAGTCGGGTGCTCATGGCATCGAAGGAGCCCGGGCCGTACTTGTGCTCGATCGCCTGCCGTAGATCGCCCGGGGTCGAGGTGGCCCGGGGATCCAGCTGAAACGCCCGGTGCCGCAGAGACACCTCATCACCCAGGCCCGTGATCTCGATCGCTTCTTCGACACGGACGTGTCCCAGGTAGCACCACGGACAGATCGCATCGGACCAGATGTCGAGAACCAGTTGTTCCATCTCCCAAGTCAACACCGTTCGCAGGGCACATGTTCCGGCGGCGTCTAGTGCCAGTGGCTTCATCGGTTGTAAGTTCGTGGGTCGATGTTCGAGTCACTCACCGATCGCTTTGAAGGAATATTTGGCCGTCTCAGGGGCAAGGGGCGTTTGTCCGAAGCCGACGTGGACGAGGTTCTGCGCGAGATACGCCTCGCGCTCCTTGAGGCCGACGTCAACCTTTCGGTGGTCAAGTCTCTTCAGACCCGCATCCGGGAACGTGCTGTTGGCGACCAGCTGTCACAAGCGCTCAATCCGGCACTTCAGGTTCGCAAGATCGTTCTGGAGGAACTCACAGACACCCTCGGTGGAGAAACCCTCCGTGTCACCTATTCGTCAAAGCCACCAACGGTGGTCCTCATGGCGGGTTTGCAGGGCTCGGGCAAGACAACCAACTCGGCAAAGTTGGCCAGGTGGTTCCGCTCTCAGGGAAGAAACCCGATGCTCGTGGGTGCCGACCTGCAGCGGCCCGCAGCGGTTGCGCAGCTCCGCACGCTCGCCGAGCAGATCGATGTTCCCGTCTTCTCAGCTGATGACGACGTCGTGTCTTCCGGTGCCGGCGATCCGGTGGAAGTGGCGCGCGCCGCCAGGGAAGAAGCCCGGCGTCTGGGGCGCGATGTTCTGATCTGTGACACCGCGGGGCGCCTCGCCGTGGATGCCGACATGATGGCGCAGGTCCGCAGGATCTCCACTGAACTCGAACCGGATTACACCTTCCTGGTGGTCGACGCCATGACTGGCCAGGACGCCGTGAACGTGGCCGAGTCGTTCCACGAGACCCTCGGATTGGACGGGGTGATACTCACCAAGCTCGACGGTGACGCCCGCGGTGGCGCCGCCATCTCTGTGAAGGAGGTAGTCGGCAGGCCGATTGCGTTCGTGTCAACAGGTGAGAAGCTCGAAGAATTCGATCTCTTCCATCCGGATCGCCTCGCCGGCCGAATCCTCGGTGAAGGCGACATTGCAACGCTCATCGAGAAGGCCGAAGAAGCCTTCGAGGCCGATCAGGCCGAAGAAGCAGCCGCGCGACTGGCTGAGGGCACATTCTCCCTCGACGACTTCCTGGATCAGATGCAGACGATCAAGAAGATGGGTCCATTGTCGGGGTTGATGGGAATGATGCCCGGCATGCCCAAAGAGATCCGCGATGTCGAGATCGAAGACAGCCACATCGCCCGCATCGAAGGGATCATTCATTCAATGACTCCTGCCGAGCGTGCCGATCCGGATCTCCTCGACAACAGTCGGCGGATCAGGGTGGCGAAGGGTTCAGGCACCGCTCAGACCGAGGTTTCCCAGCTTGTTTCCCAGTTCAAGCAGATGCGTCAGATGATGCAGCAGATGGGCAAATCGCCGAAGCGCAAGAAACGCAAATCCAAGAAAGCCAAGAAGGGTGGCCGCGTGACTCCGAAGGGTGGCGCCAAGGTCAAGAAGGAATCCTTCCAGTTGCCGACGCGCGAGGAGATGGAAGCACAAATCCCCGATGCCATGAAGCCCGGTGGCGGCGGATTGCCCGGATTGGGTTAGCGGCCGGCCACACAAGTTGCCTCGGCGGTGCCCGCAGACCATCATGGACAGTCGCCCAGATAACAGGCGCCCGAACAACAAGATCGACAGAAGAAGAAAGACACAGACCGTGGCAGTTCGACTCCGCCTCACCCGAGTGGGAAAGAAGAAGCAACCCAGCTACCGAATCGTGGCGGCTGACTCGCGCTCTCCACGCGACGGCCGTTACCTCGAGGTCGTTGGCACCTACGATCCGCTTCTCGAGCCCTCAGCGATCAGGGTCGACGACGAGAAAGCGTTGGCGTGGCTCTCCAAGGGCGCCCTGCCGACCGAGCGTGTCAAGAAGCTCCTCGAGATCAGTGGCACGTGGGATCAGTTCCAGGCCACCAAGTCCAAGAAGTGAGTCGGCCATGAGCGATCCAGACGTTGGTAATCGAATTCCCTCGCACGCGGTGGCAACCCTGGAACACGTCACGCGGTCAGTGGTCGACGATCCTGATGGTGTGTCCGTGAGTGTCGATGACACCGACTCCCGGGTCCAGCTGAACGTAACCGTTGCCGACGGTGACATGGGCCGGGTGATCGGCAAGCGCGGCCGCATGGCCAATGCGATCCGCACTGTGACCCGTGCAGCAGCCGTGCGCGACGGCATAGAGGTCGACATCGAATTCGTCGACTGACGATTCCGGCGGACCGACGACGCGTGAGTTTCTCCAGGAATCCCGAACCTCCCGAGGCCGGGCTGCTCGAGGTCGGAATAGTTGTCAAGCCACACGGGCTGCGCGGCGAAGTGGCCGTGCATATGCTCAGTGACCGTGCAGAACGTGTCATACCGGGCGCGGTCTACGAGCTGTCGTCCGGCCGGGTCGAGATCGTGGAATCCCGCCGCCATCAGGACCGCTGGCTGATCCGTTTCGACGGCTGCAACTCCAAGGAGTCCGCTGAGCAGTACCGAGGGGAAGTTCTGTGGGCTCCGCCACTGCATGACCCCGACGAACTCTGGGTTCACGAACTTGTTGGTTCAATGGTGGTGGAGTCCGACGGGACCGAACGCGGAGAGGTCGTTTCGGTACAGCAGAATCCTGCCTCTGACCTTCTCGTGCTCGAATCGGGCAAGCTGGTTCCGGTGGTGTTCGTGACTGATGGCCCGACCGACGGTCGCGTAACGGTGGACGTGCCCGACGGCCTGTTCGACATCTAGGAGCTTCATGCGCATTGACGTGCTGACGATCTTTCCTCAGTTGGTCGATTCCTTCGCTTCGGAAGGTTTGCTGGGCAAGACTCGTACCAACGGCATTGTCGATCTGCGTCTGCACGATCTGCGCGACGAAACCGACGATCCGCATCGCAGTGTTGATGATGCTCCATTCGGCGGCGGCGCCGGAATGGTCATGACCGTGGATCCGATCTGCCGGACCCTCGAGAATCAGGGAGTTCCCCGTCCGGTGATCCTGCTGGGTCCGGCCGGGGAGAAATTCGATCATTCCATGGCGGCCGAGTTGGCCTCAATGGACGGATTCACATTGATCTGCGGTCGATATGAGGGGATCGATGAACGGGTCCGCCAGAACCTTGTTGATCGCGAGGTTTCGGTTGGTGACTTCATCCTCAACGGCGGCGAGGTTGCAGCAATGGTGATCCTGGAGGCGGTAACCCGACTGCTTCGGGGCGCCATGGGCAACGAAACGAGCACTGAGGATGAATCGTTCAGCGATGGCCTCCTCGAGTACCCGCAGTACACCCGTCCCGCCGAGTATCGGGACTGGGCCGTCCCCGAGGTTCTCCGCGGCGGCAATCACGCCCGGATCGGTCGTTGGCGGCGGGCACAGGCACTGCAGCGGACGCTGGATCGGCGTCCTGAACTGATCGAAGCGCGGGGTGGTCTAACCGAATCGGAGTCGGATCTGCTCGCCGAGTTCGAGGAGCCAACCGACTGACCGGTGCCCGCTTGGGTCCCGGGAGCACACAGCGCTACCATTGTCCGTTCATGTACGCGGCCACGTGAGCCGCACCAGGAGACCGAAATGAAGTCCACCGATCTCATCGACCAGGCAAGCATGCGCAGCGACCTCCCCGAGTTTTCGCCCGGGGACACGCTCAAGGTGCACGTGAAGGTCATCGAGGGCAGCAAAGAGCGTGTTCAGGTGTTCCAGGGTGTTGTCATCGCCCGTCAGGGCGGCGGCATCCAGGAGACCTTCACTGTCCGCAAGCTGTCCAGCGGTGTTGGTGTGGAGCGTACGTTCCCGCTGCATTCACCGATCATCGAGAAGATCGAATTGTTCAGCCGCGGAGATGTCCGCCGGGCAAAGCTGTTCTACCTGCGTGATCGCGTCGGCAAGGCTGCGCGCGTTCGCGAACTGCGCGACTGACTCCTCCCCGGTTCTGAATTTTCCCCTGTTCGGAGCACCCTGCTCCCTCATCTTCTTTCGGCGCGTTTGCCGTGACAGGAGTGAGAAAGCATGTCCAGGCGACAACACGATCATCTGGCGCTCGGTCGCTGGGGTGAGGACCGGGTTTGTCAGTGGTACCGCGACGCCGGTTACGAGATCCTGGCCCGGAATTGGCGCTGTGGGGATGGCGAACTCGACGTTGTGGTGCTCAGGGGCGGGGTCCTCGCTGCCTGTGAGGTCAAAACGAGGTCATCAAACCGTTTCGGATCGCCCCTGGAAGCAATCAACGCAAGACGTTGGTCCCGTTTGCGCGCAGCAACCGGGGCGTTCGTCCGCACCGAACGGCCGGCCGGAGTCCAGCGGATCCGCCTGGACCTCGCCGCAGTCATCGGCAAGGAGATCACTGTCATCGAAGGTGCTCTGTAGGAGACCAGTGCTCAGTGGCGCGGGGCTCGCGTGAGGCGTTTGTCCCAACAGCCTCTGTGCCAATGGCGCCTGAGGTCCGGCGCATCAAGTGGAATCGCAACCATGTGACCCATGCCGGGTGGGATATCCCGGTTGCAGCCCGGACACAGATATGTCTTGTGGGCTTCGTAAGGCTGAACGCGCCGGACATCACAATCTGCCGTGGCTGTGTGATCGAGGTGTTTTGCCACGTTCCCTAACCGACGACGGCCCACACAAGCAGCGCCGCGGCCACCACCAAGGCACCCGCGAGGAACACGTAATCGGCCGTGGACTTTTTCTGAGGGCGCTGCGGATTGAATCCCACGCTCCATTATCGACGCTGGTGGGCGGGTAGTGGTACCCGCGGCTGCCGTCGACACTTGTCGCGGCGGGTCTGTATGGTCACGGCACCGACTCGATCACCACTCGATTCGGCTCGCAGCATCCTCTGCTTCATGTCCTGATTCATGTCCCGGAGGCAGTAATGCTCGCGACCGTTCCATCAGCCACCCTCCTCGGAGTGGATGGCCACCGGGTTCAGGTGGAAGCTCATACTTCCTCTGGGGTTCCCGGGTTCACCGTGGTCGGCCTGCCCGACACCACCTGCCGAGAAGCGAGAGACCGGGTCCGCTCCGCGATGATCTCATCGGGCAAGGCTTGGCCCCAGTCCCGGATGACCGTGAACCTTGCGCCTTCGCATACCCGCAAGGTGGGTTCTGCGCTGGATCTGGCCATGGCCATCGCGTTGCTGGCAGCGGACAAACAGATTCCCACGGAGAGCCTTCAGGGCTGGGGATTTCTCGGCGAGCTGGGACTTGACGGTTCAATACGACCGGTTGTCGGGATGTTGCCACTGTCGAGTGTTTGCGACGGTCGACCCGTGGTTCCGTTGATGAGCCTGCCCGAGGCCCGTCTGGTGCGTCCCGATGCGGTGGGTGCCCGAACTCTCGTTGATGTTCTGGACAGGCTCGCTGGTGAACAACCGTGGGATGAACCGGCCCCGATTCCGGTGCCCGAAATACATGCCCCCGAGTCAGACCTGTCCGAGGTTCGAGGTCAGCCCGTGGCACGGGTGGCTCTCGAGGTTGCTGCGGCGGGAGCCCACCACCTTCTGATGGTCGGCCCACCGGGCGCAGGCAAGACGATGTTGGCGGAGCGTCTTTGTGGTCTCCTGCCGGACCTCGACCGCGAGGAAGCCCTTGGGGTCACGAGCATTCACTCTGCCGCCGGCCGTACGAGTGGACCGGCCACCCTCATGACCCGTCCGCCACATCGCGCTCCGCATCACACCGCTTCGCTGACTGCGCTGGTGGGTGGAGGCACTTCCATGGTTCGCCCGGGCGAGGTGAGCCTGTCGTCGTCGGGTGTTTTGTTCCTTGATGAACTCGGCGAGTTCCCGGCAGCCCATCTCGATGCACTCCGTCAACCCCTCGAGAGTGGCGTGATCCGAATAAGCCGGGCCGCGGTGTCCGTGGAGCTTCCGGCGCGGGTTCTTCTGGTGGCCGCCACCAATCCGTGTCCGTGCGGCGTTGGCCGATGGGGTGATTGCCGCTGTTCCACGGCGCAGCTTGCCCGGTATGCCCGCCGGTTGTCCGGGCCATTGATCGATCGGTTCGACTTGAGGCTCGGAGTTGCACCGCCGGCTGCGGACACCGCGTTTGATCCCACCCCGGGAGAATCCTCGGCAAGCGTTCGCGGCCGCGTTTCAGACGCTCGGCTGCGAGCCCGCGCGAGAGGTGTGGCTGCGAATCGATTCCTTCGTGGTCGCGAACTCGAAAGGCACGCGCCGCTCCTAGTAGAAGCCGAAGACGTGCTCCGCTCCAGGCTGGCCGCCGGCACCCTCACCATGAGGGGTGCCAGTCGCTGCCGAGCCGTGGCCCTCACG
Organism: Microthrixaceae bacterium; assembly: GCA_020027475.1. Lineage (GTDB taxonomy): Bacteria > Actinomycetota > Acidimicrobiia > Acidimicrobiales > Microtrichaceae > JAHRAZ01. Next base: position 12,143 of record JAHRAZ010000048.1, read on the forward strand.
TTGGTGGATCTGGCCGGGGGAGAGCCTCCGCTCGATGCGGTCACGATGGAGCAGGCACTCGTGCTGCGCGGTGGTACCACGGCTTTGGCGTCTGTCACATGAAGCCACTCAACGACACCAACGCAGTCCATTGGGCGGCTCTGGCGGCGTTGGAGGGAGTGGGTCCCGCTCGACTGCAACGGTTTGCTGAACTCGGAGACCCGGCGCAAACCTGGTCCCGCGTCGTTTCTGGATCGTTGCCGGACTTCCGGGATTACGCGGATCGATGGAGAGAGCAGGCCCGGAAATCGCCACTGGAGCGGATGACAGAGTGGCTCGAACGCCTGGAGGTGACCGTACTGTCGCTTCAACAGATACCTGAACGTCTGCGCAACGGTGTGGACACCCCGCCGGTTCTGTTCGTGCAGGGCGGACTCGCCCATGAGTTCCCGACTCCGCAAACACCCACGGTAGCGATCGTCGGGACCCGCAAAGCCACGCCATACGGTCTCGGTATTGCAGAGACACTGGGAGCGGAACTGTCCGAAGCCGGCGTGTCGGTTGTCTCCGGCCTCGCCCTTGGAATCGATGCAGCCGCACACCGTGGTGCCCTGTGTGGGCACGCCGAACCGCTCGCGATACTGGGCGCAGGACATCACCGACCCTGTCCATCCAGGAATCGTGCGATCGCCTCGGAGGTCCGTGGCCGCGGAGCGATCTGGTCCGAAGTAGCTCCTGGTGCGCCCTCAGCTCCTTGGAGGTATCCGGCCAGAAATCGGATAATCGCCGCAGTTGCCGACGTTGTCGTGGTGATCGAGTCGGCTCCTGCCGGCGGCTCGATGCTCACCGTTGGTGAGGCTCTGCAGCGCGGTGTCGACGTGATGGCGGTGCCGGGTCCCCTCAATCGTCGAGCCTCGGCCGGCTGTCTGGATCTGCTCCGCGACGGCGCGCACATGTGCACCGGTGCCGCCGACGTGTTGAGCCTTCTGGGTTTGGTGGCCCCCGAAACCGGCGACACGAATGCTCTTCCCCCGGATGCCACTGCTCCTGACGCCCTTTCTCCCGACGCCCGGTTGTTGCTGGACCAACTCACCGAAGCTCCGCTCGCCTTCGACTCGGCGATGTCAGCCACGGGTATGGACTTTGCCAGAATCGCTGCGGCATCCGGAGAACTGGAGCAAGCCAGAATCGTCCGCAACCGTGATGGGTGGATCGAGGCGATCCGATGACGGGCGACGATTCCCGCGTGGGCCGCCTGAGTCTGCGAGGCTTGTCATTCACCTTCAGGATCACCCATGACAGCTCCAGACTGGGAATTCACAAAGTTCACCGATTCACTCGCCTTGGCAGCGAGCACGGTGACCGCGTATCAGGGAGATCTCAGGCGGTTCGAGGAATGGTGCGGTCGAGGCAGCATCGATTCGCCCAGCCAAGTCGACTTGGCCGTGCTCCGTCGTTATCTGGCTTATCTGAAGACCTTGGGTCTGGCGGCCAGAACCATGTCTCGCTCGGCATCCTCTCTGCGCCGGTATTTCGGATGGGCCCAACGACGCGGCCTGATCGATTCGGATCCCTCGGCGGCGCTGCGCTCGCCGTCGGGCCCGTCGAAGCTTCCGGAGGTCTTGCGCTCCGACGAGCTGCATCAAATGCTCGACGAACCCGCCGACCCCCAGGAGTGGGCGCCGAAACGTGTGAGGGACGCAGCAATCCTCGAACTCCTCTACGGATCGGGGCTTCGGGTGTCGGAACTCTGCAAGCTCGTGCCCTCCGACGTGGATCTTCCCCGGGGGCGTCTCACCGTATGGGGCAAGGGTTCCAAGCAACGGGTTGTCCCCATGTCGGACCCGGCCCGAAGCACGCTCGAGTTGTGGCTCGGATCTGCCCGGTTCGAATTCATGGGCGGAACGGATTCGGGCGTCAGCATGCTGTTCATGAACATGCGCGGCAATCCAATGACAACACGCGACGTTCGGCGGGTACTCGACGCCCGGTCTCCGGTGCCCACCCATCCACATGCACTCCGGCATTCGTTCGCGACGCATCTGCTGGATGGGGGAGCAGACCTTCGAGTGGTGCAGGAGTTGCTCGGGCACTCCGATCTGGCGACCACCCAGATCTACACCCATGTCAGCCGGGAACGACTCCAGTCGGTCTACAACGAGACCCATCCGCGTTCGAAGTGATCATGGACTCCGCTTCAGACATCGATCGCTTGTGGTCGGCGTTCACCGAGTCCGGGGACAATCAGGACCGTGATGCCCTGATCATCTGGTACTCGCCCCTGGTCAAGTTCGTGGCCGGTCGCCTGATGGTGAACCTTCCGTCATCTGTGGAGCACGGCGATGTGCTCAGCTACGGCATCTTCGGCTTGATCGAGGCAATCGAACGGTTTGAACCGGCACGAGGAATCAGGTTCGAGACCTACGCCATGGGTCGAATAAGAGGTGCGATGTTCGACGAACTCCGGCGGGTGGACTGGGTGCCGCGGGCACTACGTCACAAGATGCGACTGATTCGTGGGGCCATTGCAGTCCTGGAATCCAGACTGCGTCGATCCCCTGCCGACAACGAGTTGGCGGCTGAGCTGGATTGGACCGAAGCCCAACTGAACACGGCACTCACGGAAATCTCCCAGGTTCGTATGGCCGCCCTTGATGATTCCGGTTCTCTGGTGGACACGATTGTGGACGGTTATCCAACAGCCATGAGTCCGTTCGACTTGGCCGAAACCCGCCAGGTTCTGGCATCTGAGGTGGCACGACTGCCGGAGCGGGAGAAGACTGTTCTGGCGCTGTACTACTACGAAGGAATGACGTTGGCGGAGATCGGCCGGGTACTTGAGGTGACCGAGTCCCGGGCCAGCCAGATCCACACCAAGGCCCTCTTGCATCTGAGGTCACGGCTCGGGGATCCATCCTGAAGGCCATCCTGGCCCTGCTGCCGCTTCTTCTGGTTGGCCCAGCGTTACCTCACGGAGGATTCGCATACGAAGAGTTGCCAAACGAAGTGGTGGTGTACGAGGAACCGGTTGAGGCCGACGTGATCGATCGGTTCCGCCGACCCGCCACCGATTTTGGTGCCGGGAACAGGGGGTGGGAGTACGCCACGGCACTGGGTCAGCCGGTCACTGCCGTTGGTGACGGTATTGTCGCCTTCGCAGGTCCGGTTGCGCGCAGGGGTGTGATCAGCATCGAGCATCGCGACGGCATCAGGTCCAGTCTCACAGGCATGCGGATTATCGGGGTCGCTGCCGGTGACACCGTCGTCCGGGGCCAGTTGATCGGGACAGCCTCTCGCCGACTGCATCTGGGTTTCCGCCGTGGCGGGATCTATCTGGATCCCGCTGACGTTCTGTCGGTGAAACTCCACGCAGTGCTGATCGAAATTCCGCAGTAGAACGCGGAGCGAACTACACTCTCGGGTCGGCCCGATCAAGGGTCGCACCGGCTTCGGCCGGAGTAATTCCACACCAAATTCCGCTCGCCAGCACCTTTCGGTCGCCCCTCGGGGCGCACGCAGGCGGGTTTCGTCAAACCGAAGGGAAGGAGCAACCGTGACCGCAGTAGTCACCATGAAGCAGTTGCTGGAGTCCGGAGTTCATTTCGGGCACCAGACACGCCGTTGGAATCCCAAGATGAAGCGATTCATCCACGGAGATCGCGGTGGCATCTACCTGATCGATCTGAACCAGACCCTGGGCGGCATCGAGAAGTCATACGTCTACGTTCGCGACCTTGTCGCAGACGGCGGAACGGTTCTCTTCGTAGGCACCAAGAAACAGGCTCAGGACTCGATCGAGGGATACGCACAGAAGTCCGGGATGCCGTTCGTCAACGAGCGCTGGTTGGGTGGAATGCTCACCAACTTCGAGACGATTTCCAAACGCGTCGCCAAGATGAAGAACCTCCAGCGTGAGCGCGACGGCGGCGACTTCGAACTGATGCCCAAGAAGGAAACACTCCTCAAGAGCCGTGAGCTGGCCAAGTTGGAGCGGAACCTCCTCGGCATAGCCAACCTTGAACGCCTTCCGGACGCAGTGTTCATCCTTGACACCAAGAAGGAGGACATCGCCGTCACCGAGGCCAACAAATTGGGTATCCCCGTGGTAGCGGTGGTGGACACCAACTGTGATCCCGATGTGATCGATTTCGTGATTCCTGGCAACGACGATGCAATTCGTGCGGGCGACCTCATGTGCCGCGTCATCTCCGACGCTGTCATCGAAGGCAAATTCATGCGTTCGAAGAAACATCCTGAGGCGGCAGCTCCGGTTGAGCGCTCGGCTACCGAAGTTGCCGAGCACAAGGCACAGCAGGACAAGGCCCGCACAGAAGCAGCCGCCGCCGCTGCGGAACGTGAAGCCCGTGTTGCTGCGGCCAAGGACGCTCCGATTCCGCCGCCGCCAGGGCGCCCGACACCACCGGCGAGCGCTGAGCCGCAAGCACCTGCCGAGGGGGCTGCCGATGCCTGATTTCACCGCCAAAGACGTGAAATCACTTCGAGATGCCACCGGTGCAGGAATGATGGACGCCAAGAATGCGCTCACCGAGGCCGACGGGGACCGTGACGCGGCCGCACGGATCCTTCGTCAGAAGGGTCTGTCGAAGGTAGCCACCCTCGAGGACCGCGAGAACTCGCAGGGCACGATTGCGGTTGCCCGAAGCGACAACACCGTGGCGCTCGTCGAGTTGAAGTCGGAAACCGACTTCTCTGCCAAGGCCCAGGATTTCGTGGATCTGGTCGAGCAACTTGCCGAGGCCGTGCTCGAGGGCGGAGAAGATGCAGTTTCAAGCCTTGAAGGCGCCATCGACGATTTGAAGATCTCCAAGAAGGAGAACATCGAGCTCGGCAAGGTTGCCCGCTTCGAGGCTGCCGACGGCAATGGCCTGGACGCCTATGTCCATGTCCAGGACGGCCGCGGCGCCAATGGCGTGATCATCGAGATCGAGGGTGCCGATGACGCCGCAGCCCACGAAATCGCCTTGCACTGTGCCTTTGCCAAACCCGGCGCTCTCTCGCGTGAGGAGATCGACTCCGATCTTGTCGAGAAGGCCCGAGCGGGATTCGAGGAACTGACCCGCAAGGAAGGCAAGCCGGAGCAAGCTGTGCCGAAGATCGTCGAGGGTCGCCTCAACTCCTGGTACGGCGAGCGTGTGCTGCCCGAGCAGGGCATCTTCGGTGACAAGGAGACGGTCCAGGCCAAGCTGGGTGACGCGCGAATCGTTCGGTTCACACAGGCCCACATCGGTGACTGATTCAGGTCTTCGGGCCGGCCGGTGGTCACGAATACTTCTGAAGCTGTCGGGCGAGGCTTTTGCCGGTGACTCAGGCTTCGGTATCGAAGGTGATGTGATCAACGACATCGCCGGCGAGATCGTGGAGGTTAAGTCCACGTTCGACGTGGATCTCGGCGTGGTTGTGGGCGGCGGCAACATCTGGCGCGGGATATCCGGTGAGGTCTCCGGCATGGACCGTGCCCAGGCCGACTACATGGGCATGCTGGCCACGGTGCTCAACGCGCTGGCCCTGCAGGAAACACTGGAGCGGTTGGGCCAACCCACGCGAGTGCAGAGCGCAATTCACATGTCACAGGTCGCCGAGCCGTACATTCGGCGCAAGGCGATTCGTCACCTCGAAAAGGGCCGCGTGGTGATCTTTGCCGGCGGCACCGGGAATCCGTTCTTCACCACTGACACCACCGCAGCGCTGCGTGCAATCGAAATCGACGCTGATGCCCTGGTCATGGGCAAGTACGGCACCGACGGGGTGTACACCGCGGATCCCCGAACGGACTCGGCGGCGGAACTGCTTTCGGAAGTCAGCTTCCTGGAAGTTCTCCAGAAGGAACTCAAGGTGATGGACTCCACTGCCATCAGCTTGTGCATGGACAACGAACTCCCGATCTGTGTTTTTGACCTCATGGGACGCAACATTTCCTCGCTACTCGACGGAGAGCACGTCGGGACCTTCATCTCCTGAATAAGCTGGGCAAATGAGTGATGAGTTCGCCCGGGCGATTATTGACGACGCGTCTGAACGGATGGCCAATGCTGTGGAGCACGCCCGCTCCGAGTTTTCGGTGATCCGCACGGGTCGAGCCACTCCAGGCCTGGTGGAGAAACTGCCGGTTGACTACTACGGAGTCAGCACGCCGCTTCAGCAACTGGCCAGCTTCTCGGTTCCCGATGCTCGAATGCTGATGATCAGCCCATTCGACAAGTCATCGATCGGTGCCATCGAGAGGGCGATCATCGACGCGAATCTGGGACTGAACCCTTCCAACGACGGTGCAGGAATCCGATTGGCCTTTCCACAACTGACCGAGGAACGGCGCAAGGAATTCGTCAGACTTGCCAAGAACCGCGCCGAAGACAGCCGTACCGTGATTCGATCGGCTCGTCGCGATGCTCGCAAGGACCTCGAAAGCCTTGAAAAGGACGGCGACGTCTCCGAAGATGAACTTCGCAGGTTTGAGACTGAACTCGACCGACTCACCAAGAGCAACGAGGGAACTATTGATGAAGCCCTCGAACACAAGACGGCTGAACTGATGGAGGCCTAGGTCGGATGGAATCGGATGAGGAAACCGAAAACGAGGGAAACGAAGACCGGACACCCGGTCCGACCGAGGGTGTGCGGATCCTGGGCGCCCAGGAGGCCGCGGAACTGACGGGCCGCCACGACGCCATTGAAAAGAAACGTGCGGCCGACAAGAAGTTCGGCGACCGCCCGGATGTTCCAGAGCCAGCGGGTGACGTTCCGCGAATCACGATTTCGAGCACCGAGAAACCCAGACCACCGGATCCGGATCATTTCGGCAAGATTCCCATTGTTCCGCCGGGCCCGCTCACCCCTCCCCCTTCCGAACCGGACTGGGCTCCCGAGCCTGCCGCTGAGCCAATCGACGAACAGGAGTCGCAGATGCCCCCAGAGAAGCAGATGCCCCCAGAAGGGCAGGTTCCGTCGCAGGAGCCGTGGTCGACGCCCGCGCCGGAGGACGACTTGCCGGAGGACGATTTTCCGGAGGACGAATCATTCGTACTTCCGCACTGGACCGAACCCGCGACGGGTCAGGTTCCGAAGGTTGTGGTTGATGAAGTTGGCGAGCCCCTTGCGAGCGCGGGCGAACAGCCCCGCTGGCGTGATGAAGGTGAGAGGTCCATGGATTCAAGCTTTGATGATCTAGCCGACGCTTCCAGCGGCTTGGGTGCACTCGGACCGGACAGTGATCCCGACGCCGAGATCGATTTCTTCGATTCCGAGACGGATCCCATCGAGGACTTCGCTCCGCGCGATGACTCCGCCCCACCGAGGCGCCGCCGCGATTCCGGTGGAGACGACTCAGGACCACCATCCGGATCAGGCGGATCATCGGACCGCAACCTCCCGGTGGCCATAGGGGTCGGTGTCGGCCTTGTTGCGGTCGCCCTGATCGCCTTCAAACTCGGGACGATAGCCACGATGGTGCTCATCGCGGTGGTGGTTCTGGCGGCCACGTTCGAGTACCTCACTGCCGTGCGGTCTGTTGGCTACAACCCTGCGAGTCTCGTCGCCCTTGTTTCCGTTCTTGGTCTGGTGGTCGGTGCTGCCCTGACAGGGCTGGCCGCCTACCCGGTTGTTCTCGGCATCACGATGATGCTCGGACTGGTTTGGTACACATGGATTTCTCCGGGCGAAGGATCCGTTGTCAGCCTCGGCGTCACATTGCTGGGCGTGATGTGGATCGGTTTCATGGCGTCGTTCGCCGCGTTGTTCCTTGGTCTGGGCGACGTGCTGAAGGATGCGGGAAATCTCGACTCGAACCCGGGAATCGGGGTCTTGATCGCAGCGATCATCGCCGCAGTGGCCTACGACATTGGTGGCTACTTCATCGGTCGCAGCCTGGGCCGCACGCCGCTCTCCGAGGTGAGTCCCAACAAGACACAAGAAGGTCTCGTCGGTGGATTCGTCAGTGCACTGGCAGCGGTGGTGATCATCGTCGGGCTTGTGGGAATTGCCCCGATCGGAGGCGATTTCAGCAGGGTTGTGGTGTTCGCTGTGGTCTGCGCTCTCGCTGCACCGCTCGGTGACATGTCCGAATCGTTCGTGAAGCGGGATCTGGGTATCAAGGACATGGGCACGCTGTTGCCCGGTCACGGAGGAGTGATGGATCGTTTCGACTCGCTCCTGTTCGTGCTCCCGGCGGCCTACTTTGCCACCCTGGTTCTTGACATCTGGGGCTGACACCGCTCTCAGGGCGCTGCGGACCAAGTGCAAGCTCACGGGTACGATTGGCGATCATGACATCGGTCGCGCTTCTGGGGTCCACGGGGTCCATCGGAACCCAGACAATCGAGGTTGTTGAAGCTGAGCCGGACCGCTATTCGATCGTGGCGATCGGCGCCGGCTCATCCGTTGAGCTGCTGGCCGAGCAGGCGCGCCGAGTGCGTCCCGCCGTGGTGGCAATAGCGGATGATTCGCGTGCCCATGAGTTGAAGGAGATTCTCCCTGCAGGCATCGATCTGCTTGCCGGCCCGACAGCCTTGGCCGAGGCTGCCACAGCCGCCGACGTTGCCGTCAACGGTGTTGTGGGTTTCGCAGGCCTCGGGGTGACTCTGGCCACACTCGAGGCCGGTAAACGCCTCGCCCTGGCCAACAAGGAATCACTGATCGCCGCCGGACCGGTGGTGCAGAAGGCGAGGCAGACCGAGGGAGCAGAGCTAATACCGGTGGACAGTGAACACTGTGCTGTGCACATGTGCCTGCGAGCGGGGGAGGGAACTCGACGTCTGTCCGAGATTGTGCTCACAGCTTCCGGTGGACCGTTTCGCGGGCGAACCGCGGCGGAACTGGCTCAGGTCACCGTCGCCGAAGCCTTGAAACACCCGACCTGGTCGATGGGTCCGAAAATCACTGTGGATTCGTCCACGCTCATGAACAAGGGCCTTGAAGTGATCGAGGCTCATGAACTGTTCGGTGCGGACTACGACGACATCGATGTTGTGGTCCACCCGCAGTCGATCGTTCATTCAATGGCGAGCTTCACCGATGGCACCACCATGGCGCAGCTTTCGCTGCCCGACATGCGCCTGCCCATTTCCTATGCATTGGCTTACCCCGATCGGGGAGCAGCTCCGTTCGGAGCCATGAACTTCGCCGAGGCCTTCTCGCTGGAGTTCGAACCTCCGGATCGGAATGTGTTCCGCTGCCTCGACCTGGCATATGCCGCGGGCCGTTCGGGCGGCACCGCTCCGGCATGGCTGTCTGCAGCAAACGAAGTTGTGGTTGAGGCGTTTCTTGCTGATCGAATCTCGTGGGCGGACATCGCGGCAGTGCTGGAAGTGGCCCTGGATCGCTGGGACGGGCTGCCCGCATCATCTCTGGACGCAGTACTTGGCGCTGACGCGGCTGGTCGAAATGCTGCCAATGAAATACTGATGGAGCGTTCCTGATGGCGGAGGCGATTGTCGAATCTGCGAACGAAACCCCGCAACCCAATGCCCCGTGGGACTATCGCTGGGTCAGGATCGCCGGAATTGTGCTGATCGTCGGTCTGCTGGCCTTTCTGGCGATCAGCGGCCAGGTCAGCACGCTTCTGGCGGTGGCGTTGTTCCTTCCGGTCTCGGCGGCGCTGATCCTTTCCGAGATGGGCAAGCCCGACGCTGCCCGGTGGGCCCGCAGCGCTGCGGGGATCGGCCTGATCGTGTGGATGTGGTTCGCTGGCGGCGCACCGATGGTTGTTGTGGTTGGGGCGGTGATCCTCATGATCTTCCTGCATGAACTTGGTCACTACATGGCCGCGAAACGTGCGGGGATGATGGTCACGGAATTTTTCATTGGCTTCGGCCCGAGGATCTGGTCCTTCAATCGCGGGGAAACCGAGTTCGGGCTCAAAGCCATACCCGCGGGTGCCTACGTGAAGATCATCGGCATGAACAACCTGGAAGACGTTGATCCGGCCGACGAGGCTCGTACCTACAGGCAAGCACCGTTCCGGGAGCGATTGCTCGTCGCAGTAGCTGGTAGCGGAATGCACTTCTTGATCGCTTTCGTGCTGTTGGTCATCCAGTTCGCCCTGATCGGTAGCCCGCACCCCGACGACTGGACTGTCGGGGCCGTTTCGGTGAGTTCGCCCGCAGAATCTGCCGGCATCGAGGAGGGCGACCGCCTGGTGAGCCTCAATGGCACTTCGATCGGTTCCTTCGACGACTTCAGGGATGTGGTGAAAGACAGCGAGGTCGGACCGGCCGAACTGGTTGTGGAACGTAATGGCACCAAAACTGTGGTTGGCCTCGACCTGGCCAAGCGTGCATCAGTGATCGGAACAGTGGGCGACGACGTCAACCTGCTCCAGACAGCCGACGGCGTGCTGGTGGGAGGACTGCGCGACAACGGTCGTGGGGCCCGCGCCGGTTTGTCCGAAGGCGTCGAAGTTGTCGCCATCAACGGTGTGGATGTGGAGACACTCGACGATGTGCCTGCAGGCCTGGAGAAATCCAGCGGTGGGATCGTGGAGTTCGAAGTTGCCGCACAACCGGCCGCGGCAACTGTGGATCTTGGCAGTGATGTCGGGTACACCGAGCCGACGAGTTTTGTCGGTGTCGGAGCCACTTCGGATCTGGTCACCTACTCGGCCCTCGGCGCCGTGGGGGAGAGTGTCAACGGATTCGGCACCGGCATCTACCGCAGCGTGGAGGGTGTGGGAACTGTCTTCTGGCCACCGAACCTGATTTCCTTCGTCACATCTTCAGTCACCGGCGACACGAAGGACGTCTCCGAGGTGCCCACACCGGCCGAAGAGGTTGCGGTTTCCAGCGATGGCTCGAGG
>JAHRAZ010000057.1 GCA_020027475.1 Microthrixaceae bacterium
GTGCCGTGATGAAACACCACAAGATTCAGTCCAACGTGTTTACAGAGCCGATCCAGGCCACAGCGAGTGATTCCGCATGACTGAGATTCCAGACCATCTCCTGAAGCGAGCACAGGAAGCCAAAGACAAGGCTGCCGCCAAGAAGGCGGCGGCAGCTGATGACTCTGGTGCAGACGCTCCGGCTGGCGGTTCCGAACCCTCGGACTCCTCCGGCTCATCAGTCGATTCACGAATTCCTGCTCACCTGTTGGCGCGTTCCAAGTCTGCCAAGGCCAAGAAGTCCGGCGCTGATGCAGGTGGCGATGCCCCGGCCGGCGGAACGGCCACCGTCACCAAGACTGCCGACGCTCCGGTTGTATCAGCCGGTGCGTTGCCGACCGGGGCCGGACCGGGTGGACACACCCAGCGTCTCCTCACAACGGTCAAGTCGGGCTCCATTCAAGATGTGAAGTCCAAACCTGTCGACAAAGTCCATGTCTGGCCTCACCTTCTGGTGGTGGAGTTCGTGGCGGCGCTGGCCTGTACGGCGTTCGTGTTCGTGTTCTCGTGGTTGGTGAATGCCCCACTGCTGGAGTTGGCGAACTTCAATCAGACGCCCAACCCTTCCAAGGCGCCGTGGTACTTCCTCGGCCTGCAGGAGTTGCTCACGATGTTCCACCCGATGGTCGCCGGTGTGACCATCCCGGGCATGGGCATTTTCATACTGATACTTGCTCCCTACATAGATAAGAACCCGTCGAACAAACCGGAGGATCGCAAGTTCGCGATCTCACTGATGACTGTCCACCTGATGTTCTGGGCCGTCCTGGTGATCATCGGTTCGTTCTTCAGAGGTCCGGGATTCAACTTCACGTTGCCCTGGGTCGACGGGCTCTTCTTCGAACTCTGAGGTGATCTGAATGAGCGGAATATGGATTGCACTCATCGTGCTCGTGGTGGTCGTAGGTGTCGCCGCGGCATTGCTCGGTGCTGCAAACAGGACAGACACGACGTCAGCCACCTCGTCTCCGACGCTGGGCCGCGAGGCGATCAAAAAGGACAAGGCTGCGCGCAAGGCGGATCCACAGCAGGTTGTGCAGCCCCCGACCGGCAAGGAATTCGAGTCAGTTGCTGTGGCCCCGGTGTCCGCCGATATCGAACCGGCCGAAGCTTCCCTGGCGCCCGCGCCCTGGGTGCAACCCGATGCCGAGCAAATCGGCGCCTCCCGGCGGGCCTTCCTCAACCGTTCGATTGTGGCCCTGATGGGGCTGGGCATCGCCGGATTCGCGGCCGCTGCCTTCCCGGCGTTCCTCTGGCCGTCCAGTTCCGGTGGATTCGGCTCGAAGATTCGCGTGGGCAAGGTCAGCGACGTCGAGGCTGACGTGTCCGCCAACAATGGTTTTCTCTACAAGCCCGAAGGACGCATGTGGATCACGCTGTATCCGGCTGCAGCGTTGCCCAAGGCGGAAAAGACATACTCGGAGCCGGAGCTCGCCGGCATGCGGGCAGGCCTCGTGGCGCTCTACCAGAAGTGCCCTCACCTGGGTTGCCGCGTTCCGAGCTGCGACAGCTCCCAGTGGTTTGAGTGTCCATGTCATGGATCGCAGTACAACCAGGTTGGCGAAAAGAAGGGTGGTCCCGCACCCCGCGGCATGGATCATTTTGCGACCGAAATCTCGGGCGGAGAGTACGTGGTCAACACCGGAGCAGTAATTCAGGGCCCGCCGATCGGAACGAACACCACTGGACAGGAAGCGGAGGGCCCGAACTGCATCGGCGCCTCTGAGGAACACTGATGATTCTCGCAACCACACAGCAAGCTTTCGGAATGGTTCTACTGGCGATAGTTCTCGTCGGCGCGGTCGTCTGGATTGCCTTCAACCTGCGCTCCAGCCGCGATGAGATCGGTTCGGAGATCGAACTCGCGTCAAACCGCGGGAAGGGCATCTCCGATGAGGAGTTGGAGGGGAAAAGGCTCAACACGGCTCTGTTCTCCGCAGCCGGCCTCCTCGCAATCATCGCCGTGGCGCTTCCGCTGTACTGGCTTGGTGAACCCGGTCGGCAGGACGGTGCGGTCGATACGTTCCAGGAGATTTTCGAGGAGCGGGGCCAGAGACTCTATGAAGAGGGCGCCCAGTGTGTGAATTGTCATGCCAACGGTGCTGTTGGTGGAGTGACGAGCTACATCGTCAATGACGAGAATGGTGTGTTCGTTTCCGAAGTCAACTGGAACGCACCTGCACTCAACAACCTCCTCTACCGATACTCCGAAGAAGAGGTTCGTTACATCCTCAACTACGGGCGACCCGGCACTCCGATGGCGGCTTGGGGCGGACCCGGTGGTGGCCCACTCACCACCCAGCAAATAGACGAAATCATCGCCTACCTGTGGACGCTGCAGTTGAGTCCGGATGCGATGCGCGAGGAAGTCGATGGTCTGGTGAAGGGAATCGACGAAGAGTTGTTCGATTCCATGAAGGCCGTCGACAAGTCCAATGAAGGTCTCGCTGATGCCGAGTCGGCGAACCGTCTGTCGAGGGCTGACGAGTTGAAGCTGGGCGAGATCCTGTTCAACAATCAGGAGGTGGCAGCAGGATCGTATTCGTGCGCTCGTTGTCACGTCGCAGGTGCGGCGTACGGCCAGGCCTGGCAACCGTTTGCCCGTCTGGAATACGGAGCGTTCGGACCGGATCTCAGTGGCGTCGAAAGCCAGGCAACCGAACAACAGCACTTCGACCTTGTCTGGAGGGGCATGGAAGAAGGTCAGGTCTATTTCTCCCGCAAGCAGGGCAATCCACAAATGCCCGGATTCGGCGCCAACCCCAACACCGGCCAATCGGACGCCGGGGTTCCGGATCTTGGGCCTGACGGCATGCTGACCCCGGCGCAAGTCTGGTCGATCGTGACCTACGAACGAAACATGTCCAACGATTCCACCGTGAAGAGCCCCGTAGCGGGTACGTCAGACTCCCCGACATTCTCGGGCAACGAGTGAGTCCGGGAAGGCCCTGAGAGATGTCAATCCTTGCAGCGATCGCATTTGATCCGCACATCCGCGGCCTCTTGGTCGTCGGTGTTGGTGTGGTGGTGCTGATTGGTTCCATCTATTTGATTCTTGCCACCAACACCGGCATCAGAAATGGTCTGCTGATCACGCTGGCTGCCTTGGCGGGCTGGTGTTTGATCATGGGAGCCACTTGGTGGATGTATGGAATCGGTCTGAGGGGCGCGGATCCAACATGGATTCAGGAGGAAATCAACTACACGCGCGATGATGCCGTACTCACCGAAGTGGTCGAGGGCCTGCCCCGAACCGAAGACCTGAGCGACCCGGCTGAAATCTACGCTGACTACCTGGCTGAAAACCCCGAAGTTCTGGAGAAAGTGGAGGCGGCCGAGGGTGAGGGGTATGTCCCGGAGAGCCTTACCAAGGTGGCAACACTGATCCCGGAACTCAAGGTTGAACTCGATGATGAACTGGGCGATTGGCGACTTCTTCCGGAGTCCGATGCCCGAAGAGGCGATGCCGTGGCTGCCGCCGATGCGACACTCATCGAAGCGGAGGCGTTCGGCGAGGCCACCGGGGGCGGATACACAGTTCACGATGTGTACTTCTCAGGTGGCAAGTCCGCCGCGGAGCCGGAGTCCATTCCGGGCGAACAGAATGTCTTCGAAAGGGTCTGGAACCGTGTTGCGCAAACCGGCCAGGTCAAGAATCCTCCGTTGTACGCGGCTGTGACCGTTCAGAAGAACGTGGAGCAGACGGTTGCCCCCGGAGAAGCTCCTCCCACTCCCCAGGCCGACGAGAATGCCGAGTTGGTAACTGTGATTCTGCAGCGTGACCTGGGCAACCGGCGTCTGATCCCGGCGCTGTTCACCATCTTCGTGGGGATCCTGTTTGCCGTGTTCACCTGGATGCTTCACACCAGAGACAAGCGACTCCAGGATGCCCGCTCCAACTGGGATCCCTCGAAGGCGGCCTGAGGTGGGGCAGTGGCTACCCATCATCTGTCTGGGGCTTCTGGCGGCCCTGTTCGCGGGCATCAGCTTTGCGGCATCGCGATTTCTCAACCCGCCGCGCCCGACCGAGGCAAAGGTGGCTCCCTACGAGTGCGGCATCGTGGACCAGACCGATCCTCCGCAAAGGTTCCCGGTCCGGTTCTTCCTGATCGCGATGATATTCATCGTGTTCGACATCGAGATCATCTTCTTCTATCCCTTTGCAATGGTGTATCGCTCCCTGGGTACCTACGGAATCATTGCGATCCTGATCTTCTCCGCAGCCGTGTTCGAATCATTCCTGTACCTGATCAGCAAGGGTGCGCTCGATTGGGGTCCGGCGAAGCTGGTCCGCCGCTCCGCGGTGATGACCGATGCCGGCCGCACCACCGCATCCACGGTTCGTCGGGTCGGCCTTGCCGGGCGTGAGCACGGCACCGAACGTGAGGCAGCCTGATGGGTCTCGCTGGCAACATTCGTGACGACGGCTTTGCCGGACTGGATCACAACTTCCTCACGGGGAAGCTGGAGGATCTGGTGCAGTGGTCCCGCAAGAGCAGCATGTGGCCCGCAACTTTCGGCCTGGCCTGCTGTGCCTTGGAGATGATGGCCACGGGTGGTGCCCACTACGACATGGCTCGATTCGGCATGGAAGTGTTTCGTGCTTCTCCGCGCCAAGCCGATCTGATGATCGTGGCCGGCCGGGTCTCGCAGAAGATGGCTCCTGTCCTGAGGAACATCTATGACCAGATGGTGGAACCCAAGTGGGTGATTTCCATGGGTGTCTGTGCTTCTTCGGGGGGAATGTTCAACAACTACGCCCTGCTGCAAGGTGTTGACCAGGTTGTCCCGGTTGATGTGTACGCTCCGGGTTGCCCTCCCGGTCCCGAGACCTTGATGCAGGCGATCCTCACGCTGCACGGTCAGATTGAAACGGGTGAGATCCTCCGGCGCCGGGAGACCAGTGAATCTACCGGCTCCGCTGGAGCGCAGATTCACCTGGACAGCGGAGACGGGCTCGGTGTGAGTGCAACGGCGGGGCCTGCAGCTGCTGAGTCCGCAGTGTCGGTTGATGCTCCGGGCCACTTCACCCTTGGGGACAACTGATGTCGCACGACCGTGATCAAGAAATGGTGATCGATGAAGAAGCGGTGATCGACGAGCTTGTGGTTGAGCAGTTCCAGGGCGAACTCCTCCACGGTGCGCCAGTCAGTGGCAGTGCAGAGCAACGCTGCGTCCACCCCGGCCGGGACTCCTACGCCGATGTCGTTGCGATCCTTCGGGCCGAGGGCTTCTGGATGTGCTCGGATCTTCTTTGTGTTGATTACCTAGGCTATGGCGCCCCGCGGAACCTGCCGGTTGGTATCGACGCCGAACGTTTCGAGGTGGTGGTGAACCTCCTCGACCCCACGGCCCGCGAGCGCATCCGCGTGCGAGTCCAGGTTCCGGAGTCGGATCCGCAAGTCGACACCATCTCTGACCTTCATCCCGGAATGATCAACCCCGAACGTGAGGGGTACGACATGTTCGGCATCTTTTTCGCGGGAAATCCAGATCCATCTCGGATTCTGATGCCCGATGACTGGGAAGGGCATCCCCTTCGCAAAGACTACGACCTGGGTCGCATCCCGGTGCAGTTCAAGGCCCCGCCCTCAGCGCGCTGAGGCAGAAATACATCATGACCACAACCGAGGACATCCCCCAGATCACGGACCTCGACTCGCTCGACGGCGCCATCGCACGCTTGGTGGCGGATAACTCCGTTCTGCACCTGTCCCAGTCCGAGGCGGAAGAGCGTTCCGGATATCAAGCTCCGACCGCTGACGGCATGGGCGAGCGGATGATCATGAACATGGGTCCTCAGCACCCTTCCACACACGGTGTTCTGAGGATTGTGCTCGAACTCGAGGGTGAGGTAATCATCCGGTCCAAGCCGATAATCGGTTACCTGCACACCGGCATGGAGAAGACCGGCGAGGAACTGTCATATCTACAGGGACCGACCAACGTCACCCGGATGGACTATGCGAGTCCATTGTTCACCGAACTCGCCTTTGCCCTCGCAGTTGAACAACTGCTCGGAATCGAGGTTCCCGAGCGTGCCAGATGGATTCGCATGCTGATGTGCGAGGCGAACCGAATCTCCTCCCACATGCTGTTCATGGCCACCAACGGCATGGACCTGGGTGCGGTGTCGATGATGCTCTACGGATGGCGCGAACGCGAGGAAGTGCTCCGTTTCCTCGAGCTGGTCACCGGGCTGCGCATGAACCACAACTACATCCGCCCGGGTGGAGTTGCCGCCGATCTGCCCGACGGCTGGAAGGGCTCACTTCAACGGGCGATCGATCCGTTGCCGGAACGCCTCGATGAGTTCGACATTCTCATGACCGGCCAACCGATCTGGCGTGAGCGACTTCAGGGCGTGGGTGTCATCACGGCCGAAGAGTGCCTGACCTTGGGGGTCACTGGCCCAATACTGCGATCAACGGGTTATGCGTGGGACCTTCGCAAGGACATGCCGTACCTGCACTATGACGAACTCGATTTCGACGTTCTGGTGGGATCCTACGGCGACTGCTTCGACCGATACGCGATCCGCCTCAACGAGATTCGCGAGTCGATTGGCATGATCCGCCAGATCGTCGACAGGATGCCCGGTGGTGACTACAAGATCCAGGACAAGAAAGTGACTCCGCCTCCGCGAGCCCGCATCGATGAGTCGATGGAGGCCCTGATCCACCATTTCAAGATCTTCACCGAAGGTTTCAAGGTTCCTGCGGGTGAAACCTACGCCGCCGTGGAGAGTCCCCGTGGAGAGCTTGGCGTGTACATCGTGTCCGACGGCTCAGCCAGACCCCACCGGATGCATGTTCGGGCGCCGAGCTTCATCAACCTCCAGAGCATGCCTCACATGATGCGCAACTCCCTGCTTGCAGACACGGTCGCGATCGTTTCGTCGGTGGATCCGATCATGGGCGAGGTCGATCGCTGATGGCGCGCTTGACACCCGACAATCTTCTATTGGCACGCAAGATCATTGCTCGATTCCCGGAGCCCCGTTCGGCCACGATCATGTTGTGTCATCTGGCTCAGGAACAAGACGGCTACCTGAGCCCCGAGGCCATGGAGCAGGTCGCGGAATTGATCGGAGCCACGTCGGCAGAAGTACTTGGCACCGCAAGCTTCTACGAGATGTTCAAGATGCATCCTGTTGGCAAGTACTGCGTGAACGTGTGCACGAACATTTCGTGCCAGCTTCTCGGCGGCGAGGAACTGCTCGAACATGCCGAAGAGGTCATGGGCATTCGGTCGGGGAGTACCACCGCCGACGGCATGTTCACTCTCGAAGACGTCGAGTGTGTCGCGGCCTGCACCGAGGCTCCTGCCGTCCAGGTGAATTACCGATACTTCAATCGGGTCTCACCTGACGATTTCGACGAATTGCTGGAAGACCTGCGATCCGGAGAACTGAGCCGGACCATCCCTTCACACGGCACTCTCGGCAATGTGCGTCAGGATCTCCATGGTGACCGCGTCGCCAACATCACGTCTCCTTCGCAACAGGTCGAACCCGCTTGGTTCCCGAATGGCGATTCCGATGAGGGGCCGGCGAAGTGAGCGATACGGCAGTGGACACACAGGAATCGACCCAAGAGGTACCGAAGGTCGTCTCTTCGCGTTTCGACGTCGACGACGGCCACACGCTCCACGGATACACCCAGAGCGGATCCTTCGAGGGTTACGCCGCGCTGCGTCGGGCGCTCACGATGACTCCGGGTGCGGTGTCGGAATTGGTCAAGGACGCCACCCTTCTGGGCCGGGGCGGTGCCGGCTTCCCTGCCGGGGTCAAGTGGGGTTTCTGTGCTCCGGATGTCTGGCCTCGCTACGTCGTGGCGAATGGCGATGAGTCGGAGCCCGGGACCTACAAGGACCGTCTCCTCATGGAACGCGATCCTCACCAGCTGATCGAGGGCAGCCTGATTGCGGCCTACGCCATCGGCGCAGCCCAGGTTTTCCTGTATGTGCGCGGGGAGATGCCCCACGCCCAGGAGCGAATCGCTGCCGCCCTCAACGAGGCCTACGAGGCCAACTTCATCGGCAAGAATATTCTCGGCACGGATTTCAGCGTGGACATAGTCCTGACCTTTGGTGCGGGCGCCTACATAGTCGGAGAAGAGACCGCACTCATCGAGTCCCTGGAAGGCAACCGGGGGATGCCCAGGCTGAAGCCTCCGTTCTTCCCCGCTGCCAAGGGTCTCTACATGATGCCCACCATCGTCAACAACATCGAGACTCTTTCGAATCTGCCGTGGCTCCTCAGCCACGGTGTTCGCGAGTATCGGTCAATCGGAACCGAGGCATCCCCCGGGACCCGGTTGATTGCCCTTTCGGGTGATGTCGAACGGCCAGGTGTCTACGAAGTGCCGCAGGGAACCACGACGTTCCGCGAACTGTTCGAGTCCGAGCGCTACGGCGGTGGCATCCGCGGTGGGCGTGAACTGAAGATGTTCATCCCGGGTGGAGCTTCTGCCCCCTGGTTCTTCCCGGAGCAGGTAGATCTTCCCCTTGAAGGTCGAGTGGTGGGTGCGGAGGGTTCGATGCTGGGATCCGGTGCGGTCGTGGTGATGGACGACACCACCGATGCCGTTCGAGCCTGCTGGCGCCTGGTTCGATTCTTCGCTCGCGAGAGCTGCGGCAAGTGTACGCCTTGTCGAGAAGGAACCGTCTGGGAAGAGAGGATCCTCCGCAGGATCCTCGACGGGCAGGGACGCCCGAGTGACCTCGATCTGTTGCTGGACGTGGCGGACAACATCAGCCCGGGGCCGTATCCGCTGGCGGCCCACCCGGAAGCTGGTCTGGAGGCCGTTCCGTTCCCGCCGCGGCAAACCACGATTTGTCCGCTCGGTCCCTCTTCGGTGGCACCGATTACTTCGGCCATCAGTCGGTTCCGCCATGAGTTCGAGGGCAAGATCAACCGCAAGGATTCGATTCCCGTGACCTCTGCGGGGGTGACGAGTGTCTGAGAATATGCGAGACATCGAAATCACCGAGCCGGTTGAGATCACCTTGAATGGTGAATTGGTCACGGCCCAGAACGGTGAGTTGCTAATCGATGCGTGTGAGCGCAATGGCTCCTACATTCCTCGCTTCTGTTATCACTCCCGATTGACTCCGGTGGGAATGTGTCGGATGTGTCTCGTGGAGGTCGACACCGGCCGCGGCCCGGCACTCCAGCCGAGCTGCATGATTCCTGTGTCCGATGGCATGGGCGTGGACACTGAGAGTGACGGCGTGGCCAAGGCCCAGGACGGGGTTCTGGAGTTCCTGCTCGCCAACCATCCGCTCGATTGCCCGGTTTGCGACAAGGGCGGAGAGTGCCCACTGCAGGATCAGGCCTACGCGTATGGCCCGGGCGAGTCCAGGTTCGTCGAGGAGAAGCGGCACAACGAGAAGCCGATCCCGATTTCCGAGCTCGTTCTCCTCGATCGCGAGCGCTGCATCCTCTGTGATCGCTGTACACGGTTCGCAGACGAAGTGGCGGGGGACCCGCTCATCCACTTCATCCACCGCGGATCCCATACGGAAGTGAATACATTCCCCGGCGAGCCGTTCGCTTCGTACTTCTCGGGCAACACGGTGCAGATCTGCCCGGTCGGCGCGCTCACGGCCTCGCCATATCGGTTCAAGGCCCGACCTTGGGATCTCGAGGAAACAGAGTCCACGTGCACGCGATGCTCGGTGGGATGCCGGGTTGTGGTCGAGTCAAGTCGGAACAAGGTCCTGCGGCTCCAGGGTGTCGACTCCGATCCCGTGAACTGGTCCTGGCTCTGCGACAAGGGCCGATTCGGCTTCCAAGCCGGAAATTCCGGGAATCGTCTGTCTCGACCTCTGCAGCGCTGCGAATCGGGTGAGCTTTCGGAGGTCGGCTGGAACACGGCGCTTGACAGTGCGGCGTCTGTCATTTCGGCGGCGATTGCCGGGCGCGGACCCCAGTCGGTGGCCGTTCTTGGCGGTGCCCGCCTCACGAACGAGTCGGCCTACTCGTGGGCGAAACTGGCCAAAGACGTGATCGGCACTGACAACGTCGACTGTCAGCTCGGAGATGGTCTGCCGGCGGAACTCGTGCTCGGTTTGCCGGGAGCCTCGATCGACGAGGTATGCGAGCCGGGTGCCACGGTGCTCTATCTGGGTCCCGATGCGAAGGAAGAACTCCCGATCCTGTATCTACGCCTGCGCCACGCCGCCGATTTCGACGGCGTGAAGATCGTGGAGGTCGGTCCCACGCTCACTGGCCTGTCGCCCTACGCCGCCGAATCAGTCACGGCGGTTCCCGGTGAGACCCCTTCCGTGTTGGCTGCGCTTCTCGACGGCACTTCGGAACACGTCGAAGCTTCAGCGCTGTTGCGCAACGCCAGTGACCTGAAGGTCGTGATCGGTCGGGCCAATCTGGCCGAGGACGAGGCAATCACGGTGCAAACCGCCGATTTGATTCGCGAGTCAGTGCCCGGAGCCACCTTCCTGCCTGCGTTGAGGCGTGCGAACGTGCGTGGAGCACTCGAGGCCGGTTTGGCTCCCGGCTTCCTCCCGGGAGGCGCGACACTTGCCGGAACCCTCCCGACCGGCTGGCAGTCGATGCCCGCCGAAAGAGGTGGAGGCGCTGCGGAGATCCTCGAGGATGCTGCCAATGGGCGCGTTGATGTCTTGATTCTGCTGGGTTCGGATCCGCTTCGCGATTTCCCGGATCGTTCGCTTGCCAGGAGAGCTTTGGCGGGAGCCAAGACGGTGATTTCGATCGACCCCTTCGTGAACGCCTCGGCAGAGCAGGCGGACCTGGTTCTTGCCGCATCGATGTTCTCGGAGAGCGCCGGCACCACCACCAGCCTCGAGGGTCGAGTGACCGCCCTCAATCAGTTGGTCACACCTCCCGGCACAGCGCGCGACGACTGGATGATCGCCGTGGATCTCGCCGACAGGCTGGGTGCCGACCTGGGAGTCGAGACCTCAGCCGACGACCTGGCTGAGGAAATGGCGGGGTTCTCCGATGCCCATGTGGTTCTTGGCGATGGCGCACCCGTCGGTGATGGTGTGATGCTCGACATCTCCGGCCGCGATCTGCTCACCTCCGCCGAGGTCGAAGTGCCTCCGGCCAACGCCTATTCACTACGACTCGTGCTGAACCGCACGATGTATGACAAAGGCACGTTGCTCGAAGAGTCCGAAAGTTCCGCGGGACTCGCTGGTGAGTCCGTGGTGAAGCTGTCAGCGGCCGACGCGGCCCCACTCGGTGTGGACGGATCCACGCAGGTGAAGGTCACTTCGGAACACGGGTCGGTGACCGTTGCCGCCACGATCGACTCCCGGGTCCCGAAGGGTGTTGCAGTCATGCATCACGCCCTGGGTGACGTGGATGCCGGCACGTTGCTGGTTCATGGCGATCCTGTCTGCGATGTACGGGTGGAGGTGAGCTGATGGATCCGCTCCTCTCCGGCGATATCGGCTTTGCCGAGATCCTCATAGTCCTGATCAAGGTGCTCATTGCATTTGCGGGACTCATGGTCGGCGTGATGCTCATGGTTTGGTTCGAACGCAAGCTTGTCGCCGACATGCAGAACCGGATCGGTCCCAACAGGGCCGGACCGTTCGGAATCCTCCAGACGCTTGCCGACGGCATCAAGCTCTTCTTCAAGGAGGAGCTCTCACCCGCCAAATCGGATCCGTTTGTCTATCGACTGGCTCCCTTCCTGGCACTTGTCCCGGCATTCCTCGTGTTCAGCGTGATCCCCATCGCCGGCAACTTCTCCGGTGACAACACGGGTGTTGTCACCATTGCCGGCCACGAGACCCTTATGCAGGTTGCCGATCCTCAGATCGGAATCCTGCTGGTGCTGGCCATGTCCTCAATCGCCGTCTACGGAATCATGCTGGCCGGCTGGGCGTCCGGGTCCAAATACCCGCTTCTTGGTTCGGTTCGAGCCTCGGCGCAGATGGTCTCCTATGAGGCCGCACTCGGATTGTCGATCGCCACCGTGCTCCTGCTGGCCGGAGCTTTGTCCACCAACCTGATCGTGAACGAGCAAGCCGGCGGTCGTTGGAATCTCTGGATGACCGGACTCGTGCCATTCGTGGTTTTCCTGATCGCTGCCACCGCCGAACTGAACCGTCCCCCCTTCGATCTGGTTGAAGCCGAACAGGAGCTCGTTGGTGGCTTCCACACTGAGTACACCGCTCTTCGTTTCGCGATGTTCTTTCTCGCCGAGTTCATGAACGTTGTCACGATGTCTGCCGTGATCGTGACGTTGTTCCTGGGCGGCCCGAACGGGCCCTTGTTCGGTATCACAGGCTGGGTTTCGGATTATCTGCTTCCGTCGATCTACTTCTTCGGAAAGCTCTTCATCCTGTTGTTCGTCTTCGTGTGGTTCCGCGCCACCCTGCCCCGATTCCGTTATGACCAGCTCATGGATCTCGGCTGGAAGTTGTTGATCCCGTTGTCTCTCGGCTGGTTCCTGCTCGTGGCCACGGTGCAGGTCAGCCAGGATCAGGGATGGAACCCGATTGTGGTGGTCACGAGCGTTGTGGTGATCGGAGTTCTCGGCGCATCGCTGCTGCGGCTGTCGATAAGAACCGGGAACTTCCGCCGAACCGAAGAATCCGAAGAAGCGGAAGACTCGCACATGTCTCCGAAAGACCCGGGGGGAGTCCGCTGATGGGTTACCTGGATGGTTTCAAGGTCACGTTGCGCAAGTGGGCAGGAGTGAACACCGACACCGGTAGACGTGTCACGACGGAATATCCCGAGGAAGTTCGACCGAAGCCGGCGAGGTTCCATGGTCGCCATGTGTTGAATCGTTACGAAGATGGCATGGAGAAGTGCATCGGCTGTGAGTTGTGTGCCGGTGTCTGCCCTGCCGACTGCATATACGTACGCGGCTCCGACAATGATCCGGAGAACCCCACTTCGCCCGGTGAGAGATTCGGATTCACCTATGAGATCAACTACCTGAGGTGCATCCACTGCGACCTGTGCGTCGAGGCCTGCCCGACTCAGGCGATAACCGAATCAAAACTGTTCGAGTTCGCCTTCACGAATCGAAGCGATGCCATTTACACCAAGGCAGAGCTGCTGGTTGGTGATGACGGCCGACCGCGGCAGATGCCGTGGGAAAACTGGGACGGTGGATTTGATCCGGCCCAGGACACTTCCGGTTGGATGCGGGCTACTTCTTCCGGTGGATTCGCGGAGTTCGAGGGTCTGGTGGCTTGGGCGGGCGAGCTCGGATACGGCGTACGAGCTCCCGAAGGTGGACAAACGAGTGAACAGGCCGGAGCCGAGGCCGCTGCGGCCGACGCCGCCGAAGACGAACACGGAGGCCACTGAATGAGGGTCGAGATGTTTGTGTTTGTGGTCTCGGGCGCAATCTGTGTTGCCGGTGCACTTGGTGTGGTCCTGTTCCGCAATCCGGTTCACAACGCACTGAGCCTGGTGGCGACCCTCTTTGGAGTTGCAGTCCTGTTCGTGGCGCAGGGTGCCTATTTCCTGGCTGCCATCCAGGTGATCGTCTACGCGGGAGCAATTGTCGTTCTGTTCCTGTTCGTGATCATGCTCCTTGGGGTGGATCAGGATGATGATGTTCGGTTCGAGCCGATTCCCGGCATCCGAATAGCGGCAGTCATTGTGGGAATTTCCCTGCTGGGAATGAGCCTCATCGCACTGCTGAGCTCTCCGGATGTGGTTACCGGCGCCCCGAGCGCCCTGGCCCCGCTGGACCCGGCGACTCCCGATGTGAATCGCATCGGCGCGGCACTGTTCACCGACTACATCTATGCCTTCGAAATTACTGCGGTATTGCTCACCATCGCAGTGGTCGGGGCCGTGATGCTGTCCCGTCAGAGCCCCGAGGTCCCATTGGACACCGAAGAGTTCCCGGACGGAACCATGGCTTCCGAACTAGCGATTCGACGCGAGGAAACCTCGGTTGCCGATTCAGTCGACACCGACGGTCCTGAGCCTGCCGATGCCGAGATCGCCGCCGATGCCGCAGGGAGTGAATGATTGTGGAACTGACGCAGACCTGGTATCTGGTGCTGGCTGCCCTGATCTTCGCGATCGGCGCCACCGGCCTGGTGATACGAAGGAACCCGCTCGTGATGTTCATGTGTGTGGAGCTGATGCTCAACGCCGTCAATCTGACCTTCGTCTCGTTCGGCAACATGCTCGACGACGTTGGCGGTCAGGTGTTTGTGTTCTTCGTGCTCGTGGTGGCTGCGGCCGAGGTTGCGGTCGGTCTGGCACTCGTGGTGGCGATCACCCGGCGGCGGCAGGGGGCCACTGCTGATGACCTTTCCCTGATGAGGGGTTGAGCATGGAACTCGTCTGGCTGATACCTGCTCTGCCACTCCTGGCCTTCCTGATTCTCATACCGTTCGGAAGGAAGCTGAGCGATCCCGGAGCCGGCTGGTTCGCAACCTTGCTGGTGGGCGGATCGTTTGCCGTGTCGGCCGCTGTCTACTTGGAGCTGATGAGCAGGCCGGCGGACGACCGCGTGGTTCATCAGGTGCTCTTCACCTGGATTCCGGCCGGTGACTTCTCTGTGGACATCGGCTTCCTCGCCGATCCGGTGAGCATCACGATGGCGTTGTTCATCACTGGCATCGGCGCCCTCATACACATGTATTCGGTGGGATACATGAAGGGCGATCCGAAGTATTCGAAGTTCTTCACCTACCTCAGTCTGTTCGTGGCGTCGATGCTGGTCCTGGTGCTTGCCGACAACCTCCTGTTGACCTTCCTCGGTTGGGAAGGTGTGGGCGCATGTTCGTACTTGCTGATCAGCTTCTGGTTCAACGAGGAGGCAAACGCCACGGCAGGCAAGAAAGCCTTCGTGACCAACCGAATCGGCGATTTCGGTTTCATGGTGGGCACCTTCCTCCTCTGGATGACCATCGGAACGATCAACTACGTCGACATCCCCGAACGTCTGGGTGGCATCACCGAACTGACGGCCACGGCGATCGTCCTTCTCTTCTTCCTGGGAGCCACCGGCAAGTCGGCACAGCTGCCATTGTTCGTCTGGTTGCCGGATGCCATGGCAGGCCCGACGCCGGTTTCGGCGCTGATCCACGCTGCCACGATGGTCACCTCCGGAATCTTCCTCCTCACCCGCCTTGAACCCTTGTTGTTCCAGGCTCCCATCGCCGGGGAAGTGATCGCATGGGTCGGCCTTGCCACCGCGCTGGTGGCGGCCCTGGCCGCCGTCGCCCAGAACGACATCAAGAAGGTTCTTGCCTATTCCACGATCTCCCAGCTCGGATACATGTTCCTAGCGCTTGGCAGCGGTGCAATCGTGGCCGGGATGTACCACATGATCACGCACGCCTTCTTCAAAGCCCTGTTGTTCCTTGGATCGGGCTCGATCATCAGGTCCATGAGCCATGAACAGGACATGCGTCTTTACGGCCGATTGCGGAAGTACCTGCCGATCACGTCAATCACGTTCATTCTCGGCTGGCTGGCCATCGCCGGCATACCGCCATTCTCTGGATTCTGGTCCAAGGACGAAGTCCTGGCTGCTGCCTACAGCTCCGAAAATCTCGGCGTCCTCAAGTGGGGGATCGGCATCTTGGTGGCGCTTCTCACGGCCTTCTACATGACGCGACTGGTGATCATGACGTTCTTCGGTCCGAAGGAGAACTGGCGTGACCCCGAGAAGCTGGAAGAGATCGGCGTCGCATCCAGCTTCGATGACTCCGACCCATCAGCGGATGCCGAGGCCCATCACCTCGAGCCGTCCCACACGCCGAAGGAATCGCCCTGGACGATGACCGTGCCCCTGGTCGTGTTGGCGACATTGGCAACGGTTGCCGGCATTCTCAACTTGCCCTTCGCAGATCGTTTCAAGTCGTTGGAGATCTGGCTCGAACCCGTTCTCACTCACAGTCACGAGGCCCCGGTGGCAACCACGCTGTTCATCCTCGCCGGAGTGGCGATCGTGGCAGCCGTGCTCGGGGTCATTGCCGCCTACTTCGTCTACCAGAAGCAGAAAATTCCGGCGGAACGGATTGAGAAGCCCGCACTCGTTCACGCCTTGTACATCAACGACACTTACGCCGAGGTTGTTGCAGGTCCCGGTACCGCTGTGTTCCAGGGAATCGCAGACTTTGACGCGACCATGGTCGACGGCGCAGTTAACGGGGTTGCCAAGGTCACCACAGATGCCGGTAACGGCCTGAAACCCCTGCAGAGCGGGCTGGTGCGTACGTATGCGCTCACGTTGTCGGCTGGTGCGGTGCTCCTGCTCGGATACGTCGTGATGAGGATGAGTTTCTGATGGGTACGTCTTCGATCCTCGCCTCCGTGGCCTCCGCCGCGGACACTTCCGGATATGCGGCAATCATTCCTGCACTGATTCTCATCCCGTTCGTGGGCGCCGGTGTGATCGCCCTCATCCCCAGGCGCCGCGTGGAGTTGTTCCGCGGGGTAGCTCTGATGATCTCCACTGCCACGGCTGCCGTGGCCGTGTTCGCGATGGTGCAGTTCGACCGTCACGACGCCGGTTATCAGTTCGTGGTCAGGCGCGACTGGATCTCCGACCTCGGCATCTCCTGGCACTTCGGAATTGACGGGATCTCACTGTTCCTGGTCGTGCTGACCGGCATCATCTTCCCGATCGCGATTCTGGCGACAAAGGCCGAACACGATCCCAAACCGTATTACGCCTGGCTCATGGTGCTGATGGCCGGATCCATGGGGGTGTTCACCGCCCTCGACCTCGTTGTCTTCTTCGTATTCTTCGAGATCGTGCTCGTGCCGATGTATTTTCTGATCGGGTTCTGGGGACACGGCCAGCGGATCTACGCGGCAACCAAGTTCTTCCTCTACACGATGTTCGGTTCAGCGTTCATGCTTGTTGCGCTCGTTTCTCTGGCGGTGCTTCAACAGAAAGCGGTGGGCGGGCCGCTCACGTTCGACATTGTCGACATCACCAACAACCTGGCTGTGTCGACAAATGCGCAGCGACTGGTGTTCGTGGGATTCGCGATCGCCTTCGCGGTCAAGGTGCCACTGTTCCCGTTGCACACGTGGCTGCCGGATGCGCACACGAATGCACCCACCGCCGGTTCTGTGATCCTTGCCGCCGTGATGTTGAAGCTGGGTACCTACGGATTCATTCGTCTCGGCGTCCAGATGCTTCCCGAGCCTTCTGTGTGGGCCGCACCGGTGCTGATGACCCTGGGTGTGATCGGGATCATCTATGGCGCCATCGTTGCCACGATGCAGACGGACCTCAAACGTCTGGTGGCGTATTCCTCAGTGGCTCACCTCGGGTTTGTGGTTCTCGGAATCTTCTCGTTGACCGTTCAGGGAATCGAGGGTGGTGTGCTCATCATGGTCAACCACGGAATCATCACGGGCTCACTCTTCCTGCTCGTCGGAATGATCTACGAACGCCGCCACACCCGGGAGATATCGGAGCTTTCGGGATTGCAGAAGGTGGCCCCGATCATGGCCGGAGTGTTCACTCTGGTGATGCTCGCTTCGGTCGGCCTTCCGGGACTCAGCGGATTCCCCGGCGAGTTCCTTGCCCTGCTCGGCGCATTCGCAGGCGCCCGATGGTGGGGTGTGGTGGCCACCACCGGAGTGATACTGGCTGCGCTGTACCTGCTGTGGGCCTACCAGCGGGTGTTCCACGGACCAACCACGGGGAAGAACACCTTGATGAGGGACATGACCCCTTCCGAGTTTCTGGTGATGCTGCCGCTGTTGGCGCTGATCGTGTTGCTCGGAATCTTCCCCAAGCCGATGCTCGACCGGATCGAACCGTCCGTGGAGGCAATCATTCACCACGTGGAGGTCAGCGTTGACGGATTCACCTCGGCTGAGCCCGAGACGGATCCGGTGGCCACCGATCATGGCGACTCCGAAGAGCACGCCGAGGAGGTGGACCGCTGATGATCGGACTTCTTGCGCACACGCCCGACGACCTCGCCGCCGGCAATTTCTCTCACTCGGTCAGTTGGTCCGCTATTGCCCCGGCTCTCATCTTGATGCTCGGCGGCATCTTGTTGCTGGTGATCGTCTCGGTGTTTCGGGGCAAGTTGAGTTCGGGTTTCTTCACCGCATGGACTGTGATCGTGGCCGGTGGCGCGATCGCCGCGGCCATTCCGCTCTGGCATGACGTGCAAGAAGACGGTGCCCGGTCGGAGATGGCAGGCTCGGTTGGCCTCGACGGCTTTTCGCTGTTCGTCACCGGGGTGATCTGCATCTCGGTGATCTTCGCCGCACTGTTTCTCGACGGGTATCTGCGCAGGGAGAAGCTGGAGGGTCCGGAGTGGTATGTCCTTCTGCTGCTTTCGGCTGCCGGAGGCGTCACGATGGCTTCGGCCAATGACCTCCTCGTGCTGTTCGTGGGCCTTGAAATCCTTTCGATTGCTGTCTACATCCTTGCTGCGATGCACAGTCGGCGGGTCACCTCACAGGAAGCAGGCCTCAAGTACTTCGTGTTGGGTGCGTTCTCCTCAGCGTTCCTGTTGTACGGAATCGCCTTCGTTTACGGCGGCACGGGAACGACGAATCTGGTCAGCATCAATATCTTTCTTGCCGACAACGTGATCACCCAGAACGGTCTCCTTCTGGCCGGCCTCGCGCTCCTTCTGGTGGGATTCGGATTCAAGATCGCTGCCGTTCCGTTCCACCTCTGGACCCCCGATGTGTATCAGGGTGCCCCCACACCCGTTGTGACCTACATGGCCGGAGGAGTGAAAGTTGCTGCCTTCGCCGGAATGATCCGGGTGTTCGTGGTCACATTCGGGCCGACATACGTCAATGAGTGGCGGCCGATGGTCTACGCCTTGGCCGTGCTCAGCCTCGTCGTGGGTGCCCTCATGGCGATAGTTCAGACCAATGTGAAACGCATGTTGGCCTTTTCCTCGATAAGCCACGCGGGCTTCATCCTGTTGGGCGTGCTTGCATCTTCAGACCAGGGAACGGCAGCAGCTTTGTTCTATCTGCTGGTTTACACATTCATGGTGGCCGGCAGTTTCGGTGTTGCAACGCTGATCGGTCGTACCGGCGATGGGCGACAGAACCTCGGTGACTATCGAGGACTGGGGCGCAGTAGACCCGGGCTGGCATTGACATTCACCGTATTCCTGCTGGCTCAGGCAGGTGTTCCGCTGACTGGCGGATTCATGGCCAAGTTGTATGTGATCGGTGCCATTGTGGAATCCGGAATGACCGTCCTCGCCCTGATCGCCATGCTCTCAGCGGTGATCTCCGCCTTTCTCTATCTGCGGATCGTGGTTTCGATGTACTTCGAGGCCTCGACCGATTCCGCCGATTCCGAAGAACCAGCTGAATTGTCCGGACCTCCGGTACGGATACCGAAGTTGGCGGGCCTTGCCCTTGGCCTGGCGCTGGTGGCCGTATTGGCATTGGGGATTGTCCCCGGCCCGGCCACACGGGTGGCGGGTGATGCCACCGCAGAACTTGTTCCGGAGGTCGAGGTCCCCCAGTAAGGGTCGAAACACAGGGCCAGGGAGCGCGGCAGGTAGGCCTCTCGGGAAGAGTTGCCAAGGTTCGTGTCGGCCGCCCTTGAACCGGAAACCTTGGCTTGCGGGTTTCCCCAACCTGCCGCAGAGTCCTAGGATCCGGCGGAAGGAATTCTGAGAACTCACTCAGCCACGAGCAGCATCAGAGTTCGAATTCAGTACTCCAACTCAGAAACCCAAATCAGCAGACGTGCGGAGGCAACGGTGTCAGAAGAAGAATCTGGAAGCGGACCCGAAAATAGCGAAGGGGTACCCGACAAGAAGAGCTCACCGAGTCCCTATTCCACCATGCTGACAATTCTCGGCGCGGGGGTGGCCGCGGCGATCACGATACTCGCGATCGGCTTCGTGGTGGACAACGACAAGGATGATGGCGGAGACGCCCTGGCCGAAGCGACGGTGCCGGTTGAACTCAGCGAGTTCGCCATCGACGGCAACCTCACGGTTCCCATCGGGGCCGAACTGGACGTTCAGAACATCGGATCTCAGGTTCACAACCTTGTGGTGGAGAGCGGTCCTCGAACGGAAGACCTTGCTGCAGGGGAGTCTGCACTGCTTGGGCTGTCCGACCTTGATCAGGGCGACTACGTGGTCTATTGCGACATTGCCGGTCACCGCGACGCCGGCATGGAAGCTGATCTGGTGGTGGATGCCAATGCAGAAATCTCCGCCGATGATCCGCACGCCGGGGCCAACCCGGACTGGGCCCAGCTGGACAAGGACATGATCGACTCGTTCGCTCCGTTTGTTGATGCCCTTGAAACCGGAGAACCGGCAACCGAAGGAATTGGTGGCCAGTCCATGGAACCGGTCAAGGATCCCGATGGATTCCTGCGTTACGACATCACCGCCGAGATCGGCGAGTGGGAAGTTGAGCCGGGCAAATTCGTCGAGGCCTGGATGTACAACGGTCAGGTGCCCGGTCCGACCATCCGTGCGGAGATCGGGGACAAGGTCCGTATCCGTTTCATCAACAAGCTGCCGATGGGCACGGACATGCACCTGCATGGAATCGACAAGCCGAATGAATTCGATGGTGTTGCACCATTGACCCAGGATCTTGTGGAGTCGGGTGACTCGTTCGACTACGACTTCACGGCGGTTGAAACCGCAGTGGCCATGTATCACCCGCACGCCCACGGATACCTGGCCATTCCGAATGGCCTCTGGGGTGCCCTCATCATCGGTGACGACGCACTCATCCCGCGTGGCCGCACGATCAGCGGCGTCGAGATTCCGGCCGACCTGGAGCCGGCCATGGAGGGTGTCATGACTCTCAATGACTCAGGAACGATTGGCTTGTCCCTCAATGGCAAGAGCTTTCCGGCCACCGAGGGGTATGTCTTCGAGCAGGGAGACTGGGCAACCTTTCACTACTACAACGAAGGTCTGCAGATTCACCCCATGCATCTGCACCAGTTCCCACAGTTGGTATACGCCCGTGACGGCATCCCGCTGGATCAGCCCTACTTTGCGGACACGATCAACGTGGCTCCCGGTGAGCGATATTCGGTGTTGTTCCAGACGGACAAGCCAGGTGCGTGGGTTTGGCACTGCCACATCCTGAATCACGCTGAACGAGAAGAGGGCATGTTCGGCATGGTCACCGCTGTGGTGGTTCAGTAACCGATTGGGTGAGCCATCGCGAAGCCTCCGAGGACCTCGACTGGTTTGAACCGGTCGGGGTCCTCTGCTGTTCAGGCGGCAGCCTTGGACGGTCAGGTCACGTTGATGGTGAATTCGCCGCTGGGGTGAACATCACATTCGCCGGTGAGCGTCCCCGTGGTGGTGAACTCCATCGCCACGGTCCGGCCCGCCGGTACCCAGAAGATCCCCACTGCGGCGCCACGGACGTCATCGTTGACCACGCGGATGCGTTCGCCAATCTTCACGTCGAGCACCTGAGGCACGATTTCGATCTCTTCGCCCTTGTCGAGGCTCACGCCGGTTCCGAACGGGATTCTGAAGTCGTAGTCGTAGGACTCCTCATCGTCGGGTGGGACAACTTTCAGTTCGGGGGTCGAAGTGGAGCAGCCCGCCGTGCCCAGAAGCAACAGGGCCGCCAGGATCAGAGAGACTTTCGCCAGGCGCCCCGGAGCGCGCACTGGGAGGGTTCCCATCTTCTGCCTGCTTGTCACGTCGCCGCTGGTCAAGTCGGTGTCCCTTCAGTCATAAGCAGTGAATCGAGATCCCTGGCCAGCGATTCATGACTCGTGCCGAAGGGCCACGCCATGACCACGGTTCCGGAGTCGTCAACCGCATACAGCTCGGCCGTGTGGGCAACCTCGACCTCACCGTCATCATTTGTCGTGACTTGGTAGTTTGCCCCGAAGGCGGAAGCTGCGTTCTGGAGTTCCTCCGGGTCGTCTGTTCGCATCGCGTCGCCGTCTTCCACGAAGTTGCCCAAGTAATCGTTCAAGCGGCCTGAATCGTCTCGGGCAGGATCCACTGTGACCAACGCCACCTCAACCCTGTTCCGATTCTGCGGTGGCAGCTCAGCCATGGCCCGCTTCACATCGGACAGAGTCGTCGGGCAGACGTCCGGGCAGGAGAGGTATCCGAAATAGACAAGGCGAAGACCTCCTTCGGGAGCCGCCATGGAAACATCGCCGGAACCGTCAGCCCGGGGGAGTGTTACGTCGGCCACGTCGAGTGGGGGGTCCACGACATAACCGGAATAGGTGTCCACGGCGTCGGAAGCCTCGTCGTCGCCTCCACACGAGACCGCGGCGGCCCCCAAGACCAGCAGGGGGGCCACAAGCAGGGCTGTCCTGACGGCACGCGGCAGCGACGCCTGCCATGGGCGGCGCACCGCCATCGAGAGGGAACTGTTCATCTACAAAATGCTGGGCCAGTGTGCACTCTTTTTGCAAGTCGGGGGACATCATCAGAAGCCTTTGGGAGTCCCGCGGCCCGCCGTCGGTGTCCGGCGGCCAGAATGTGGCGGTGAGCAACATCACCGAGTCTGCGGATTCTGCGCGAGGCGAGGACTCGCCAGATGAAGGACCCCAGCAAGTCCCCGTCTGGGCGGGCGCGGTCACCGGAGCAGTTGCCTTGGCCTGCGGGCTGGCCTTTGCGGAGCTCGTCACCTCGGTATTCGAGTGGGAATCACCACTCGTGCAGGTCGGGAATCGGGTTGTGGACCTTGTTCCCAAGCCGATGCGCGATTGGGCGATAGCCACCTTCGGCACCTCTGACAAGGTCGTACTGCTTGGCGGCGTCTCGATTGCCTTGATGTTGGTGGCCGTACTTGCCGGAATCTGGATGGTCCGCGGGAAGAGGGTTGCCGCAAGTGTGTTGATCGGCGTTGTGTTGTTGGTGGGATCCCTCGCTCCCCTCGGGCGTGGCGGGTCAGGTCCGAGTTCCATGGTTGCGACCATCCTCGGCGGTGCTGTGGCGATTGGCGTGATGTGGATCCTTGCTGACAAGGCGGCTCCGTTGGCACCCCAACAACCACCAAGCCAACAGGTCGCGTCGGCGCCGGAACGTGGCGGTCCGGAGCCGATGACCGGGGCTTCCCGGCGTCGATTCCTCGTGTATTCCGGGATTGGGGCCGGTGCAGCAGCGGTTTCCGCTGGTCTGTCGGGTTGGATCAGAAGCCAGGCCGCGGTTGCTTCGGAACGCCTTGGCGTCAACCTTCCACGGGCCTTGCGGCCACGGGGCGATGTCTCGGGCAGTGTTTCGGTCGGCGTCGATGGCGTGTCGCCCTTTGTCACCCCAAATGAGGACTTCTTCCGGATCGACACCGCTCTGGTCAGCCCACGCGTGTCCATTGAGGACTGGAGCATGCGTGTGCACGGATTGGTGGACAATGAGATCGTTCTCAACTACGAAGAACTGCTCGACCGCCCGATGGTGGAGGCGGACATCACCATCGCGTGTGTGTCGAACGAGGTCGGAGGAGACCTCATCGGTACGGCTCGGTGGTTGGGAACGAGGTTGGATGACCTTCTTGACGAAGCTGGAATCGCTCCGTCGGCGGATCAGATCATCGGTCGTTCGGTCGACGGGTTCACGGCTGGATTTCCCACCGACGTCCTTGATGGCCGGGACGCCCTTGTCGCGGTCGGGATGAACGGTGTCCCGTTGCCGCTCGACCACGGTTATCCGGCTCGACTGATCGTTCCCGGTGTCTACGGTTATGTGTCTGCCACAAAATGGTTGTCCGATATCGAAGTATCCACTTTTGCTGATTTCGAGGGCTACTGGATTCCCCGCGGTTGGGACGCGGAGGCGCCAGTGGTGACCATGAGCCGGATCGACGTACCCAAATCGCGTGACACTGTTGCTGCCGGGGAGACACTCAGTGTGGGGGGAGTGGCTTGGGCAATGAACAGGGGAATCGACAAGGTGCAGGTGAGCATTGACGGCGGACCGTGGGAGGACGCCGATCTCGGTGAACACCACGAAAACACCACCTGGCGACAGTGGGGATACCGGTTCGTGCCAGAAGCGGGCCGGCATGAGATCAAGGCCCGTGCCACCGATACCGGCGGATACACCCAGACCGATGACCAGGTCCGTCCGGGACCTAACGCTGCCACAGGTCACCACACAGTCCGAATAACTGCCGGCTGACCGCAGCGGTCAGGCGCCGGGAGTCATCCCGGGGAATCGCCGGGATCAGGATCAGGTGCCGACAAAGTTGGCCGCTGCCTCAATGCTGAGTAATCTCCCAGCCGATGGCGAGTTCCCCCCTGAGCGACTTTCTACGGTCTTATCTGACCGCCGCGATCTTTGGATCCCTCGGGTTCATTCTCGTGGGCCTCCTGCTGTTCCTCAGTTATCTGGTCCGACCGAATCGCCACCAGGCGCAGAAGTACCTGTCATATGAGTCCGGTGTGGATCCCGTCGGGTCGCTCTGGAGCCAGAGTCAGATCCGGTATTACATCTTTGCCCTGCTCTTCGTGATGTTCGACGTGGAAGCAGTGTTCATCTTTCCCTGGGCAACCCGTGTGGAAGCGTACGGAGTCTTTGGTTTGGTGGAGATGTTCGTGTTCATCGGCGTGCTGCTCCTCGGCCTCGTCTACGCCTGGCGCAAGGGAGTCCTCAAGTGGGCTTAGGGCTGGTCGAGAGCGGCAAGATGCCGAAGTCGCTCATCAAACTTCTCAATATCTCCCGCAGCTATTCGCTGTGGGTGTACCAGTGGGGACTGGCCTGCTGTGCGATCGAGATGGGTGCTGCTTTTGGTGCCCCCCGTTACGACGTGATGCGCCTTGGCGTCATTCCGTTGCCCGCGAGTCCCCGACAGGCCGACCTTGTGGTCATTTCGGGAACTGTGACCGACAAGATGGCACCTGTCATTCGACGGCTTTGGGAACAGATGCCGGACCCCAAGTACGTGATTTCGATGGGTTCGTGCGCGAACTGCGGTGGCCCCTACTGGGACAGCTACTCGGTCACCAAGGGTGTAGACCAGATCATTCCCGTGGACATATACGTACCCGGCTGCCCGCCCAGGCCGGAAGCCCTGCTCGAGGGAATCGTCATTCTCCAGGATCGCATCAAGAACGAGGACCCGGCGAAGCGTTGGGTCGGCGAACCGATCGTGGTGCAGTGACATGACCAACGATGCTTCCGTGACAGAAGCCGCCCCTGCAGAAGAGGTCGCCACCGACGAAACCCGTGAGGCCCGTCTGGCAACTATCAGCGAGTCTCTGGGTGAGATGTTGGTCGACTCCCACATCGCCACGGGTCGCGACATCTGGGTTCGTGTGAGCACTGATGCCTGGGGCGCGGTGGCCGACGTCGTGCGGAACCGGCTGGGCCTGCGCTACTTCGGATTCCTCTCGGTCATCGACTGGATGCCCTCGCCGTACGGGCGCTCCATGGATTCCGAGGTGGACATCGTCCTTGCGGACGCTGCGCCTTCCGATGAAGCAACTTCTTCCGATGAGGCCTCCGACACTGGATTCAACCGCGGCGTCACCGGCGGCGAAACTCGCTTCCAGGCCTTCGCACGCGTGTCGCATGTGGGTGATCCCGGTGACTTCTGGGGTCTCACGATCAAGGCCGACATTCCGGACGAAACCCTCGCCATAGACACGTGGACGAACGTCTACGCGGGTGCCGACTGGCACGAGCGTGAGGCGTGGGAGATGTTCGGCATTCAGTTCACCGGCCATCCGGGGCTGCGGAACATCTACCTGCCGACCGACTTCGAGGGCAACCCCATGCGCAAGGACTTCCCGCTGCTTGCCCGCATGGTGAAACCGTGGCCGGGAATTGTCGACGTCGAACCCCTTCCGACAATCAGCGACGGGGCTGAGGAAGGCGATCAATGACCTCAGTCACGGATCGCCAGAAGCTTCAGTACATCGCGGCCCAAGCTGCCGACGCCCGTGTGAACGTTGAGCTCGAGACCGAGGGCATGACCCTCAATCTGGGTCCTCAGCACCCTGCAACACACGGCACCCTGCGGATCATTGCCCAGCTCGACGGTGAGCAGGTGGTCCACGCCGAGCCCGTGGCCGGCTACATGCATCGGGGATACGAGAAGCTCACCGAGGTCCGGACCTATCCGCAGATCACAACGCTGGTCAACCGCATCGACTGGCTGGGGAGTTTCGCCAACGAGGTTCCGTTCATCCTCGCTGCGGAGCAGTTGATGGAGGTCGAGGCCCCGGAACGGGCCATGTGGATCCGGACGATCCTCTTCGAGTTGAGCCGGATCTCCAACCTCATCCTGTTCCTTGGTGACATGGGTGTGCAGTTGGGTGCAGTCACTCCGGTGTTCTTTGCTTTCCGCGACCGTGAGTTCGTGCTCGACCAGATCGAGGCAGCAACCGGCGGTCGCTTCCATCCCAACTTCGACCGGATCGGAGGCTTGAAGGATGATCTGCCCAAGGGCTGGCTCGAGTCCACCAAGGGTTCGATGGACAAGGTTCGCGAGTTCTGCGATCAGATCGAAGATCTCCTGTTGGGCTCCGAAATCTTCCAGGCCCGTACTCGAGGAATCGGAATTGTGCCGGCCGATGTTGCCATGCAGTACGGCCTTTCGGGTGCAAACGCCCGTGCCTCTGGCATTGATTGGGACATTCGCCGCGACAACTGCATCGGGCTCGCCTACCCCGAACTCGACTGGAAGGTTTGGAAACACACCGACGGGGATTCGTTCGCACGGTTCTGGGTACGAATCCAGGAAGTTCGCGAAGCAGCCAAGATGGTTGATCAACTCTGTGACGGTCTGCCTGCCGGCCCGGTCATGGCCAAGGTGCCCCGCATCATCAAGGTTCCGGCAGGGGAAGCCTACGTGGCCACCGAGAATCCGCTGGGCGAGATGGGTTACTACATCGTTTCCGAGGGCGAACTGACACCTTTTCGGGTGAAGATCCGGTCAGCCAGTTTCAGCAACATGTCGATCACGCCTTGGCTGCTGCGCGGTGTCTATGTGCCTGACATCATCACGATCCTGGGTTCGCTGTATTTCATCCTCGGGGACATCGACCGATGACTACCGTGCTCGCTGCTGACTGGGCCTACTGGCAGGAGACACTCGTCAAGGTCGGGCTCGGTCTTGTGGCCGTGCTGCTGCTGACAGGCGCAGTCGTTTACATGTACCTGTTCAAGTTCGTTTCTTTCATGCAGAGCCGACTTGGTCCGATGGAAGCCGGTCCCTACGGATCGATGCAGCTGCTGGCCGAGGTCGGTAAGTGGCTGCAGAAGGAAGACATCTTCACCGAGAACTCGGACCGCATCGTGTTCGGGCTAGCCCCTGCGATCGTGATGAGTTCCACGTTCCTGATGTTCGTGGTGATCCCCGCCGGACCGAACGCCGTCATCTCGGATCTTGGAACCGGGATCTACTACGTGCTCGCCATGAGTTCGATCGCCACCATCGGCATCTTGTCGGCCGGCTGGGCATCGGCAAACAAATACTCCCTGATGGGTGGCCTGCGTGCTGCCGGCCAGCTGATCGCCTACGAACTTCCTCTCGTGCTGGCTGTGGTCGGAGTGGTGATCCAGGTTGGCAGCCTCAACCTTCAGGACATCGTCCATGCCCAGTCGGACGGCGCTATCTTCGGTTGGTCCGGGATCGGGAATCCGTTCATATTGACCCAGTTCGTCGGTTTCCTGATCTTCCTCATTGCCGTGCAGGCGGAACTCACCCAATCCCCGTTCGACATGCCCATTGCCGAGTCCGAGTTGGTGGGCGGCTATCAGGTGGAATACACGGGCATACGCTTTCTCGTGTTCTTCATTGCCGAGTTCGCCACCGCAGTCGGATTCGCCGCCGTGGCGTCCACCCTGTTTCTCGGGGGATGGGCCCTGCCCGCCGATTGGGCGAGTGCATCCACGATGCACTGGCTGGGTCCGATAGTGATTTCGGCGAAGGCCGTACTGCTGGTCGGCGTGGTCTTCTGGGTACGTTTCAGCCTCCCCCGATTCCGCGAGGACCAACTGCAGCAACTCGCCTGGAAGTTCCTCATACCGGTGGCCCTCCTGAACATAGTTGTGACAGGAATCCTGAAGGTGGCGTTCTGATGGCCGGCAAATCAGGGTCACGCGTGCCGGGAACGCTCAAGGGCCTTGCCCTCACCTTCAAGACCGCAATGCAGACGATGTTTCCCAAGCGCGGGATCAAGACCCTGATCCCCGCTCCCAGCATCGGTGCCATGACGGTTCAGTATCCACATGAGGCGGACCTTCCCACACCTCGTGCCAGGGGAGTCATCAGCCTGAAGGAAGACAACTGCACGTCGTGCATGCTCTGCGCCCGCGAGTGCCCTGACTGGTGCATCTACATCGAAGGCCACAAGACGCTCGCTCCCCCTCGTCGCGCAGGCGGCAAACCTCGTTCGGTCAACAAACTCGATCGTTTCGACATCGACTACTCGCTCTGCATGTATTGCGGAATCTGTGTTGAGGTCTGCCCGTTCGAGGCGCTCTTCTGGACTCCCGAGTACGAGTACTCGGAGGCAAGGATTGCTGACCTGCTCCATGACAAGTCCCGTTTGGGCGAATGGTTCCAGACCGTCCCGGACTTCCAGCCCTATGAGTCCGGGTCCGAGGCCAAGGTCGAGAAGGTCCCCCGGTGACTGCCCAACTGATCTCACTGTTCGCCACGGAGACCTTCGAGGTCCCCGCGAACATCGCTTTCTCGATCATCGCGATCTTCATGGTGATCGCCGCGATCCGTGTCGTCACCACGGACAACGTGGTTCACGCCGCCCTCTGGCTGATGGTCGTGCTCGGGGGGGTCGGCCTGAACTTCCTGCTCCTTCAGGCCGAATTCCTGGCGATGACCCAGTTCCTCATCTATCTCGGGGCGATCATCGTGTTGTTCCTATTCGGTGTCATGCTCACCAGGGCCCCCCTGGGCCGCTCCGACAACCTGGACAACAAACAGCGGCCTATCGGGATTGTCGTGGGCCTACTGGTACTGGGACTCGTGTCGTACGCGGTCATCAAGACCTTCGGGTCCGACAAACTCGACTTCAGCGCCTACGACGGTTCGCAGGCGGTTGCCGGCAACAATCGGACCCAGGCGCTGTCGGATGCAATCTTCTCGCAGTACCTGATTCCGTTCGAGGTCATCTCGGTTCTGCTGCTCGCCGCGCTGATAGGTGCCATCGTGATCGCCAGGAGGGATTGATGCTTCTCAACCAGTTCCTCCTCCTCGCCGCCATTCTGTTCTCGATCGGCGTGTATGGCGTGATCGTCCGCAAGAACGGCGTTTTGGTGTTGATGTCGGTTGAGCTGATGCTCAACGCAGTCAACATCAACCTCGTTGCCTTCAGTACCTACCACGGCCTTGGCGGCCAGGTGTTCGCGTTGTTCGTGATCGCAGTGGCTGCCGCCGAAGTCGGCGTTGGCCTCGCAATTGTCCTGCTCATCTACCGCAATCGCCGATCGGTCGACATCGACCAACTCGACGAGCTGAAGGGCTGATTCCCGCTCATGTGGTTCCTCACCCACGCATGGATTATTCCGGCACTGATGGCGCTGTCGTTCCTGCTGATCCTGTTCTTCGGCAAGTTGATGCCGAAGAAGGGTTCCGAAATCGGGATCGCGGCCATCGGTATCGCCTTCATTCTGGCCTTGCTGACAGCCGGCAGCTGGTACACCCACAACAACGAAGAGGTTGAGGGTCACGGCGATGCTGCAGCCATGGCTGATGTCCAGGAGGGCTGCTCCAACGAGGTGGATCACCTGGCCGCCGAGGATCACGGCGAAGAGACCGAAGATGTCGGCGACCATGAAGGGGAAGGGCGCAGCGATGACGGGGGTTCCGATGAAGGAACCGACGATCATGCCCTGGGCCAGTCGGACAGCGGCGAATACGCCCAATCGGATAGCGGCGAATACGCCCAGTCGGATAGCGGCGAATACGCAGCTCCAGCTGCCACTTCCACAGCAGTTGCCTCAGAGGGCGAGGAAGAGCATTTGACCCGCCCGGTGGTCCGTTGCGCTGCGTGGGCAGAGATCGGGACTCCGGGAAGTTCCCTGATCACCTGGGGAACCATGGTCGACGGTCAATCGGTGCTGATGCTCGTGGTTGTCACGCTGATCTCGCTGATGGTGTTCATCTACTCCTCGGAATACGTATCAGGCGACCGCCGCTACACCCACTACTTCGCCTTCCTGAGTCTGTTCAGCGCCTCGATGTTGTTCTTCGTGCTGGCTCAGAGCACGATCCAGATGATCGTTGGCTGGGAGTTGGTGGGCGTCTGTTCGTTTGTGTTGATCGGTCATTGGTGGGAGGAGAAACCGAATTCCAACGCGGCCTTGAAGGCGTTCCTGACCAACCGCGTCGGAGACATCGGACTTCTGATCGGCGTTGCCATCCTGTACTTCGCCGCAGGCCGCTCCTTCTCGATTCTCGACCTCAACATCCTGGCGGCCAACGGTGGCATCTCCCATGGCATCCTGTTGGTGGCATCGGTATGTTTGATTTTCGCGGTGATGTCCAAGTCCGGGCAGTTCATCCTTCACACCTGGCTGCCTGACGCCATGGCCGGCCCCACGCCGGTTTCCGCACTCATTCATGCGGCCACGATGGTGGTGGCCGGTATCTACATGGTCGCCCGCCTCTATCCGGTGTTCTTCGAGGGACTGTCGATTGCCGGCTCCTCGGTGAACTTCCTGGCGATCGTCGGGGCGGTCACAGCGATGTTCGGTGCGCTGCTCGCATTCGTGCAGAAGGACATCAAGAAGGTTCTCGCCTACTCCACCATTTCGCAGTTGGGATTCATGGTCACCGCGCTCGGCGTTGGCGCCTGGACCGCGGCGTTGTTCCACCTCTTCACCCACGCAATGTTCAAGGCCACCCTCTTCCTTGGTGCCGGATCGCTGAGCAATGCGGCTCATCACAGCTTCGACATGGTCAATGACATGGGCGGGATGCGCAAAGTCCTGCCGAGAACCTTCTGGACCTTCATCGTCGCCACGGCCGCCCTGGCCGGCATCTTTCCGTTGTCGGGCTTCTGGTCCAAGGACGAAATCCTCGCTGGGCACGGATCACTCTTCAGTGCAGGCGGCAACGGTACCTATCACGTGATGCTGGTCATGCTGCTGATCGGAGCCTTCTGCACGGCGGCCTACATGACGCGGACCATCTGGTACGCGTTCTACGGTGAGTTCCGCGGCCACGGCACACCCCACGAATCCGGCTCGAGAATAACGGTTCCCCTGATCATCCTGGCCACGCTGGGTGCCGTGGTCGGAGTGCTCAACCTTCCCGAGAAAATCGGACCTTTCACCTTCCCGGAGTCGATCAGCCTCCAGTTCGAACATTTTGTGGAGCCGGTTGGCGCATACTTCCCGGCCATCAGCCATGCCGAGTTCAACATCCCGCTGGCCATCTTCTCGCTAGCGCTAGCCTTGTCCGCGGTACTGGTCACCTACCTGTACTACTGGAAGGGTGCTTTCAAGTTCCTGCACGGACTGTCCGAGCGCAATCGCGTGGCCGGGTTGGGCAAGACCATCCTGGTCAACAAGTACTACTTCGACTGGCTGTACACCGACGTGATCACAGGATTCGTCAAGGGCCCCGCGGCCCGTGCAACCAATTGGTTCAACCAACACGTTCTCGACGGAATTGTCGACGGCACCGGAAAAGGTGCCGTTGTGGCCGGACAGTTCGTTTATGAAAATATCGACCAGAAGGTCGTCGACGGTGCCGTGAAGGACACCGCAATCGCAACGTCCGAGGCAGGTGGCGTTCTGCGCCATATGCAAACGGGCCGTATCCAGCAGTATGCAGCGTTGTTTTTCGCTGCGGCCGCCCTCTTGGCCGGCGTATTCGTCGTGGCCATCGGCTGAGAGACGAGGAGACCACAAATGACTGATTTCCTTAATGACTGGGGACTCATCCTCATTACCTTCCTGCCCCTGGCGGGCGCATTGGTGATGCTGGCAGTTCCGAAGGAGTCCGAGGAGACTCAAAAGACCATCGCGTTGGTGGCCTCCGGGGCAGCTTTTGCCCTCGGGGTCGCCTTCCTCGTCAACTTTGACTATGACTCGGCCGGAGTCCTTCAGTACGTGGTGGATCGCGAGTGGATTCCCATCATCAACAGCCGGTTCATTCTCGGAATTGACGGGATCTCGCTCCCACTTCTTGCACTGACCGTTCTGATCGTGCCGCTGGTCCTCATCTATTCGTGGAACAACATCCCGAGTCCCGGGAATCCGAAGGCCTTTCTGTCGCTGATCCTGTTGCTGGAAACCGGCATGATCGGAACCTTCGTGGCTCAGGACCTGATCCTGTTCTTCGTGTTCTTCGAGATCGTGCTCTTGCCGATGTTCTTCATGATCGGTGTCTGGGGTGGACCGGATCGCAAGTACGCGTCGATCAAGTTCTTCCTGTACACATTGTTCGGTTCCGCGTTGATGATCGTCAGCTTCCTGGCGCTCTTTTTCATGTCCGCGGAGCAGACATTCGACATGCGGATCCTCCAGGATCTTGGCGGACTCGACATCGCCCGCACCACGCAGATCCTGATCTTCGGTGGCATGTTCATGGGATTCGGCATCAAGGTGCCGATATTCCCGTTCCACACCTGGTTGCCGGATGCCCACACTCAGGCGCCCACACAGGGTTCTGTGATTCTGGCCGCGGTGTTGCTGAAGCTCGGAACGTACGGATTTGTGCGGATAGCACTTCCGTTTCTGCCCGAAGGTGCGCAGTGGTGGGCGCCGATCATTGCGATTCTGGCCGTGATCGGAATCATCTACGGCGCTTTGGCTTGCCTTGCCCAGACGGACATGAAGCGGCTGATTGCATTCTCCTCTGTGGCCCACATGGGCTTCGTGATGCTGGCCATTGCGACTCTGACGGACTTCGGCATCAACGCTGCCGTGTTCGGCATGGTTGCCCACGGACTCATTACCGGCATGTTGTTCTTCGTTGCCGGCTCCATGAAGGACCGTTACCACACCCTGGAGATAAGCCGTCTCGGTGGAATGCTGGTCTCTGCGCCCAAGTTGGGTTGGATCTTGGGCTTGTGTGCAATGGCATCGCTGGGACTGCCCGGCCTGGCAGGGTTCTGGGGTGAGTTCCCGGCAATTCTGTCTGCCTACGAGCCTGCTCCGATGCTCAACGAGGCGTTGTTCCGGACCCTGATGGTCATTGCCGCCCTGGGAACGGTGCTGGCTGCCGGCTACCTGCTCTGGATGTATCAGCGCACCTCGATGGGTACCCCGCCGGAGGAATTCGCCGATGACCCGGAAATCACCGACGTGAACACGGCCGAGTGGATCTCATGGACGCCAATGCTGCTCCTGATCGTTGTCCTCGGCTTCTTTCCAAGCCTGATTTTCAACATGACCAACCCCGCTGCCACTGCCATTGCGGCGGCTGCCACTGGAGGCTGATCCCCGGTGCTAGCAACGTTGACACAAGCTGCCGCTGACTCATTCCAGTCGCCTTCGATCGACTGGCATGCGTTCGCGCCCGAGCTTGTGCTCATCGCCACCATCGTGATCCTCGTTCTGGTGGATGCGGTCAAACTCGAGCGGGCCCGCCCCCTCATGCCGGCCATCGCCGGCATTGGCTTGCTGGTGGCCATCATTCCATTGGCCACCCTTGCTGCGGAGGGCGGCACGCGCTCCCTCTTCGAGGGTTCCTACGTGGTTGATTCGATGTCGCTGGTGCTCAAGGCGCTGTTCATCGTGTCGGCGTACATC
Organism: Microthrixaceae bacterium; assembly: GCA_020027475.1. Lineage (GTDB taxonomy): Bacteria > Actinomycetota > Acidimicrobiia > Acidimicrobiales > Microtrichaceae > JAHRAZ01. Next base: position 33,655 of record JAHRAZ010000057.1, read on the forward strand.
GTGGTTCTGTTGTCCACGAACTATGTGGCCGAAGGCGACTACTGGGAATCGGAGTACTACACACTTCTGATTGCTTCGGTGCTCGGCATGACCGTCATGGCCTCCAGTCGGGACTTGGTGGGCATTTTCGTTGCCCTCGAGTTGCTGTCCATTCCGGCGTACATGCTGGCCGCGTGGCGCAAGGGTGATCCCCGCTCCAACGAAGCGGGCATGAAGTACTACCTGATGGGCGTGTTCGCCTCCGCAATCCTGCTGTATGGATTCTCGCTTACCTATGGCGTAGGTGGATCCACGCGCCTCACCGAGATCGGCCGCTCGATCCAGGAATGGGGCACTGACGGCGTTCCGGTCGTCACACTCGCCTTGTTGTTCACGATCATCGGGTTTGCCTTCAAGGTTTCCGCCGTCCCGTTCCACATGTGGGCGCCGGACACATATGAGGGCGCGCCCACGCCGGTTACCGCTTTTCTGGCCGTGGCTTCCAAAGCGGCTGGATTCGTCGCCCTGATCCAAGTGGTCTATTACTGCTTCATTGTTCGTCCGGACATCATCGAGCCGGTGTTCTGGGTTCTCTCGGTGGCATCCATGACCGTGGGCAACCTGATTGCCCTGCGCCAGACCAACGTGGTGAGGATGCTCGCCTACTCCGGCATCGCGCAGGCGGGGTTCATGCTGGCACCGTTCGCGGTGGTCGCATCTGATCCGTCCGCCTCCCTGACGGCGCTGGTCACGTACCTGGTCATCTATGCCGCGATGAACCTCGGAGCTTTCGCGTGTGTCATTGCGATTTCCCGCAAGACTCGTTCGGCCGAGATGGACAGTTTCGGTGGTCTCTTCACCTACATGCCCGGGTTGACCGCCGCTCTGACGCTCTTCCTCGCCTCTCTGATGGGAATCCCGCCCTTGGGCGGGTGGTTTGCCAAGTTCGGTGTGTTCGCGGTGCTCGTGAACGCCGATACCGGTCTGGGATGGTCGCTGGCCATCATCATGGCCGTCAACACCGTGATAGCTGCCTATTACTACCTGCGAGTCGCCCGTTCGATGTGGTTTGACGATGTGCCCGAAGGTGTCGACGCCGTTCCGGTCAGGACTCCTGCGGGAATCACCATCTCGATCGCAGTGACCATGGGCCTCACCGTGCTCTTCGGTGTCCTGCCCGCTGCGGTCACCAATCTCACCGACTTTTCCTCCGTCGCCTTCGGCGGCTGAGTCAATTCGGGAGTTGTCCTGAGCGACTCCGACCTGATCCGCTTCGATCGTTTCATGGAGCACGCTCTCTATGAAGCTGACTCAGGCTTCTTCGCGGGTGGCCGTGGAGCCGGCAGGCGGGACTCCGACTTCATCACCAGCGTCGAGGTGGGACCGCTCTTTGGTGTACTGGTCGCGAACTATCTCGACTCGGTCTGGGAGTCCCTGGACAATCCGGATCCTTTCCATGTGGTGGAGGTCGGTGCGGGTCGGGGAGCGCTTGCCATAGCGGTCGCCAGAGCCAGACCAAGGTGTCGCCAGGCCATGTGTTACACGCTCGTGGAGCGATCGCATGTGCTGCGCGAGTCGCAACTCCAACACCTCACGATCTCCGATGGTGAACCCGGTTCCGGTGGGGAATACCACTCGCTTGCGGAGATCCCCACGGAACTTCCCTGCGGAGTGATCCTGGCGAATGAACTTCTCGACAACTTGGTGTTCCAGGTGTTTCAGAACACCTTGGACGCTGGGTGGATGCAATGGTGGGTTGACCCAACGGCATCCCCGTCCGCCGTTCTCCTGCCGGCCGACCGGGCTTGCTGCGAACGTCTGGATGCCCTCATCGGCGAGCCCGAGGACGGCGCAGTGGTCCCGTTGCAGCGAGAGGCGGCCGATTGGGTGTCGTCTTCGATCTCCGCCTTGTCGGCCGGCCGCGTCCTGACCTTTGACTACATGTCCACCACAGCGGAGCTGGCGACCCGCCCGTGGCAGGAATGGCTGCGAACCTACAGTGCTCAACAGCGGGGCACTCACCCGCTGGCTGATCCGGGGAGCCAGGACATCACTGCAGAGGTATGCCTCGATCAGCTTCCCACCCCCGACGTGGTGGTCTCCCAAGCTGAGTGGTTGCGGGCAAATGGCCTGGAGCAAGCGGTCGCCACGGCGGAGGCACATCTTGTGGCGGAGCCCGGACTGGCTACTCTGGAGTCGATTGCAGCCCGGAGCGCGCTTCTGGAAGCCGAGGCGCTTACCGACCCTGCCGGCCTAGGCAGGTTCACAGTGGCTGAGTGGTCGGTGCCTCCGACCTGAGGCCAGAAACACCGGGCCGGATTCGTCGCCGCACTACCCACAATTACGGTGGAGCGAAGAACGGGTCCGGGATCTCCCCGCAGAGCGATACGATCCCAAGAGCCATTCAAGGAGATGACCCATGGGCGACGATGCCGCAACCATTGAGGACTACTACCACGAGGGCCGCACGTTCGCGCCGAGCGCGGAGTTCGTGGCGTCGGCGGTGGTGAACGATCCCGCAATCTACGAGCAGGCCGAGGCTGACTTCGAGGGATTCTGGGCTGACCAGGCCCGCAGTCTTGTCTCTTGGGAGGAACCGTTCCACACCACGCTGGAGTGGGACTTGCCCTATGCGAAATGGTTCGTTGGTGGCAAGCTGAATGTCAGCTACAACTGCCTGGACCGACATGTAGAGGCTGGTCTGGGTGATCGGGTCGCCTACTACTTCGAAGGTGAGCCCGGAGATACCCAGACCATCACCTACTCGGAGTTGCTGTCCGAAGTTTCGCGTTTCGCCAATGCCTTGAAGAGGCTTGGTGTGAACTCCGGCGACCGCGTGTGCATCTACATGCCGATGATTCCCCGAACCGTCATCGCCATGCTGGCATGTGCTCGGATCGGAGCCGTTCACAGCGTGATATTCGGGGGATTCAGTCCCGACTCGATCGCTGATCGCATCAACGACGCAGCTGCTGTGGTGGTCATCACGGCGGATGGCGGATACCGCCGGGGTGTTCCCTTGATGTTGAAGCCCAACGTGGATGAAGCACTCAAGTCCACCAACACGGTTCGTTCGGTTGTGGTGGCCGACCGGTGTGGCGGAAACGTCGACATGCAGAGCGGCAGGGATCATTGGTGGGATGAGCTCGTCTCGGCCGAATCCGACGATTGCCCGCCTGTATTCGTTGATTCCGAGCACCTGCTGTTTCTTCTCTACACCTCGGGCACCACGGCAAGCCCCAAGGGAATAATGCACACCACCGGCGGCTATCTGACTCAGGTGGCGTGGACCTACCGAGCCGTGTTCGATCTGCGCGCGGAGTCCGATGTCTACTGGTGCGCCGCGGATGTCGGCTGGGTGACCGGGCACAGCTACATCGTCTACGGACCTCTCTGCAACGGTGCCACGTCGGTCATCTACGAGGGAACTCCGGACACTCCCAGGGAGCAGGATCGCTCCGGTGATCCCGGGACATGGGCGAAAGACCGGCTCTGGAGCATCATCGAGCGCTACGGCGTCACGCAGCTGTACACGGCTCCCACCGCGATCAGGACATTCATGAAATGGGGTGAAACCTGGCCAGACGCCCACGACCTGAGTTCGTTGCGCCTCCTGGGGACCGTGGGGGAGCCCATCAACCCCGAGGCATGGATGTGGTATCACGAACACATCGGTGCACAGCGTTGCCCGATTGTCGACACTTGGTGGCAGACGGAAACTGGTGGGCAGATGCTGACTCCACTGCCGGGAATCACCGTCACCAAGCCGGGCTCGGTCTGTGCGGCCCTTCCGGGCATCGGCGTGGAACTCGTCGATGACGACGGCAACGTTGTCACCGAGGGGGGCGGATACCTGACGCTCACCACACCTTGGCCCGGCATGTTGCGTGGAATCTGGGGAGATCCCCAGCGGTACGAGGACACGTACTGGTCGCGCTACGAAGGTCGATACTTCGCCGGGGACGGCGCCAAGATCGATTCTGACGGCTACTTGTGGATTCTGGGGCGAACCGATGACGTGATGAATGTGTCCGGCCACCGCATTTCGACCAGCGAGGTTGAATCCGCGTTGGTTGATCATGAAGCAGTCGTCGAAGCAGCGGTGGTTGGCGCCATCGACGAAACCACCGGTCAGGCGATAGTCGGCTACGTCATCCTGCGCGGTGACGTCGAGAGCAGCGACGCCCTGAGAGGGGAGATCCGTGCCCATGTGTCGAAGAAGTTGGGGGCAATCGCCCGACCCCGGGTGGTGATTGTGGTACCCGATCTTCCCAAGACGAGATCCGGAAAGATCATGCGCCGGCTCCTGCGCGATGTGGTGGAGGGCCGCGAGCTGGGCGACACCACCACCCTTGCCGACGAAGACGTTGTGGACGAAATCAGGGATCGAGCCGAATCCGACGACAGTGACGACGAGTGACTCGGCGGCCGCGTTCTCGCGGGTCGGCATTGCGCGGTGATTGGTCGGGTTGCGGGCGTGCCTAGATGGGATGAGACATTCGACAACTGGCTGTGGCGATCCGAGGATCACCGAGCCGAGATCGAGACGGCTGCCGGCGACCCGGATTCCCAGGTCAGTGCCGTGGTCTTCGATCTGGACGGTGTACTTTCAGATGCGTCAACCCGGCAGCACTTCATCGAGTACCCGCGCAGGGACTGGGAATCCTTCTTTGCGGCCTGTGGCGACGATGAACTGATCGCCGAAGTTGGACGTCTGCTCGCAGTGTTGGATCCGGCGCACCGGATCGTGCTCCTCACAGCCCGTCCGATAAGGGTCCAACCTCAAACGCTCGCTTGGCTCGATCGGTACGGCCTGCGCTGGGATCTTCTGGTCATGAGGGACTTTGGCGACTATTCGGCAGCGCAGGTCTTCAAGCAACAAACAGTGAGGGAACTGCGGCGCCGTTCATTCGATCTCCGCCTGGCCTTCGAGGATGATCCCCGCAACGTGGCGATGTTCCACCTCGAGGGGGTGCCGTGTGTGTACATCCATTCGGGTTACTTCGAGTAGGGACGCGTTCGGCGCTGCGATGACTCGGTCGTCCGGTGATGGTGCCCGCTGATCCAGGCCACGGGAATGACGACTGCGGGTTGATGGGGCCAATCTGGGTCGGGCCATTCTGAGTCCAGGCACAGTCTCAAGCCAGGCGACTGGCCACCCCCACCCCAACTCGTAGCATCATGTACTTGAGGATCTTCCGGCGATGCCCAGCTCGCCGCCGATGACTGTGAAAGGGAACTGACTCCGACATGGCGAACAATGTCAAAACGGCTGCCCTGCTCGCCGGATTGGGTGCGCTTTGTATGGTCATCGGATCCATCTGGGGACCAAAAGGGGTGGTGGTCGGGCTGTTGATCGGCTTGGTGTTCACCGGTGGTTCCTACTGGTTCAGTGACAAGCTCGCGATCCGCTCCGCCCGCGCCACTCAGGTCTCCGTCGAACAGATGCCCCAGTACCACTCGATCGTCGAGGGTCTGGCCCAGCGTGCGGGTATTCCTAAGCCGAAACTGTATGTGTCCCCCAGTCCCCAGCCGAACGCTTTCGCAACCGGACGCAACCCCCAGAACGCGGCGGTGTGCGTCACCGAAGGCCTACTCAACTCCCTCTGTTGGGAAGAGATTCAGGGTGTTCTGGCGCACGAACTCGCCCATGTTCGCAACAGGGACATCCTGACCGGGTCGGTGGCGGCAGCGGTTGCCATGGGTATCACATTCATCGCCAGCATGGCTCGTTTTGCCGCCATATTCGGTGGTCGCGGTGGCGATCGCAACAATGGTCTCGGGGCGCTGTTCATGATGATTCTTGCCCCTATAGCGGCGGCGCTCATACAGATGGCCATAAGTCGTTCGCGGGAGTACGAGGCCGACGCTGCGGCGGCGCGGATGCTCGGCACGGGAGAACCGCTGGCCGCGGCACTCGAAAAACTTGATGCATCGGCCAGTCGTATTCCGATGGACGTGAACCCTGCCGAAGCGTCGGCCTACATCGTCAATCCTCTTCGTGGCCGATCAGTTTCGAAGTTGTTCAGTACCCATCCGCCGATGGAGGAGCGCGTGGCACGGCTTCGCAGCAACGCCTGGGTTCAGGGATGACATTTCGGCCCCGGAACAGCGCCTGAGTTTCAAGACTTCAAGCCCGGCTCTCAGGCGCCCGGAGATCACGCGCCCGGAGAATCAGTCCCGGAAGTTGCCGAACTGGAGCGGGATGTCGAAGTTGTGTGCCTTGCACTCCGAGATGATCTCCTGGAGTGAATCACGCTTCTTGGCGGTGACGCGAACGCTTTCGCCCTGTGTCTGGGTCTGAACGCCCTTGAGGCCGAGCCCCTTGACGAACTTGTTGATCTCCTTGGCCTTGTCGGAGTTGATCCCGGCGACAAGGGTGGCGACCTGTCGGGTGGTGGCACCCGAGGCTTCCTCCACCTTTGCGTAATCCAGTGCTTTCATCGATACTCCGCGCTTCACCAGACGCTCCTGTAGCACCTGTCGGGCCGCTGCCAGTCGATCCTCGGTGGAAGACCGCAGCGTGATCGAGTTCTCTCCGAGTTCAATGCTGGTGTCGGTGTTCTTGAAGTCGAACCGATTGGCGATCTCGCGACCGGCCTGATCGACCGCATTGCGGACTTCCTGATCATCGACTTCGGATGTGATGTCGAAACTTGGCATCGGGTTCTGTCCTCTTCGTGTGGCTCCATCGGGAGCGATTGGTTTCCCTGTGACTATCAGGTGTTTGTGGTTTCCATGAGACTCGGGATCAGATGATTCTGCCCGACCCGGGGCGAAACGCTATCGTGATCCTCCTTGTGGGTCGGTGCCCGAGCGGCCAAAGGGAGCAGACTGTAACTCTGCCGGCGTATGCCTTCGGAGGTTCAAATCCTCCTCGGCCCACCAAAACATCATCAAGTGACCAAATCACTGTCAAGAACACCGTCAAGGCTGGAACCGCCGGGAAAGGGCGAACGAGCAGGACCTGGTTTGGTTCAGGTATCCGACCAAGTGGACGCGGAGTGAATCATGTCCGATCTCCACCCTCTTCGGGCTTTGACGCCGCTGCTGGTGGGGTCGGGTTTCGATCAGGTTGTAGTGGTGGCGAGCGCCTCAGGCGAACGCCAAGCTGCCGGCGACGTGGTCTGCAGCGCAATCGGGCGGCAGCGAACATGATGGTGCCCGGTCGTCATAGCAGCCGCTCCATCAGGATCACATCGAGCCACTGTCCGAACTTGCGGCCGACCTCGCGCTCTCGGCCGACGATCTCGAATCCAAGGTTCTCGTGCAGGGCAATCGAAGTCTCGTGCCCGGAGACGATTTTTGCCATCAACGCGTGGAAACCGTGCTTGGTCGACAGGTTCACCAGTTCTTCCAGAATCAGTCGCCCGGCGCCCTGACCGCGTTGATCCGCGGCCAGGTACACAGAGTCCTCCACCGTGGAGGCGTATCCTGCTCTCTCGCGGTAGGCCGACAACGCTCCGAACCCCGCTATCACTCCTGCCTCCGTTTCGGCCACGATCACGGCATGGGCTCCCGAGCGTTGGGTGATCCAGGCGATCTGCTCCTCGAGGGTGCGCGGCGTGAGGTCGAAGGTGGCCGTGGAGGTCAGCACTTCGTGGTTGTAGATCTCGAGGATTCCCGCAGAATCCTTGGTGGTCGCCGCTCGGAGATGCACCGACAAACCGTACTGCCACCAACGAAGGACCTGGTGCAGGATTGTGATGTGCAACGTTTCAGACTCAGCGTTCGGGACTGTGATCGTTCGCGACGCTGGTCGTTCGGCACCGGGCAGCAATTCCTCGGGCGGGCCTTGGTCGTCGGCGAAGCGTTTCAGGCCTGTGCTCAACCAGGGGCAGACTGTTGCGATGTCGGACGATTCTGCCAACCCGGTCGATTCTGCCGACTCTGACGATGTCGGGACCCAGCAACCTGTTTCGGAAGAGTTGATTCCGGCCGAAGTGCTGTCACCGATCCCGGGCCGGCCTCTCGATCCGCCTCCCAAACCAATGCCGCCTGCTCTGATGGCACTGGAGAACCGAAGTTCGTGGGGCAAAGTTCTCCGGCACACGCTCACGCGGTTCAATGCTGCACACTCCACCCTCATTTCCGCTGGAACCGCCTACTACGCATTCGTGGCGATGTTCTCGCTCCTGGCTCTGGTTTACGGGGTGGCTGCCCTGTTGAACGCCGATGCCATTGCCGACTGGCTCACCGACGCTCTGCAGGAGGCCCTGCCCGGCCTGGTCGGATCCGACGGAGTTGATCCGGAAGCACTCGCCAAAACGGGCCAAACCGCCTCACTCGTCGGCCTTGGAGTGCTGCTGGTATCGGGATCGGCAGTGATGAGCGCACTCAGCAACTCACTTCACACCATCTATGGCTCCCCTCTGGATGGTCGCAACGTGATCAGAAGGCGGATCCTTCTTCTTGGGTGGTTGGTCCTGCTGGGAGCACTTCTGTTGCTGTCGTACGGGTTGACGACAGCTGCGAGCGCCTTTGGTGATGACATCCTGGACCACTTCGGGCTGGACTCTTCGCTGGTCCGCGCCCTGATGCTCCTCGGGGTCTGGCTGCTGGCGTATGCCCTGGACGCTGTTTTCCTGGCGTTGCTCCTCGCAAACCTCGGCGGGGTGCGACCCAACAGGAAGTCGCTGTTGCCCGGAGTGCTCCTCGGAGCGCTGGTTCTTGCAGTGTTGAAGGAACTGATGGGCACGATCGTCGCTTGGTCGGTCGACAAACCCCAGTACGGGTCGCTGGCCATTCCCGTGGGCATCCTGTTGGTTTTCTGGCTGCAGTCGTTCGCGGTCTACGGGTCGGCAGCGTTGGTGGCCGGCATCGCCGAAACCGAAGAGCTGCACACGTACCCCGGGCCCCACAAGAACGCCGGGGTGCAGACGGACCCCGGGATGCAGACGGACCCCGGGAGGCAGACGGACCCCGGGATGCAGAATCCGTCGGCCTGAGAATTCGCGGCCACGGGTCCTCCGATGTGTTTCAGGTTTGTGCATTCACGGTCCGGGGCACGCTGATCGCATGGCAATACCGCTCCCATGGTGAGTCCTCCGATTGGCTGGATCGGGTTCGGAACACGTTCGCCGTTCAGGCGCCTACCGGTGACAACGGTTGCGCACAGGTGTTGTCGCGCGAGGGTCGCGCTGGCTAATCTCGACGTTCGGTCCAACTCACGTTGGCCTGCCTCCTTAGCTCAGTCGGCAGAGCGTTTCCATGGTAAGGAAAAGGTCGTCAGTTCGATTCTGACAGGGGGCTCCAGACGCGGCTTCGCCGTGTCCCGGGATCGAGTTCGCTCGGTCGCGGTGGCGTAGCTCAGTTGGTAAGAGCGCTCGGCTCATAATCGAGAGGTCGTCGGTTCAAGTCCGACCGCCACTACATTCCCGTCGGATCGCCGGCGGGCAGAACACAAGAAAACACAAGAAAACACAACAAACCGGCGGCCAGCCGGATCGAATCAGGAGACGATCGATGTCAAAAGAGAAGTTTGAGCGTACGAAGCCGCATGTGAATGTGGGGACGATGGGTCATATTGATCATGGGAAGACGACGTTGACGGCTGCGATTTCGAAGTCGTTGTCTGATCGTGTTGAGGGGAATTCGTTTA
>JAHRAZ010000090.1 GCA_020027475.1 Microthrixaceae bacterium
CGGGAGACAGTGCATGAATTTTGTCCCGCGATTGCCTGTGGAGTCCATGAGCGCTTCATTCACCTTGTAGGGCTGCAGCAGTTCAACGCGCTGATCCCAGACCTCCTTGGGTTCACCCATGGATACCCACACATCGGTGTGGATGAAATCCGCACCTTTCACCGCCTCTTCGGGGGAGTCCGTGATGGTGATCTCGGCGAGTGTCTGTTTGGCAATGTCCCGAGCCATCTCCACCACGTCCGGATCGGGTTGAAGCTCGGCGGGTCCGCACAGTCTGACGTCGCTTCCCATCTTGGCGCCCATGATGAGCAGGGAGTTGCCCATGTTGTTCCGGCAGTCGCCCATGTACGCATATGAAAGATCCTGGTAGGGCTTCTGCGCCCACTCGTGCATGGTGAGGAAGTCCGCCAGCATCTGGGTGGGATGCCACTCATCGGTGAGTCCGTTGTAAACGGGGATCCCTGCGTTGGCAGCAAGGACTTCCATGTCCGCCTGGGCGAAGCCCCGGTATTCGATTGCGTCGTACATCCGTCCCAGCACGCGCGCCGTGTCCGCGATCGACTCCTTGTGTCCCATCTGTGAGTCCGCGGGACCCATGTAGGTTACGTGGGCACCCTGATCGAAGGCCGCCACTTCAAACGCGGAGCGGGTGCGGGTAGAAGTCTTTTCGAAGATCAGGGCAATGGCCTTGCCTCCGAGCTGCGGAGATTCATTGCCTGCGTACTTGGCCGCTTTGAGGGCCTCGGAGAGATCCAGAAGAGACTTGAGTTCTTCGGGTTCGAAGTCGATCTCCTTGACGAAGCTGCGGTTGTGGATATCGAAAGCCATCGGATTCTCCTGTATGAAGGCTGGGTTTCGGGAATCTGGCGTCACTTGGTGGCCACATTGCGTTCAGCCACATTGCGTTCATAGGCCACCACGACGCCGGGCTCGAGGCAAACGATTTGGCCGAAGGGGCAAGCAAACCTGGCGAAGGGATCAGCCCGCGACTTCTTTCTTCGGCTCGTCCATTCAGTCCGCGAATTCGATTCCGGGGAACTCCGTGCTGATCAGGGTGCCGGCACGTCCGGCCAAGGTGTCCTGCATTCCAACGAGAGAACCGATTCCGGCCCGTCGACCCGTGGCTCTGGCGAATTGGCAGGCCGCTTCCACCTTGGGAAGCATTGACCCCGAAGCGAATTCGTCCCGGTACTGCTCGAGAAGGCGATCGGGGTTGGCGCGGGCGATCCGCAGTTGGTCCGTTCTGGTCCAGTTCACATAGGCCCCCTCGGCGTCGGTGGCCATCAAGTAGACGTCGGCATCCACGTCACGTGCCAGCAGGCCCGTGGCGTGATCCTTGTCGATCACTGCCTCGATGCCCACCAAGGTGTGATCGCCTTCATAACGGGTGGGGATTCCTCCGCCACCAGCACAGATCACCACACACCCACGCTCGAGCAACCAGCGGATCTGGCGGAGTTCGAAGATGCGTCGGGGCGTCGGTGAGGCCACTACCCGGCGAAATGAGTCGCCGTCAGGTTTGAAGACCCAGCCCCTTTCCACTTCCAGTGCCTCTGATTCTTCCCTGGTGTAGATCGGTCCGATCGGCTTGCTGGGGGAGTCAAACGCGGGATCGTCGGGGCTCACCTCGATCATCGTGAGCAGCGTTGCCAGCGGTTTTTCAAACGGCAGCCGGTTTCCGAGTTCCTGTTGAATCAGGTAGCCGATCATGCCCTGTGTTTCTGCCCCGAGGACATCGAGCGGATAGGCCGGCACCTCTTCGTACGCGGCACCCTCCAGAGCGAGCAGGCCAACCTGGGGGCCATTTCCGTGCGAAATCACAAGTTCGTGGTGTTCGGCGATCGGGGCCAGGTGGTCACAGGCGATCCTCACGTTGGCACGCTGGTTCGCCAGCGACATCGGCTCGCCTCTGGTGAGAAGTGAGTTTCCTCCGAGGGCCACAACTACTCGCACGCCTGATCCTTTCCGGTTCCGGTCGCCTGCGTCAAGGGATCTAAGGTCACGGGATGGATCAAGTTGTTGCAATGGGTATCGCGCTGATCACCCTCGCTGCGATCGCGTGGTACCTGTATCGGCCGAAGGTCCAGCAGTCGAAGCAGTACCAGGCGACCGTCGTGCCGCTGGCCAACATCATGGACGTCGGGTTCATCGTCTTGTCGCCAATAATCGTGCTGCTGGCAGGGTACGGCGCTCCTCTCGTGATGCTCGGTATCTGCCTGCTGGCGATGGCCACCGGATTCGTCATCGCCTACAACATTCGCCATTACGAACCTCTCGAGAAGACCGATGATCCCATCAACAAGTGGGGCCGCGCGTCCCGTTGGGCGCTGACCGCCGCCTCGATTGTCAACATCGCCTACTACACGCTGATTCTCGTCACCCTCATCCTGTGGCCGCTCAGCGCCTACACGGATACCCGCCTTTCGGTGGTCGGCGCGATCCTGCTCGGCGCCCTGATCATCACGGGGATGTCCGGCGGCATGGACAAGTTGAACCGACTGGGCGACCGAACTACTGCATTCAACCTGGCCGCCATAGTCGCCGTGGTGGTGGGATTCATCGTCTTCAACATCCAGGCGATGTTCGGCGGGCGCTGGAACTTCCCCGCCACCGACACCTCGATCGACACCGATGACCTGCGCAAGATCCTCGGCTTTTTCGCCATCGTGCAGGGCTTCGAGGCATCCCGATACATCGGGAGCCAGTTCGCCGCCGGGTTGCGCATCCGCACCATGCGCGTGGCCCAAGTGATCTCGTCAGTGGTGTTCGTGGCCCTGCTGGCTGCCGTGCTGATCCTGTTCGTGGGGGCCACGACCAAGCTCGACAGCACGGCCATCTTCGTGGTCTCCAAGGACGTGGGCAAGGCGATGCCCTGGCTGATCCTGCTCGCCGCCCTCGGCAGCGAGGGCTCGGCCATCATCAACGCCACCACCTCCCGCAGCGACATGCTCGTCAACAACGGCATCGGCAGACGTTGGAGCTTTGTGATCCTGCTGCTGCCCGCGATCGCCGTCTTCCTGCTCGCAGACGTAACCCAGGCCGTCGCCCTCGCCTCGCGGGTATTTGCCATCTACTACCTCTTTCAGGCAGTGATGGCCGGGATCCTCGCCCGCCGCGCAAAGAACTGGTGGGCAGTGGCCGGCTTCACCGCGATCGGGCTGGCCATGGGCGTCATTGCCATCTTCGGGCTGTCGACCTGACCGGCTTGCCGGCCAACCCGTCGGCATCGGCATCGGCATCGGAATGGCTACCGGAACCAGCACGGGAGTTTGTTGACGAGTTTCTCGTGAAGTGGGCTATACCCTCGACGGATCCGGCGGAGTGCGCCGGGAACGAAGTCCGAGGAGAGATCAGCAATGGGCCGTTGGAGCCGTGACGAGTTGGAAGAAGCTTTCGATCACTATCAGAAGGTGGCCCGGAAGTGCGCCACCTCCCATGACTGGGATGAGTGGGCTGACCTCTTCACAGAAGATGCCACCTATGTGGAGCACCTCTACGGAACGATGGCCGGACGCGAGGCGATCCGGCGCTGGATCACCGAAACCATGAAGCCGCCACCCGTTGACGAGATGATCTGGTTCCCGATCGAGTGGTACATCATCGATGAGGATCGCGGCTGGGTGACATGCCTCGTATGGAACCGGATGGCGGACCCGGGAGATGGAAGCCTGCATCAGGCTCCCAACTACACACTCCTCAAGTATGCGGGCAACAACGAGTGGTCCTTCGAGGAAGACATCTACAATCCCACTGAGTTCGAGACGATGATCGGCGAATGGATGGAAACCAGGAAACGGCTGGCCACGGGCGGGTAGCTGCCGGGATAACTGAGGTTGTTCGCGCGGCAACTGCGGCGGGCACCTATGGCGTGACGACCATCGATGCCAGAGTGGATAGCTCGTCGCCCCGGAGACCCATCGTGAGCGGGTCGCGATCGAGGCCATTGGTCAGGTAGCAGAACGAAAGTCCTGATTCGGGGTCGGCCCAGGCAACCTGGCCGCCGGCACCCATGTGCCCAAAGGCCCGTGCCGATGATTTCCGGCCGAAACCGCGCATCATGGCATCGCCGTCATCGCCGGCCATGAGAAGCCCGAGTGTCCTGTTTGAGGGCACCCCCGTCATCGGATCCGGGAACTCACAGAGAATCTCTTGTGTTCCGGCGCTCAACACCTCGTCGCTCCACAACCCACCCGGATTTTCAATCATGGCCTGGTAGTACATTGCCATGTCGGCCGCGTGGGAAATGGCTCCGCCGGCGGGCTGGCCGATCGAGCGCACCAACGGATCGTTCTGGCTGAGGAGTGACTCGTCCGAGGTTCCGATCGCCGAGATGTCCAGCCCCAGCCCTTCGCTGGCGGACTTCATGCGCGAGCTGCTCGGAGCGATCCCGACCGACACCACGCCTGCCACATCTGCCTGATCCTCAATGGGTGTTCCCAGTTGCAGACCGGACAACCCCAGAGGCCGGATGACTTCGGAGCGCACGAACTCCCGGAAATCCCTGCCGGTCGCCGCCTCGATCATTGCTGCCAGAACCCAGTGCGCAGAAGTGCCGTGGTATTCGAAACGGGTTCCCGGCTCCCACTCCGGATTCCAGGAGGCGAAACACAGGGCCCGCATTCGCGGATCGATCCATTCCGATTCAGAGATCTCTGCGTTGGGAATTCCGGCGGTGTGTGTGAGCAGATGCTCCACCGTGATCGCCTGCTTGCCACTCTCGGAGAAACCATCGATCACATCGGCGGCCCGCGTCGCTCGTGTGAGGAGCCCGTCGTCGAGAACCCGCCAGACCGCTCCCGCAGTCACCGCCTTGGTACATGAATACATGACGAATCGTGTGGATTCCTGTGCACCAAAGGTGGCGGTTGCCACCAGCTGCCCGTTGCGGGCCAAGGCGAACTGGGCTGCCGGAAGGTGACGGCTGTCAACCTCCATCCGGGCCCGCCCAACGAGCCTGTCGAGTGCGGCCGAATCGATTCCCGCCACAGCGGCGCCGGCCGTGGGGTAACCGTATGACTGTTCTGGCATGTCACTCACGTTCGCAGCCTATGACAGCGTTGATTCTGCCTCCGGCAGCGCCAACCCTGCCTCCGGCGGTACCGGCCTGGCTTGCGGCCGATGATCCCATCTCGCACGATGTGGTGGTGCTGCGTCGGCGCGTCTTGATGGATGTCAACCAATTCGAGAAGGACTGGATGCGTTTCGGGCGTCTGGACCAGATCTTCAATGAGGAAGAGCTGATGCTTCTGGCTGAATCGTCGCCAGAAGCCCTGGCGGCTCGTTACGCCGCCAAACTCGCGTTCCTGGAAATCATTCAGATGGGCAACGCTTCAGTTCACAAGGACCCGGAGACCCTCCGCGGAGTCACGGTGGTGAGCGAACCGGGAGGTGTGCCCCGGTTGCAATCGCTCGTGAGCAACGATGGCGCCCCGGTTGGCCTCGATTGTGCGACCGAACAAGGCCGGCCTGCGAGACTGGCCCGACAAACGATCCATGTGTCCCTAAGTCATGACGGTGGTGTAGCCGCAGCCTTGGTCGTGGTTCAGGCAACCGCGATTCCTGCAACCGCGATTCGAACAACACCGCCATTCGA
>JAHRAZ010000105.1 GCA_020027475.1 Microthrixaceae bacterium
GCGGAGTCGCTCGGGGTTCGTTCCAGCTGCGCTCCTGTCGGCCTGGGAGCATCTCGATCTGCCGAGTGCTGGAGCCGGTCAGTGCCGCTCGCTTACGGCAAGGCGCAGATGAAGAACTCGGCGCCCATGGGCTGATAGTCGATCGCTTCGGTTCCGTACAGGTCGAAGCACTTGGCGTCGGCGTCAGCAGCGTCAGGTCCGTACACGGATGTGACCGGGACGGCGCCGCCCGTGACACAGGTACCGTCGACATTGGCCCAGAGCGAGGTATTTCCCACCACGTTGATCGGACCCTCGTACGAATAGCTTGGCGTGCCCGTTCCGTAGAGCCAGTCGCCGGATCCCGGGTAGCACCCGGTTGCGGGTTCTGGATCCCCACCAACGATCTGTGTGGTCGAGAACACCGGCGCCGGGGCGTAAGGGAAGCACACCGTCCCGATCGATCCGAAGTTCGTAGCCGACGTGAAGCTCATGCCTGGTTCGGCGTAGCTCGTACCGGCGATGGATGATTCGATGTCAACACCGGAGGGGCCCGAAGCGGTCAACTCCACGCTGATGACCGGATGGTCGACCGTGACAGTGGCCAGCGCCGAACCGGGGATCGCGAACTCGATGTAGCCCATGTTCTCTGCGACTGTCGCCTCGCCGCTGTATCCTTGGCCGCCGCTCAAACTGGCTCCGACGAACGTGGCGTTGGTGGGAACCGGGAACCTCCAGAGCCAATCGCCCACTGCGCTGATGGTGGCAGGGTCGGAGTAGCTGGGAATCGTCGTCTGATCGATCACGTAGTCGATGGTGAAGTGGTCGCCCTGCTCGACCGTCGCCGGAGCGTCGACGGTGATTCCCGCAGCGACGTCAACCTGCACCGCACCAAGGGCCTGACAGTCCAGCACGTAGTCGGTGTGCGCTCCAGGGGGTGGCAACGTCGTGGTGGTGACTGATGTCGGCACCGTCGGGGGCGCACAGGCGGCCACCACAACTGCGAACGCAGCGACGCAACCCAGCGGCACACCGAATCGAGAGATCCCATTCCGGAAACGCATATTTCCCCCATTTCGCCCGACACACACCGTGTGTCTTTGATACGGCCTAGCAGCCTGCCAGAAGGCTGTCAAACATGTCGAACGGGTCGTCGTTGTTGACTGCATCCGACATCAAGACCGGGACAACCCGACGACCGGTGGATGGTCACCTACCCGCGCGAGTCCTAAGGCTCGAGGAATCCGTAGGTGATGCAGAGTCCCAAGGCGTTTATGCCAATGAGTGCCATCGCGAAGGACAACGCAACGACCTTGGTGCCCAGGCCGGGATCACCGACGTTCTGCGGAACGGGCATGTACCAGCCGGGAAGTGGCCCCGTCGGCGGCCGACTCCCGTCAAGGGGCACAGCAGCATCGGTCAGGCGTTCGGTCGGATCGGCAGTGATGGCAAGGAAGTCCAGCTCGTCATCACTGACGTCCTGCGGGGAAACAGCTCCGGGTCCGACATCTTCCATCACCGCTCCAGTCTGACATTTTCTCCTCCTCAAGACCCGTCGAGTGCGCCAACAACACAAAGCGGTAGCCTGAGCCGGCACCATGTCTGACCCGACACACTTCCCTTACCGGTTCGACAATCGCTGGAAGCCGCTGTTCACAGTCCTCGGAGTGAAGCCGACCGACGGAGTTGACCTGCAGGACGGCATGTTCCGCGCCAGCTACGGCAGGGCGAGGATCGAAACCCCGATCACCAACATCGGTCACACCGAAGTCACTGGTCCGCACCGCTGGTACACCGCCGTGGGAATGCGGCTGAGCTTTGCCGACGACGGACTCACGTTCGGAACGAATTATGAGTTGGGGCTGTGCATCGAGTTCATCGAAAGGATTCCGCGGGTCCTCGGGTTCAAGGATCACTCGGCGCTGTGGGTCAGCGTGGCTCATCCACAGGCACTTGCCGACGCAATCGGCCGCTGACAACCGGACTCGCTAACCGCGACCTCCGGCAATCAGCTTGGCTTCCGGCAAGGATTTGAGTCGCAACATCGCCGCAACTCCGATCACCGGGCCGGGTACCAAGAGCACGAAAGCCCACATCCACCCCGGACCATCACGAATCACGGGAACGAGCCAGATCGTGGCAACCGTGAGCGTGAAACCGATCGCCAACTGCATGGTCACACCGGTGCCCACATAAGACTGGTCAGCGGTTTCGGTGACGATGGTTGAGAACTGGGCGGAATCGGCCACAACGGTGAATCCCCACACCAACGCCACCAGGATCAACAGTGCGAGAGGTCCGCTCCGAAGGAACCCGATCACCAAGGCGCAGAGTCCGGAGATCGCCATTGCCGAAGCCGTGACCTTTGTACGCCCCCACCTGTCTCCCAGAATTCCGCCGACCAGACACCCGATCGCACCCACTCCGATAACCGCAAAGGTCAACATCGAAGCCACGTTGCCCGGATCCTTGACGTCGTGCAGGGCAAGGGTGTCCACCGCGAAAGCCGCAAACCACGCCCACATCGCGTACAACTCCCACATGTGTCCGAAATAGCCGATCGAGGCCAGGCGGACGGCAGGATCGCGACTCAGTTGAACGACCTGCCGCGGGGAGAACACGGCCGCCGGGAATCGGAAAGGCCCTTCTTGAAATCCGACAAGTGCCGACACTCCTCCGGCGAAGGTGAGAACCGATGTCGCAAGGATCACCATTTGCCAGTCGAGGCCGCCGAACCCATTCACGAGGTGCGGGAGCGCCGATCCGATCGTCAGAGCACCCACCATCACTCCAAGGGCCGTACCTCTTCCGGCTCGAAACCATGTGGACATTGCCTTCATGGCAGGTGGATAGACACCTGCCAGCGCCGCTCCGGTGATGAAACGAAACCGATCGCCGCAGACGAGCCGGGGGCGATCAACAGTCCAAGGTTCGCAAGTCCGGCAACCATTGATCCGGCGAACATCAGGCGTTTCGGCGCCACCACGTCGGCGAGGCTGGCGAAGGCTGACACCACAGCACCGGCAACGAATCCCAGCTGAACAGCGATGATCAACCACGAGGCTTCTGTGGTGGACAAGGACAGATGTGCTCGAAGTTGAGGTAGAACCGCTGAAGCAGAGAACCAGGTCGCCATCGACAGAACCATCGCCACACCCAGCACCGTGAGGGCCCGCCATCTACCCGGCGGATCCCCCTGTTGTGTGTTGTCTGATTCGCTCGAAGCCATGGAGGACTCGTCCCTGTCTTGCGCAGACCCTGTGTTGTGCAGACCCTGTGTTGTGCGGTCGTGTGTTTGTGCAGACCCTGTACCTTCAGCCTCCGGGTGTGGCGAGAATCTCGCCGTGCAGAACGGTGAACCACGAATCCGGATGGGCCGCCCAGGTTCTGAACCCGGCGGCCATGCCGGACAATTCACTCGACGTGGCAAAACCCTCCGATTCGGCCTGTTCGGCAACCGGTGAATCAGTCATCCGGTCCGCCCACAACTCGCTCCACCACAGCCGCGTTTCCTCATCGGCGAAACACCACACCGAGGCAGACGGAATCACTTCGGAGAATCCGGCCTCACTGGCCCATGCGAGAAGCCGTCGGCCCGCATCGGGTTCGGCGTTGTTGGATCTGGCGACAGCGCGGTATACCTCGAGCCAACGGTCGAGACGATCGTCAGCCGGATACCAGAGCATGGCCTCGTAATCCGCATCCCTCACCGCGACCACACCGGCGGGCCTGGTCACCCGGCGCATCTCCCGAAGTGCCGCAACGGGATCGGAGAGGTGCTGCAACACCTGGTGCGCGTGAACTACGTCGAATGAGTCGTCGGGATAATCGAGTTGGTACACGTCGCCAACCACCGGAGTCACATTGGTCAGGCCCCGTTCCGCGGCCACCCCGGCAGCTTCCGCCACCACGCCGGGCGCCCGGTCAAGTGCAACCACTTCACCGGGATCAACCAGTTCTGCCAGATCCGCCGTGATGGTGCCGGGACCGCACCCGATGTCCAGAAGACGGTCTCCTTCGCTCAGCAGCAGAAGCAGGTACTTGGCCGAGTTCTGCGCTGTGCGGGTCCGATGCGAACGCAGCACTGCATCGTGATGACCGTGTGTGTAGCGATCCTCGCTCATCCCGGAACGTTACGCCCAACACAAAGGGGTTTCTCCGGTGCAACCGTGCCGTGCTGTGTAGATGCATGCTCCGGGCAAATGGATGCACCGGAAAAGCTGCGGGACTCGGTTGAACCGCCAGCTCGAACGGCACGCTGGTCATCCTCGTGCGGCTCTGACGGATCGATGAGGCCACGTGTTCAGCACCCGAACGATGGTGTCCAGGGTTCGCAGACTGATCTTGCCCCGACTCGAGGACGCGAGCACCCGCAACGGTGTCTCCGTGAGTGCATGCTCGATGATCGACCTCAGGTTCTCATCCAGTGAGTCACCAAACTGGACTCGGACCATCTTCTGGGCAAGCTTCGTTAGCAGAACTCCCGGCAGTACTGCGCTGGCTTCTCCAAGCGTGGTATTCCGGGTGAACGGCCGCACGGGAGTTGCAGGCGGGATCGGATGTCCCAACATCGCAACGAATCGCGACTCATCTGCCACGCTTTCCCTCGTGGGGGATCCGACCGATTCATCATCACCGTGGCGTGCCGGCACAAAGTCGGACTGGATCTCACAGTCAGTCCTGCAGCGGATGTCCCGCGACGATGAGCCCACCAACAGCTCGTAGGCGCCACCCTCGATCTGCCATTCCAAGGTTCCGGTGTCGAAGTGGGCGAAACATCGAGAATCGAGGTGCAGCACGACGGTGAGCGAAGCACCGGGGTCAAGATGGATCTTCTGAAAGGCCTTCAGCTCCCGATCCGGCCGTTCGATCAGGCCATCAAGCGGCCTCACATACAACTGAACCACTTCGGCACCCACCCGCTCACCGATGTTGGTGACGTCCACCCGAACCGTGATCCGTACTTCGCCATCGGCGCCCGCAGAGTCCGCCGTGACGACCGCATTCGAGTACTCGAAGGTCGTGTAACTCAGGCCGTGCCCGAAGGGGAAGGCCACATCGAGCCCGGCAGAGTCGAACCACCGGTAACCGACGTAGATACCCTCCCGATATTGAACTTGGCGACCAACCCCGGGGAACCAGGGATCTGAGCCCACATCGGACTGCAGGATCGGGAACGTCTCGGCCAGTTTTCCGCCGGGTGTGACCTCACCGAAGAGCACGTCGACAATCCCCGACCCACCCGCCTGACCTCCGAGGTAAGCCTCAAGGATCGCCGCCGGCTTGTCGACCCAGGGCATTGCCACCGGTGCCCCGTTGCTCAGCACGACAACGGTGTTCGGATTAGCTTCTGCGACCCTGGAGATGAGGTCGATGTGCTGCTGGGGCAGTCGAAGGTGAGACCGGTCATAGGCCTCCGATTCGTAGCTCGGCGGAAGCCCGGCAAAAACCACGGCAACGTCGGCTGCCCCCGCCACCTCCACCGCCTTGGCAATCAGATCCGGCCGGATGTCATCGGAGGTCGCGACATAACCCTGCGCGAAGCTGACCGAGCCGGCGTCGCCCACCAAGGTTCTGGCCGCATCCAGGGCAGTGTCGAGGCGGGTCGGGGTGACCATCGAGCTGCCCGCACCCTGATATCTGGGATCCAATGCGAATCCACCGATGATTGCCACGTCTTGGCTTCGATCGAGTGGCAGCAGACCATTGTTGGTCAGCAGGACCGCTGATTCGGCCGCAGCCCGGCGAGCAAGTCCGTGGTGCTGGTCGTAGTCGCAGGGTTCGGGATCGGCCAGAGCTTCATTGCCGGCGGCGATCACCTTGATCACCCGCTCCACCGCCTCGTCAAGCGTCTGCTGGTCGAGGCGCCCAGCGCTGATCGCGTCCAGTACCGAGGGATCATTCATTCCCTTGCTGCCCGGCATCTCCAGATCCAGTCCGGCAGTGATGCCGGTAGCACGGTCATTCGTTGCTCCCCAGTCAGTCATCACGAGACCGTCGAATCCCCACTGATTCCTCAGAATCTCCGTGAGAAGCCAGTGGTTCTCCGAGCCATAGATGCCATTGAGCTTGTTGTAGGCGCACATCACCGTGGTTGGTGCCGCCAACTTGATGGCCTCCTCGAACCCGGCGAGGTAGATCTCGCGCAGTGTGCGTTCATCAACGATCGCGTCAAGCACCATCCGCATCGTCTCCTGGTTGTTCACCGCGAAGTGCTTGAGGCTCGTGCCGATTCCAGTTGACTGGATTCCCATGATCAAGGCGCCGGCCATCGCACCGGTCAGCAGAGGGTCTTCGGAGAAGTACTCGAAGTTCCGGCCACAGAGCGGATGGCGTTTGATGTTGGCTCCCGGCCCCAGCACCACCGCAACGCCCTGAGTCCTGGCTTCGCGACCGATTGCGGAGCCGACTTCCTCGAGCAGATGCGGATCCCAACTGGCGGCGAGACCTGATGCGGTCGGAAAGCACGTGGCTGGAAGCCCCAGGAGGATGCTGTTGGACTCCGGATCAGTCTTTCGGAGTCCGTGGGGACCATCGGTGATGGTGACCGAACCCAGACCCATCTCATTGACAGATTTGAGGTTCCACATGTCGCGCCCGGAAGTGAGCGCAACTTTGCGCTCCGCCGACATGGCTTCTTTCGACATGGTTTCTTTCGCGGACGGAGTCCGACCCGTTTGGACCATTGAAGCATTCCAGCAGATTCAGCCACCGGATTCAGGAGGAACTCGCTGCGACTGCGGATCCCGGTCGCCCACCCGCAAAGCCCCGGGTATGAATCTTCCGTGCCACTACGCGACTGAGTTCCCGCGACTTGAGATTCTCCGGTTTGGGGTTGGGCAGGGCCGGTTCGAGTCGCGCAGGGCCGATTTGTGGTCAGGCAGCGGTGACCAGCAGGTGGTTCAAGCGGCCATTGTCACCGAAGAGTTCCTCGCGCCAGTCGGCCAGGAGTTGTTCCGTGTCGTGATCATCCGGATGGAACCCGGGCCTGTTGTAGTGCCGCAACCGACGCCAGGTGGACTTGCGGAAGAACGGAACCTTGCGGAAACGGGGAACGCTCCTGCGCAGATTGCCCTTGCGGTAGGTATCGCGATCCCCCAGCACCGAGATGAGAATCTGGAGCGACATCCCGACGATGAACCCCGCGGTGATCACGTTCATGGTCACCACACGAGTGCGCTCTGATCCGCCAACAGACTTGTACACGTCGAACGCAACGGCCTTGTGCTCCGCTTCCTCGAGGGCGTGCCACAGAAACACGTCTCGAACCTCTGGCCGGCCGATGCTTTCACGGGCGTAGGGCTCCGAGAGCAGGATTTCGGCAAAGGTTGCAGTGAAGTGTTCCAACGCGGCGGTGGCAGCGAGATTCGACTTGGCGGTCATAAAACGTTCGCGGGTTCGAAGTCCCCAGCGGGTGAAGTCCTCGATTCGTTTGGTGTCATAACCCAACTCGGCGAACCGTTTGTTGAGGATCCTGTGTTCGCGGCCGTGCACCGCTTCCTGACCAATGAAACCGGCAACCTGTTTCTTGAGTTCGCGGTCGGTGATCTGTTCCCGGAAGTTGCGAACCGACCGAACGAAGAAGTCCTCTCCGTCCGGGAATACCGAAGACAACGAGACAATCATGTGACTGGACAACAGGTCACCGTCCAGGGCGAAGTGTTTCGGCAAGTCGTTCAGCGATTCCTCGAAGGTGATGCGGCGGGTCGGCACCTTTCGTGGACTTGTCTTGATCTGCGTATCGGCCATGTCGGCCCCTCTAAGGTGTTTTCCGATGTTTCAGACGATCATAGGCGAACTGATAGATTCGGTCAATCTTTCATTTCTCGCGGTTTCCCTGAATGAGCAACGCTGGTTTCCAGCAATGAACAACGCGGGATTCCCGAAATGAACAAACGGACCACAGATCCCGTTGGCGCCCGCGGTGAGAAGGGTCGACACACCCGTCAAAACATTCTTGACGCCGCCATTGAACGCTTCGGACGAGATGGATTCCGCGCCACCTCACTGGCAGACATCGCACGTGACGCCGGGGTTGGCGGATCGGTCTCCTATGCCTACTTCGCCAGCAAAGAAGCGCTTTTTCTGGCCGCTCTCGACGAAGATGCTGCCGCGGTAATTCGCGAAGGTGTGATCACCGTTCTGGAGACTCCGGGCAACGATTCCTGGCGTGAAACCCTGATCTTCTCCCTGATCGAAGCCGTGGAGAATCACCCGCTCGCGAAACGTGTCCTGGCGGGACTCGAACCAAAGGTCACCGACCGTGTGATGGAGCTCCCCGCGCTGGCAGACCTCCACGTAGCAGTCGCCGACCGGCTGCGATCGGATCAGCAGATCGGTCTGGTGCGGGCCGACATTGACCCGGACACCATTGCGAGGGGCGGCGTAACCATCTTTCTGGCTCTGCTGATGTCAATCGTCCAGTTCGGAGCGGACATAGTGGCACCGCGCGGGCCGGACGTCCTCACGTTGCTGGATGCCGCGATCGATCCCGTGAGTCCATCAGACACCACAGGCTGAGCCGGGTTTGACCCGAAACCAGGTCATGCGGCCAGGTCGAGTCCAAGCAACTTGATGGCGTTTCCACGACACAGTTTGTTGACCGTTTCCTGATCAAGATGACCCATCAGTCGCTGGGCGGTCTCAACACTTTCCGGCCAGTTGCTGTCGGAATGCGGGTAATCCGTTTCGAACATGATGTGATCCGGATTCACCTTTTCGAGTGCATCAGGTGTGAGCCCGTGTTCGTCCTCGAAGAAGCAGCCGTACACCTGCCGGTTGTAGTAGGTGCTCGGTGGCTCCGGAACGGTGTCACCCACGTCACCCCAGGCCCGGTTGCTCTCCCAAACCTTGTCGGTGCGCTCGAGGATATAGGGAATCCAGCCGATCTGACCCTCCGAATACACGATGTCGAGCCCGGGGAACTTCACCAGTACCCCGGACAGGAGGAAGTCGGTCATCGACGACATGGCGTTGCCGAAAGTGAGTGCCGAGGCAACGAGTGGTGGGGCGTCGGCGGATGTGGATGGCATTTTCGACGATGATCCGATGTGCATGTGCAGCGAGACCCCGGCATCGGCGCAGGCTGCGAAGAAGGGATCCCAATAGCCGCTGTGGATCGAAGGCAGGCCGAGATAGGCGGGAATCTCGGAAAATGTCACCGCTCGCACTCCACGCGCGGCGTTACGCCGTACTTCGGCGGCAGCGAGTTCTGGATCCCACAGGGGAACCATTACGAGCGGAATCAGGCGGCCGCCGGAATCTCCGCACCACTCATCCACCATCCAGTTGTTGTAGGCCTCAATACATGCCAGACCGAGATCGCGATCATCGATCTCGGAGAAGGTCTGACCGCAGAACCTCGGGAAACTGGACGGAAAGCACATCTGCGCCTCGATGTGGCCGAGGTCCATGTCTTCCAGGCGTGCCTTCCGGTCATAACAGCCCGGGCGCATCTCGTCATAGGTCGTCGGGGTGACTGTCACGTCATCACGGTCATAGCCAACTGCAGACTCCACTCGGGTGCGCGGGATCAGCAGATCTTCGAATCTCCACCAATCACATGGAACACCGTCCTCACCGGGCTCTGCGGGCTCGGCACTGAACACACCGCCGACATATCCCATCCGGGCGCACGGAATACGTTCCACTCTGGGTGCGCGGTCGCGGTACTGCTCGGCAATGTGGGTCTGCCAGAGGTCCGGTGGTTCGATGACATGGTCATCAACTGACACGATTCTCGGGATTTCAACCATCATCGGCTCTCTCTCTGATTGGGTTGTTCTCTGATTGGTTCAGTTTGGTCGTCTTGGTTCACGTCGTCGTGTTCCGACTCACGATCATCCAGCTCATGGATCACGGTGATTGCATCGGTGGGGCACGTCTCTGCGGCCAACACCACTGCGTGCTGGAGTTCGGGCGGGACCTCTGCCAAGCGGAGTTCAAGGTGACCGTCGTCATCAAGGATGAGAAAGTCCGGGGCGAACCGGCGACATTCACGGTGGCCATCACAAAGCGACGGATGAACCTTGATCTTCACGATCGATCAGCACCAGTCGGCACCGTGCGCGTATCCCGCCCGGATCGCAGCAACGCACCCGGGGTCTCCCCGGTCGGTTCACCGTCGGTGACGATAGCAACGCCATTCACGAAGACCCGGTGCATCCCCAGAGATCCTGCGAACAACCGAGCCGCTCCTGCCGGCAAGTCATTGGTCTTGCGGACCGAACCCGAAGCAATGGTCTCCGGATCGAACAGGACCATGTCTGCGTGCTGTCCGACTTCGATCCGGCCACGATCTCGCAAACCGAATAACTGTGCAGGATCGTCGGTCATCATCTGAATGGCACGTTCCAGGGACACAAGCTTGCGGCCGCGAATCGTGTCCGCGAGAAATCGTGTCGGGTAGATGCTGCCCATCATCCGGTCAAGATGGGCTCCGCCGTCAGATCCTCCAACCAGCACCTCACCCGAATCCAGCAGTTCCATTCGCATCTTCCAGCTGAGGTCGTCGTTCTCCAACGGTGTGGGCCAGAGGACAGTTCGCAGATCGTCTTCGAGGGCAATGTCGATCAGGGTGTCAAAGGAATCCTGGCCTCGCTCTTCCGCGATGTCGCCAACACGACGACTCTCCAGGGGCTTGTTGACATCTGAGTAGGTGTCGCCGATGTGGTAGTCGGCCCAACGATTGAGGCGGCGGAACACACCTGCCTCCGGAGCTTCCGCGTCGACCTTCATCTTCGCGCGCACCTCAGGATCGCGGAGCACCTCCATGCGCTCTTCGATGGGCAGGGTGAGGATCTCATCCCAGCCAGGTATGAGCGTCAGGGCACACCGGGTGCGCAGGCTCATGTTCATCGGAACAAGGATCGGCATCGTCAGCGGGACGATGCGTGCACCCTCGGCCGCGGCCATCCGCGACGCCTGCAGTTGTCGCTCGACCGACTGCTGATCACGCGAGTCCACTGTGAGGACATTCCAGTTCACCGCACGTTGACCTCGAAGCGACATGTCGGTGATCCGTCGGATTTCCTCGTCAGAGAAACCCTGGAGACAGCCATCGGTGATGTATTCAAGCGTGGTGCCCTCGTGGTCGGCGACAACCTCACACAGCGCCAGGAGTTCCTCGCTGGTGGCGTTCCTCGAAGGAACAGGTTTGCCGTCACCATCATTGTGGGTGAACGACTGGGTCGATGAGAATCCGATTGCACCGGCTTCGGTGGCTTCGGAGAGCAACCGAACCATCTCATTGATCTGGGCTTCGCTGGCCGGACCGTCGCCTCCCTGTGCGCCCATCACGTAGCGGCGCAACTGACAATGGCCCACGAGGAACGCGGCGTTGACACCCAGCGTGCCATCGACGCGGTCGAGGTACTCGGCAAAGGTATGCCAGTCCCCCGGTACTCCCGCCTTGAGGGCATCGAGGGACATACCCTCCACCTCAGCCATCATCTCGAGTGTCCAGGAAGCATCCTCCGCCCTGAGGGGCGCGAGGGTGAAACCGCAGTTTCCGGAGATGACGGTTGTGATGCCATGCAGGTTTCCGGGACTCGCGTAGGGATCCCACAGGATCTGTGCATCGAAATGGGTATGGGGATCAACGAATCCGGGACACAACACCAGGCCATCACCGTCGATGACCTCCGCAGCATCCCCTGCATCCTCATCCACAGCACAGATTCGGCCGTCGTTGACCCCGACGTCGCCGACAAATGACGGCTTTCCCGTGCCGTCTACGACCATTGCGCCTTTGATCAGGAGATCGATCACGAAACGGACTCGTGACAGGGGCAGGGATTGCGAGGGACCGGATTGGTCTCCAACAGCGATTCGAGCACCGCTTTCCGGGCCAGGAATCCAAACTCCATCGTCATCGCTCCCTTGGTCGGACACACCCCGTCGCTGGACCGGAAGAGCTGGACCGGAGGAGCTGGAACGTGTTCTCGTTCTTGACAAATGTAGAACCTGTTCTAGTTTTGTCAAGTACAATCGAACGAACTGGCCGGCGTACTGGCCAGTCACTGGTCCCGATGTGCTGGTGAGGGGCGATCCGATCCTCTCCAGTCAGGAAGGTATGCCCCACCATGAGTCGCACCCCGTTTCCGGTCCCCCTCGGCTGGTATCAGATCTGCTGGCCGGACGAACTCCAGCCGGGCGAATCCAAGCCGTTGTTCTACTTCGAACGCGATCTCGTCCTCTGGCGCGACACCGAGGGCGGCGCCTATCACCTCCAAGGCGCCATCTGCCCGCACCTGGGCAGCCATCTGGGACACGGCGGTCATGTCGAGAACTGCGAAATCATGTGCCCGTTCCATGGCTGGAAGTTCGACGCCCAGGGCCGCAACAGCGAGATTCCCTACAGCGAACGGGTGAACCGTGCCGCCAAACTGCGCACATATCCCATCCTCGAGCGCAACGGGATCGTCCTCGCCTGGTATCACCCCTTCGAAGAGGAGCCCCTTTGGGACATCCCGGAGATCCCGGAATTCGACGATCCGGAGAACTGGTCCGACACCTCCACCCGCCTCGTCGAAATCCCGGCCGCATGGCAGGACATTGCCGAGAACTCAGTCGATCTCGCCCACTTCCGGTATGTACACAACACCGACTCGGTCCCCGAAGCCCGTCTCTATGAGACCGACGGTCCGAGAACCAAGGTCCGGACCGTTCAGAGGTTCGTGACACCCCAGGGAGTTGTCGATGGAAAGATCGACATCGACCAGTACGGTCCGGGTTTCAGTGTGATTCGATTCAGCGGGGTTGTGGACACAGTGCTTCTGGGATGCAACACACCGGTCACCAATGAATCGACCGAACTTCGATACAGCTTCAAGTTCAAGCGCTTCGAAGACGAGGCCCTCACCGCAAACGTCGGCAAGGCTTTCGTGAATGAGGTCACCCAGCAGGTGATCGAGGATCTTCCGATCTGGAAGAACAAGGGTTACGTCACCAGGCCGGCATTGGCAGACACCGACGGTCCGTACATGCAGTTCCGCAAGTGGGCATCGCAGTTCTACGCCGAAGATGTCACCTTCGACCAAGATGTCTACCCACCCAATCCACCGTCTGTCAGCCGACCCGAACAGGAGGGCATGCAGAAGTTCACTGCCTCGGCCCGACTCAAGGATGAGGACCAGATTCGTGCCGACATGATGTGACTCCCGGGTGGGTCACCCGGCCCCACCCAGCTTGCGGTGCACTCGTCCCGGGGGGCCGGGCGGATGCGCCGCACAGCCACCGCCGATGGGCGGTACCTTGAGCGAGATGCACAACCGCTGGAATCTCTCGCCCGAAGTCGGACAAAGGCGTGCACATTGGCAGGCATGGGCCATCCCGATGGCACTGGTGGTGGCCACCGCCATGTTGGGCACGTCGTGCACCGGAGGGGACGAATCCGCGAGCAGCACCACCGCGGAGACCACCACGTCGGTCACGTTTCCCCGCGACCCTTCCCTGTGCCCGGAAGCTGCATGGATGGAACCGGGAGCCACGCCGGCCGAACGGTCGGAGCGCCTGATCGACGAACTCACGCTCGAGCAGAAAGTTGCCCAACTGCACGGCGAGGTCCAACCCGATGACTTCCGGGTGGTACCCGGCATCCCCGAACTGTGTGTTCCCGACCTGCTCGTGACGAATGGACCGGCTGGAGTCGGGGCCTCCGTGGAACCGCTCGGCAGCCTCCCGGCCACGGCGTTACCCGCGCCACTGGCCCTGGCCGCCACATGGCAGCCGAGCATGGCCCACGACTTCGGCGACCTCATGGGTGAAGAGATGCGCCAGACCGGCCGCAACCTGCTCGAAGCACCCGACGTGGACCTCGCCCGGGTTCCGCTCAACGGCCGGACCTTCGAGGCATTCGGTGAGGATCCCTTCCTGGTTTCGGAGATCGCGGTAGCCCAGATCAAGGCGGTGCAGGATCACGGGATCATCGCCATGGCCAAGCACTACGTGGCCAACAACCAGGAAGAGGACCGCTTCAACGTGGACGCGATCGTGAGTGAGCGGGCCCTGCACGAGCTCTATCTCGCACCGTTCGAAGCGACGGTGCGCGATGCCGACGTGGCCTCGGTGATGTGCGCCTACAACAAGGTCAACGGCACCTTCAACTGCGAGAACGAGCCGCTGCTCACCGGAGTGCTGCGCGACCAGTGGGGCTTCGAGGGATTCGTTCAGTCTGACTTCGGTGCCACCCACAGCACGGTGGAGTCAGTCACCGCAGGCATGGACCTCGAGATGCCGAGTGGTGAATTCTTCGGCCGGCCCCTCCTCGACGCCGTCAACGCCGGCACGGTATCCGACGCCGAGATCGATCAGATGCTCGACCGGCGTTACGTCCAGATGTTCCGGCTGGGGATCTTCGACCGCCTCCCCGAGACCGAGCCAATTCCGATGGAGGAACATGGCGAAATCGCCCAGCACATCGCCGAGGCGGGAACCGTGCTGCTGCGCAACGAGTCGGACCTCCTCCCACTCGACGACGCCGAGATCGACTCGATTGCCGTGGTGGGCCCCTGGGCGACCCAGGCCGCAACTGGGGGTGGAGGCAGCTCCATTGTGAACCCGATGCGGACCATCACGCCGCTCGATGGAATCACGACACGGGCCGGAGATGAAGTTGAGATCATCGCTCCGACGGGCACTGATGTGGCAGCGGCGGTAACCGCAGCATCCGAGGCCGAGGTGGCCGTGGTTGTTGTCGGTGAGCAACTCACCGAGGGCACCGACCGCACCAGCCTTTCGCTACCCGATGATCAGGACGCCCTGATCGAAGCGGTCGCAGCAGCCAACCCTCGCACCGCCGTGGTGATCCATGGAGGAGCACCAGTGCTCATGCCATGGCTGGACAGTGTCGGGGCGGTAATCATGGGTTGGTACCCAGGTCAGGAGGACGGCACGGTGACTGCTGCGGTGCTCTTCGGCGACAGTGAACCCGGGGGGCGACTACCGATCACGTTTCCGGCGGCGGAGGCCGATCTGCCCACATCGGATCCCGAGCGTTACCCCGGAGTCGAGGGCACGGTGCAACACCATGAGGATCTCGAAGTCGGTTACCGCCATTACCTTGCCAACGGCATCGAGCCACTGTTCCCATTCGGATTCGGACTCTCCTACACATCCTTCGACGTCAATGAGCTGGATGCACCTGAGCAGGCCGACGCAGACGATTCGGTGGAACTCACGGTGCAAGTGAAGAACACC
Source organism: Microthrixaceae bacterium (assembly GCA_020027475.1). GTDB lineage: Bacteria > Actinomycetota > Acidimicrobiia > Acidimicrobiales > Microtrichaceae > JAHRAZ01. Next base: position 15,178 of record JAHRAZ010000105.1, read on the forward strand.
GGCGACCGCAGGGGCACTGAGGTTGTCCAGGCATATGTCGAGTCACCTCCCGAGGTTGGTGCCCCCTCGGCACAGCTTCAGGGATTCACCAAGGTCACCCTCGACGAGGGTGGGTCGAAGACGGTCACGGTGGAACTTGCGAAACGCGCCTTCGCCCACTGGGACGCCGACACTCACGACTGGGTCATCACCCCCGGAACCTACGGTGTCCTCGTCGGCACCTCATCGCAAGACACTCCTCTAACCGCAGAGATCGAACTCGACTAGATTCTGATTGGTTTCCGGAGTCACAAACCGCAATAGATTGGGGAGCAAATCATGGCCAAACGAGTTCTGTTCATCACCGATGACATGCAGCGCTGGGACACCATCGGGGCGTGGAACGGTCCCGGCGGCCAATACGCCCAGACCCCGGTGATCGATTCCCTGGCCCG
>JAHRAZ010000134.1 GCA_020027475.1 Microthrixaceae bacterium
GCAGTCCCACCCAGCCCAGATCCACCAACTGCGACCAGAACTCCTCGGTGAAGCCCGGACCGGATGCGTCGCCGGGTTCGTCAACCATCTCGCGCAAGTAGGAGCCGCGCGCGTTGTTCGAAAGGAATTGTTGCGCAGTTCGGGCCAGTTCGGTCTGCTCATCGCTCAGGGTGAACTCCATGGGACGGCACCATAGTTGACGCGGGTGTCAGGTTTCCCGGCCAGATGTCGATCACGATGTGACACTGTGGACATCGGGTGGGACAAGTGGCCTCGAGTTCAAGCAGCGGTCAACAGGCGATACTGTGATAATCAGGGTTCGGGATGGCACCAAACAGACCTGCGGATGGCACTATGTGGCGGCACGGGCCACGACGCAGGGGACTGCCCGGCGAACAGGGGAAACATGGGACAGGAACTGGAATCGAAGTCGGTACTTCTGACCGGAGCTTCGTCGGGAATCGGCGCCGCAACAGCAATTGCCCTGGGGGAAGCCGGAGCTCGACTCGGGTTGCTTGCGCGGCGTCTCGGGCGACTTGGCGAGGTTGGCGAAGCTGCCACTGCCGCCGGAGCTCCCGAAGTCGAGTTGTTCCAATGTGACTTGGCAGACCTCGATGCCGCACAACGTTCTGCCAAGGCCGCAGAACAACACTTCGGCGGAGTCGACGTGCTGATCAACAACGCCGGCATGCCCAAACGGCGATCCGTTCAGGACCTGACGATGGCCGATCTCGACCTCACCATGGACGTCAACTTCCGGGCGCCGATGGCGATGACAATGGCCTTGTTGCCGGCGATGCTCGAACGGGGCAGCGGGACGATCGTGAATGTCTCCTCCCTGGGCGGACGTCTGCCCGTGAAGAACGAACCGGCCTATTGCGCGTCCAAGGCGGCGATGTGTGGTTTCACGGAGTCGATGGCGGCTGACCTGTATGGCACGGGAGTCGAAGTGCGTCTCATCCTGCCCGGCGCGATTGACACCGAGATCTGGGATCAGCCCGACAACGATGATCCGTTCTTCAAGGACCAAATGGAGTCACCCACGCTGGTGGCCAAGGGAATAGTGGACGCCATCCGCGGAGATTCGATCGAGCATTACCTACCGGATCTGAGCAGCGTGGTGGCGTTCAAGAATTCGGATCTCGAAGGTTTCATATCGGGCATGGCCGACATGGCGGCCGACCAGTGAAGGCGCTTCAGTTCGGCGCCGACCCGGAGCCGTGGCCAACCGAAATTGGCTCCGAGGAACCAAAGCTGATGCACAATCTGGCAGGAACCCCGATGGCGCTGGTCGACATCTCGGAGCCCGTGCCAATCACGGATCAGTGGCTCGTGATCCGCAACCGTGTCACCGGAATCTGCGGCTCCGACCTCAAACAGGTGCTTCTGGACTTCGACGATTCCATCGACAACGCCATGAGCGCTTTCATCTCCTTCCCGCAGGTTCTCGGCCACGAAGTAGTCGGAACCGTCGAGTCAATGGGATCCGACGCCGGCCCCTTCGAAGTCGGACAACGCGTCCTGCTGTACCCCAACACAGGATGCGCGGCCCGGGGGATCCACCCCGCGTGCCCGGCTTGTGAGCATGGAGACTTCTCGACCTGTGAAAACTGGTGGTCCGGCGACCTGTCCCCAGGGATCCACAGCGGCAACTCCAGCGATGCCACGGGCGGTTTCGCGCCCAGGATGCCGGCACACCGATCAATGGTCTTTCCGGTTCCTGACTCTGTGGAGGACGAGCTGGCGGTGTTGGCGGATCCATGGTCGGTCTCGTTCCACGCGATAACCAGAAATCCCCCGGCGCCCGGATCAACGGTGCTGGTCCACGGCGCGGGCGCTCTCGGACAGACCGCCATCGCCATACTCACCCAGTTGTACGACTGCCGGGTGGCCGTGGTGGCCCGCTGGGATGCTCAAGCCGCCTTGGCACGCTCACGCGGTGCCACGGTGTTGCGCACCGACCTCGGCGAAACCTCCGCAGCGGCCGACCTGATCACCGAGATCGCCGAATGGTCCGGCGCCACCCTCAGACAACCACTCGACGGCAATCCCCTCTGTTACCCCGGCAAGGTTGACATCGTCTATGACACCGTCGGCTCTCCGCAGACGGTGGAGATCGCGATGAGAATCCTCGCCGAGCAAGGAACGCTCGTGGAAATGGGTGTGGGTGCACCCGGCCGATTCGAATGGACTCCGTGGTACTTCAAGGAACTGACTCTGCGCGGGTCGAATGCGTTCGGTATCGAGACCTTCGAGAACAAGACCGCGCACGCGTATGAGCACTTCTTCGACCTGATTGCCGCCGGAAGGATCGACCTGAGCGGAATGCTCACTCACCACTACGCACTCGATGACTGGCGCGAAGCGTTCACCGACCTTGTGCATGCAGAGCACACCGGTGCGATCAAGGCAGTGTTCGATTACCGTCCAGATGGCGAGTAGCTCTGTGGCCGGCCAGTCCGGCCGTGCTCCGCACACTCCGTGGCCCCAAGGGCGGCCAACCACGCCAAGCCGTGTCTGAACAGCAGCCAAATTCCATCACCGCAGACCGAAATACTGCGCCGCTCACCAGGCGCCGGCGGACGAATCCGCTGGCAACTCAAACTCCGGTCAGGAAGATCTAACCCAGGCGTTCGATGACCGTGGCGTTGGCCAAGCCACCGCCCTCGCACATCGTCTGGAACCCCAGTCGTCCGCCTGTTGCCTCGAGTTGGTTCACCAGGGTTGTCATGATCCGCACTCCGGAGGCCCCCAAGGGGTGACCCAACGCGATGGCTCCACCTCGCGGGTTGAGGCGGGTCAGGTCTCCATCCGGCAAGAACTCCGAGGCCCACATCAACGCGATCGCGGCAAAGGCTTCATTGCACTCGATCGCGTCGAAGTCATCCATGGAGAGCCCGCTGCGATCGAGGAGTTTGCGGGTCACCGGGTTGGGCGCGCTGAGCACCAGAATTGCGTCGTCTCCGCCAACCGCGAAGTGCCGGATGGCGGCACGGATCGGCAGCCCCAACTCCTGCGCAACCGAGCGTTCAGCTATCAGCATCGCGGCCGCGCCATCCGAGGTCTGAGAGGAATTGCCGGCGGTGATGCCCGGTGCGAGTGACGGGTCCGAGCGCGACGCCGAGTCGAGACCGGCCAGGATCTCCATCGTGGTGCCGGGACGTATACCTTCGTCGGCTGACATCAGCTCGCCGGTCTCGGAACCGTCGTCGTCCTTGATCGGCACCGGCACGATCTCCGAATCGAACAGTCCCGCACTGGTCGTCTCCGCTGCACGCCGCTGGGACTCAACTGCGAAGCCATCCATGTCCTGACGGCTCACACCCCATCGGTCCGCCAGAATCTGGGCGATCTCGAACTGCATCATCAGGCGCTGGTCGATTGCCGACAGGTACTTCTGCGAAAACGGTCCGTCGCCTCCGCGTGCGTTGGATGCCATCGGGGCCCTGGTCATCGACTCCACTCCACAGGCGATGGCGATGTCGTATGCGCCGGCCATGACTCCCTGCGCAACAAAGTGGATGGCCTGCTGGGAGCTTCCACACTGCCGGTCAACCGTGGTGGCAGCCACGTTCTGGGGAAGCCCGGCCGCCACCCAGGCGTTTCGTGTGACGTTGGTGGACTGCTCCCCCGACTGCGTTACGCACCCGCCGACCACATCATCTATCCGCTCGGGGTCCACCTGATTTCGGTGCAGTAGTTCGGTCAGGGTAAATCCAAGGAGGTCGGTTGGATGCCAACCGGAGAGTTGTCCCTTGCGTCGTCCGATCGGCGTACGCAATGTGTCGACTATCACAGCTTCACGAATCTCGGGCATCTGGCGAAACTAGCGCGAAAGCTGACACCTGTGTCAGGTGCTCGTTCTGCGACCCGTTTGTGCCGGACCTGCGATGTCACCAGAAACGCTTCCTTGCGGACCCGGTGGGCGCCCACACGGGACTCGTTGTCATGAACCGCACCGACCGAGCCTGAATTCGAGCATCGAATGAAGGGTCAAACACCGAATCCGGAGGTACCTGACACGCGTGTCAAGTAGGCTTCCGAGCCGTGACAACTGATCTGGACCTGACCGGTCGACCCATTGCCCTCAGAGACGTGGATCTCGACACATTCTTCCGACCCAAGCGGATCGTGGCGATCGGCGCCTCCGACACCCGACGGCCGAACGATGCCATGTGGCGCAAAATTCGCTCGTGGGGTGAAAAGTTCGGCGCTGAGGTGATACCGGTCAATCCCAACCGCGAGACGGTCGAC
>JAHRAZ010000137.1 GCA_020027475.1 Microthrixaceae bacterium
GGCCGCCCAGTTTCTCAAGCAGCGGCACATGCTCCAACTGGCGTACGCGGACGATCTCGTGGGACAAACCATCGAGGACCTCCGCGACGCTGGTCTCTACGACGAAGCGCTCATCATCGTCACCGCCGACCACGGCGTTTCGCTCGGGCCCGGTGAGAGGTTGCGTGGCCTCAGTGATACCAACTTCGCCGATATCCTCTGGACGCCGCTGTTGATCAAAGCGCCGCACCAGGACGAGCCGGAGGTGGTGGACTCGCCGACGTTGACGATCGACATCCTTCCCACCATCGTCGACCTGCTCGACCTGGACCTCGACTGGGACTTCGATGGCCGTTCGATCTTCGCTCAGCCCCGAGCTGTCGACTGGGAGCCGCGCTCCTTCGGGTGGACGCACGATGAGCTCGAGCCGTCCGACGACGGTTTCAATTACTTTGACGGCGTGGCCGGATTCGACGAGGTGATTGCCAGCCGAGGGCTGGACGACTGTCCGGACTCGGACCTGCGGTTCTGGCGCTGGGGCGAGTTCTGTGAACTGGTAGGCGAGGATGTGGACTCGTTCGAGCAGGTCACCGACGAAGGCGTCACTGCCGACATCGACGATGCCGGCCGATTCGAGTCCGTCGACCTGTCGGCCTCGACGCTGCCCACATATGTGTCCGGCCACATCAGCGGGGACCGCCCGGACGCGGTCGCGGTGGCCGTCAACGGCGTTGTCGGAGGCTGGTACGACACCTCGACCGGGGCCGGCGACGAAGACCGGTATCCGTTCCAGGTGATGGTGCCGCCTTCTCTACTGCGAGACGGCCACAACGAGGTCGACGTCTACGTCATCGAAACGCGAGGCGACGAGGTAGTGCTCATCCCTGGGGAGAGATCCTCGTAGCCAACCGGTGAGCACGTTCCCTGCTCCCGACTCATGCACCACCCGCTGAGTCTCTTAGGCTGGTCGGGTGACAGTTCATCTGGTGGGCGCCGGACCCGGAGATCCCAACCTGATCACCGTCAGGGGCGCGGAGTTGCTCAAAGTGGCTGAAGTGGTGATTCATGATCGACTCACAGCAGCTGGTCTGCTGGAGTTCACCCCCGATTCCTGCGAGCGCCTCGACGTTGGGAAGGATCCCGACGGTCAATCGGTGCCGCAAGGACGTATCAATGAACTTCTCGTGGAGCACGGACTTGCGGACCGAATCGTCGTTCGACTGAAGGGCGGCGATCCGTACTTGTTCGCCCGGGGAGCAGAGGAGGCGGCAGCCTTGGCAGCCGCCGGAGTCGACTACGAAGTGGTGCCAGGGATATCCAGTGCCTTCGCCGCGCCTGCCTATGGCGGGATTCCGGTCACTCGGCGCTACTCATCCACGAGTGTCACGGTGGTCACCGGCCACGAGGATCCCTCCAAGCACACCCCTGAAGTTGACTGGGATGCCATTGCCCGGCTCCGTGGGACGATCGTGATCCTGATGGGTGTCCGGCGCTGGCCGGGGATCTCACAGCGACTCCGAGCCGCTGGCCTCCCGGGGACCACTCCCGCCGCCGCCGTGCACTGGGGGAGTACGAATCGTCAGCGGACCGTACGAGCCACCCTGGCAACGCTTGGCGAAGAGTCGTTGCAGGCACCATCGGTGATCGTGTTGGGAGACGTTGTTCGATCCGAACTGGACTGGTTCGAGAAACGGCCACTGTTCGGTCGGCGAGTGGTGATCACGCGGGCCTCCGAGCAGCGTGGCCAATTCGCCTCGATGGTGGAGAAGGCCGGCGCCGAGGTCCTGAGTGTGCCGACCATCGCGATCGCCGATCCGGTTGACGCCGGTGAAGGCCTACGGTCCGCCGCAGAACATATCGGAACCTACGACTGGGTGGTTCTCAGCTCGCCCAACGGGGCTCAGCGGTTTCTTGGCCAGTTCCGCGATGCGCGAAGTCTGGCCGGAGTCAGGATCGCCGTGGTCGGTCCGGGCACCTCCGACACCTCGAGCGCCCTCGGGGTGGTGCCCGATCTGATTCCTGCGCGACACGTCGGGGAGGGACTCATCGAGGAGTTTCCGGACGGCCCCGGACGGGTGCTGCTGCCCAGGGCGGCCGTTGCCCGCGATGTGATCCCGGATGGTCTCGCTGCCAAGGGATGGGAGGTGGAAGTCGTGGAGGCGTATCGCACCGTTCCGGCAGAGATCGACCATTCCAGACGCGGTTTGATTCAGTCATCCGACGCCATTTGTTTCACCTCATCGTCTTCGGTGGACAATTTCGTGGCGGCCTTTGGTGCCGAGGCTGCCCCCGATGCGGTTGCGGCCATCGGGCCGATCACGGCCGCCGCTGCGGAATCGCACGGCCTGCGCGTGACCGCCACTGCGGATCCGCATTCACTGGACGGTTTGTTGGACGCCCTCATCAAAGCAGTGGGTCACCCGTGAACCGCTCCGGGATCCCCGGAGCGGTTGTCTTCGATTTCGACGGGTTGGTTCTCGACACCGAGCGGACCTCCTATCAGGCCACCCAGGAAGTGTTTTCCGAACACGGTGAGGAGTTCTCGGCGCAGTATTGGGCCTCGATGGTCGGGCTCACCGATCATCCGCACTGGACCACGATTCTCGAAGAGCAGCTTGGACACGGGATTGACCGGGAGAAGTGGGTGCAGCACAAATCGGCCCGCTCATGGGAACTCGCGTCCGAGTTGGAGCTGATGCCGGGTGTGCTGGCCCTGTTCGAGGCTCTTCGTGCAGTCGGAGTTCCCATGGCAGTCGCCTCCGCTTCAAGGGCGCGCTGGGCAGAGGGACATCTTCACCAGCGAGGACTCGATCATTACTTCACTTCGATTCGTGGTCGGGAACACACCGAGCGGACCAAACCGCATCCAGACCCGTATTTGTCGGCTTGTGCCGCGCTCGGCGTTGAGCCCTCGGCCGCCATCGCCATCGAGGATTCCGTCCCGGGTGTGGCGTCGGCAAAGTCGGCTGGCCTGACCGTGGTGGCCGTACCTGGCGGAATGACGGCCGACCACGACTGTGTGCTGGCCGACTTGATCGTACTCAGCTGTGCGGACCTCACGGTAGGAGATCTTGCACATCTTCAGACCCGCCATGGTTTCATCGGCGGGAGCGCGTCATAGAATCCGGGCGTGAACTTTCCGCAACAACGCCTTCGGAGATTTCGGCGAACTCCCGCACTTCGGGAACTCGTCGCGGAAACCCGTTTGGGAACCAAGGATCTGGTTGCGCCCCTGTTCGTTCGCGAGTCGGTCACCGAGCCTGTTCCGATCGCCTCGCTTCCCGGCGTGGTGCAGCACTCACGGGAATCACTGCGCAGGGAAGTCTCCGGGCTGGCTGAACTCGGCATCCCGGCTGTGATCCTGTTTGGTGTTCCCGAGCACAAGGATCCGGAGGGGTCTGGAGCGTGGGACCCAGAGGGGATTGTCCAGCTGGCGATTCAGGACATCCGCGCCGATATCGGCGACGACATCGTGGTGATGGCAGACCTCTGTGTGGATGAGTACACGAGCCACGGCCATTGCGGAGTACTCGATGGCCATGGGTCGGTGGACAATGACCGCACCCTGGAGTTGTATGCCAGGGTTGCCGTGGCCCAGGCGGCCGCGGGTGCCGATGTGGTTTCCCCGTCGGGAATGATGGATGGCCAGGTGGCGGCCATCCGGAGTGCACTGGATTCTGTGGATGCCACTGGGGTTTCGATTCTTGCTTATGCGGCAAAGTACGCCTCCGGTCTGTACGGACCATTCCGGGAGGCGGTTGATGTGGAGATCTCCGATGGCGGCAACCGGAAGGGGTACCAACAGGATTGGCGCAATTCACGCGAAGCGATCGCCGAGATTCGTGCAGACATTGATGAAGGCGCGGACGCAGTGATGATCAAGCCGGCCCTGAGTTATCTCGACATAATCAGCGCAGCCTCGGAGATCGTGGATGTACCGGTGGCCGCATATCACGTCTCCGGGGAGTACGCGATGGTCCACGCCGCCGCCGAGCGGGGTTGGCTCGACCTCGACGCTGTTGCCATGGAACAGATCACTGCCATCAAACGTGCCGGCGCCGACATGGTGCTCACATACTTCGCCCGGCACCTTGGCGAGGCGTTCAGCCGATTCGCCGCGTCCTGACCGTTATATCCTGATCACGATTCTATATCCTGATCACGATTCCGAAGGCCGACGATGACCACGAATTCCGAACTGTATGAACGCGGACAACACAGTATTCCCGGAGCGGTCAACTCGCCCGTGCGATCCTTCCGGTCAGTGGGTGGGGTGCCATATTTCGTGGACAGGGGTTCCGGTTCGCGGGTCTGGGACGTGGAGGGGGCCGAGTACATCGACTATGTGCAGTCCTACGGTGCCTCGATTCTGGGCCATGCAAATCCGAAGGTTGTTGCCGCAATCGAACATGCGGCCCGCAAGGGAAGCACGTTCGGTGCGCCCACGCTCAACGAGATCCTGCTCGCTGAAGCGATGGTGGACCGGGTGCCCGGCCTTGAATCCGTGAGGTTGGTGTCTTCGGGAACCGAGGCAACGATGTCGGCCATTCGGTTGGCACGCGGTGCAACGGGCCGCAACGTTCTGGTGAAGTTCGCGGGCAATTACCATGGTCATTCCGACGCCCTGCTGGCAGAGGCCGGAAGTGGGGTCGCCGAAGGAGTGTTGTTGGGGGAATCCGCTCCGGACTCTGCGGGAGTCACCCCCGGGGCCGTCGCTGACACGATTGTGGCGCCATACAACGTGGTGCCAACTCTTGATGATTCTGTGGCCGTGGTGATCGTGGAACCGGTCGCCGCCAACATGGGACTGGTTCCGCCCGTACCCGGATTCCTGGAGGGTCTGCGTGCCGAGTGCGACCGTGTTGGTGCGCTGCTCATGTTCGATGAGGTGATCACCGGGTTCCGCTTGGGACGTGGTGGTGCCACGCAGTGGTCCGGAGTTTCTGCTGACCTCTGGTCCTTCGGCAAGGTGATCGGCGGGGGATTGCCAGTGGGCGCCTTCGGTGCCAGTTCTGAGATCATGTCGCATCTGGCTCCGCTCGGTGACATCTACCAGGCCGGCACATTGTCGGGTAACCCACTTGCCACAGCAGCCGGAACAACGGTGCTGTCCGAGATGTCCGAAGCCGATCACCAATCACTGTCAGCCAAGGCGAAAGTGCTCGCCGACGGCCTGAGGGACGCGTTCGAGACTGCCGACGTCGCCGCTCGGGTGCCACGGGTGGGTCCACTCGTTGGATTGTTCTTCGGCGGGGGTGAGGATCCGGTCGATTACGGAGCGGCGGCCGAGTCGGTGTCCCTCGGAAGGTACCCGGAGTTCTTCCACGGGATGCTGGCGCGTGGAATCGCCTTTGCGCCCGGACCCTACGAAGTGTTCTTCACCTCGATGGCACACAGCGACGCCGACCTGGACCGCACCGTGGATGCGGCGCATGAGGTGGCGAAGCACATGGCCGGCTGATCCCGGGGACGCGACTCCCCCGGCATCACTGTTCGACCAGCACTATCCGGATTCGCGACCGGTCATCTTCATCTGTGATTTCCACCGTACGGCCGATTCCACCGTGGCTGCCCACACTGGAACTGATTTCGGAATCCGGATTCAATTCCCACAACGGTGAGGAGTGAAGGATCACCCGTTCCCCGGCTTTCTTCGGTGGCAGATTGGAGTCCACCAGGAACTCGTCCACCTCGGATTCCTCGGCCGTGAAGGTGATGTCCATCTGAGCCTGGCCGTCCGGCTGGGCCGTCAGGAACTCCTCGGTGCTTCCCGGAAAGTCGAAGCCCGCCCGTCTGGCCACTTCGTCGATGCTGGAATCCTCGAACCCGAGGGCAGAGGTCTCTGATTCGTCGCTTCCGGGCGAGAACACCAGCCAGAGCCCGAGCAGGGTCGCCGCCAGAGCAACGCAGGCCAGGGCAATGTTGGTGCTCCGCTTCACGGTTGGATCAGAGGTCGGACTTCGCGGATGGTTCGGGAATTACCCGGGACAGGGCTGCGGCCGTCCTGTAAACGGCCTCCGCGCCACCGGTTCGGTCGTCGTCCATCAAGTTGGCCATGATGCGCAACACCCAATCCATCAGCGTTTCCGAGCGCATTCCAACGCGGGTGAGTTCACGCATCAGCGCCGGACGGCCGATCACCTTCGCGAACAGGCGAGCCACCTTGAAGTACTGGCCGTAGTCGGCTTCGAGGATCTGGCGATATCGCTCGAGCGGTTGTCGGCTCCGGGATTCGATGGCCTCGGCAATGAGGTCGGCAGAGATTCGACCGGTCTCGTACGCGTAGTCAATCCCCTCACCGTTGAAGGGATTGACGCTCCCGGCTGCGTCGCCGACCACCAGCCAATTCGCGCCCGATTTGGGACCGACCGAGCCTCCCATCGGAAGTCGTCCACCGGTCGGTGCCTGAGTAGGGTTCTCGGGATCGATCTCCCAGTAATCGGGCAAGGCATGTGCGAACTCGGTCATAAGGTGGCTTGTGTTCACCTGTTTCCAGTCGCGAAATGTTGACAGCAGTCCGACTCCCACGTTGATCGTGCCGTCGCCCACGGGGAAGATCCATCCGTACCCCGGAAGTGAGTTCCCACTTCGGTCCCGGAAGTCCAGCGCAGATTCGATGAATGGATCGTCGTGGCGCGGGCTCTCGTAGTAGGTCCGGATGGCCATGCCTTGGGGCATCGCCCTGTTGCGGGTTGTTCCGACTGATCTGCCGAACCGGGAGTTGGCGCCGTCGGCGATCACCACGAATCGAGCGCGGACCTCCCTCGTCTCGGCCGTGACCGAGTCCTCGAGCTTGGTTCCCAGCACCAGGGGTCCATCCATGATTGGTTCGGTGGCGGCAGTCCCGGCCAGCAGAGTCGCACCTGCTGAAACCGCGTTTTCGGCAACGAACGTGTCGAGTTCGCTGCGTTTCACGACATAGCCGTAGGAGGGAAACACTGGATGGTCCGGCCATTTCAGCTCCATGGTTCGACCGTGTGCCACCGTGCGCAGGCCCTCGAAACGGTGAGTGGACGCGAGACGGGCGCCCAAGCCCATGGCTTCAAGCTGATGAACGGCTCTTGGTGTCAGGCCATCGCCGCAGGTCTTGTCGCGCGGGAAGACCTTTTTCTCCACGAAGACCACGTCGAGCCCGGCCTTTGCTGCCCAGTAGGCAGTGGAACTCCCTGCGGGGCCGCCGCCGATGACCAGCAGGTCATGGACCTGTCCTTCGGTTTCGGATTGGCTCAAACCGGCGGGTTTGCTTTCCATTCCTCGAGCACGGCGATGTATTCCTCAGCGTGATCGGGAACCATGGCAGTAACCGTCTCTTCGAATCCATCTTCCCAGAGATCGGCATCGAAGGCCTCTCCACCGAACTCGGCTCGTTCGTGAAGTACGACAGCCATGAGGTCTTCTGCGCCCATCGACTCGGCTTGGCCTGGCATGCCACCCACGATCGGCTTGGATGTGTCTCCATAGGAGGATTCGCCTGCGTCGCGGAATCCCGTTGAGCCGAGAGCGACCCACGTGACCTGATCAACCGGCCGAGCAAAGGTCTCCACCACTGCACCTCCGGAAAGTGCCGGTCCGGATCCGCCTCCGCCGCTTCCTCCGTGGCATCCGGAACAACTGATGCCATACACCTCACCACCAGCCGCCAGGGGCCCTTCCTCGGCGGCGGGCTCACCCAGTGTCCAGGCGTAGAGGATGAAGAAGATCGGGAGTGCCACCAGCACGGGGACCACCCAAACGGGTACTTTCTTGCGGGATTCAGCGGCTTCAACCCACGGGGGGGTTGGCTCAGGTTCTGCTTTTTCGGGAGTCGCGGCCGGTTGAGTTGCCGCAGTGGCAGACTTGGCGGGTTCGGGGCTGGTTGACTCCGTGGTCGCCGGAGTCGTCTCTGCCGATGCGTCGCCGTCCCCTGAAAGGGCTGCGCGGCGTGCCTTGCTTCGGGCCAGGAGATGTTCTGGGACTTCGGTCAACGTTTCCTCCGCGGACTGGTTCGGAGTCGCCTCTGTGACGGTCGCCCACACTCTATTCGCGGCGCGACACTCCTCACCAAGCTATGACCACGATGATCACCAGGGCGGAGTTGGGGGAGGAGAAATTCTTGGCGAAAATCGCTGCCTGAATGTGCTCTCAGGCTGGCGGCCGTGGTAGACCAACACTTGCTTTCGGCTTGTGTGCAGAGTCACAAGGGCCGACGGCATACAGTTGTTAGGAACATCCGACACACCTGACCCTCCGGAGGCATGGGTCCCCGGCAGGAGTGCGGATTCGACAGGAGGTCAAAGTGGTCGCATTCCTAGTGTCACTGCTGATACTGCTGGCCTCCCTCCTGCCCGTCTTCTGGTATGCCAAGCGTCGCCCGGTCGGCGCACCCCTGGACTGGGGTGAAGCCATGGTCGCCGGCACTTATGTCTTCTTCATTTTCTTCTGGGCCTATGGCGTGGTTCCCCACCAGTTCCTGACGTGGGCAGACTCCGAACTGAACTGGCGCCCGGACAAGATCTGGTTGGGCCCCGACGGGTCTGTCACGGTCTTCGGCGGAACGCTCGATACCCCATGGTTCCCCATAAACATCTCTGCGGAGGTTGTTCGCGACATCGCGGTCACGACGCTCTACATCGTGTTTCTCGGGATACAGATGTGGTTCTGGTCATGGTGGCAGAATCGCGGAAAGCGAGCGGCCGCAGCAAAGACCGTCGAACCCACTTCTTCATATGGCCGGCCACTCATCAAGAGGACATGAGGAACTGACGAGATGGCAGTTACAGACGCGAGTCCACCGCAGCCGGAGTTCGCCACCGACTACGTGCTCGCGGAAGTCGACGCCGACTACATGGGCCGGGCCGTGAAGCCGAAGCAATTCATTCACATTGATCAGTCCGAGTGCATCCAGTGTGAGGGGTGTGTCGATATCTGCCCGTGGAAGTGCATCTTCATGTTGTCGCCTTCAACAATTGATGAAGCAGTGGAGCTTGAAAAACCCGGTCTGGATCCCACCGACAACGTGGTGTTCCTGATCGATGACGACGTGTGTACTCGTTGCGCCCTTTGTGTGGACCGTTGTCCGACGGGCGTGATCATCCTCGGCAAGATCGGCGAGCCCGATCCCAACGGGGACACCCATCAGCGAATGGGAACCTATGGCTACGGCTATGGCATGCGGTTGACGTAGTGGTTGACGTGGCAAAAGCAATAGATTCGATTCAACAGAACTGTCGAGAGTAGGAGTAGCCCGTGGCGAAGACGATGCAGGGCTCCGGCGGAATCGCCGGCAAATGGGATGATTTCAAAGGCACCGTTCAGGGGTCACAAGCTTGGAGTTCCATTTTCCGTCCGGGATCAATTTTCCGGAAGGGTTACTCCGACAGCCCGCGCAACCGCTCCTATGTGGTGATGAACAGCGTGCTCTATCACCTTCATCCCGTGAAGGTGAAGCGGAGTGCGGTGAAGGTGAGCTACACACTGTGTCTCGGTGGACTCAGCTTCTTCCTGTTCATACTCCTCACGGTTACCGGCATCTTCTTGATGTTCTTCTATCGGCCGACTGCCGCGGCGGCGTGGGATGACATTTATGCACTCCAGACATCCGTGACCTTCGGGTTGCTGGTGCGAAACATGCACAGATGGGGTGCTCACCTCATGGTCCTGTCGGTGTTCCTGCACATGGCAAGGGTCTTCTACCACGGTGCCTACAAGGCTCCACGCGAGTTCAACTGGGTGATCGGAGTGATTCTCCTCACGATGACTCTTCTGCTCTCCTTCACCGGGTACCTGCTTCCTTGGGATCAGCTCGCATTGTGGGCGGTGACCGTGGGTACCAACATGATGGGTTACACGCCGGTGTTGGGTTCCCAAGTTCGCTTTGTGCTGCTGGGCGGAGCCGAAATCGGTTCCAACACCCTGTTGCGCTGGTACGTCCTACACGTGTTGTTCTTCCCATTCCTCACCGTCATCTTCATGGCCATCCACTTCTGGAGAGTCCGCAAGGATGGCGGAATCTCCGGGCCGCTGTAGGTGCCGTGATGAAACACCACAAGATTCAGGCCAACGTGTTTACAGAGCCGATCCAGGCCACAGCGAGTGATTCCGCATGACTGAGATTCCAGACCATCTCCTGAAGCGAGCACAGGAAGCCAAGGACAAGGCTGCCGCCAAGAAGGCGGCAGCCGGTGATGAAGCGAGCGCAGACGCACCGGCCGGCGGTTCCGAATCCTCGGAAGCCACTGCCGCTTCAGACGATTCACGAATTCCTGCTCACCTGCTGGCGCGTTCCAAGTCTGCCAAGGCCAAGAAGTCCGGCGCTGATGCAGGCGGCGATGCCCCGGCCGGAGGAACGGCCACGGTCACGAAGACTGTCGACGCTCCGGTTGTGGCCGCCGATGCGTTGCCAACAGGGGCCGGGCCGGGTGGACACACCCAGCGTCTCCTCACAACGGTCAAGTCGGGCTCCATTCAGGATGTGAAGTCCAAACCTGTCGACAAAGTCCATGTCTGGCCTCACCTGCTGGTGGTGGAGTTCGTGGCGGCACTGGCCTGTACGGCTTTCGTGTTCGTCTTCTCGTGGTTGGTGAACGCCCCGCTGCTGGAGTTGGCGAACTTCAATCAGACGCCCAACCCTTCCAAGGCGCCGTGGTACTTCCTCGGTCTGCAGGAATTGCTCACGATGTTCCACCCGATGGTCGCCGGTGTGACCATCCCGGGCATGGGCATCTTCATACTGATACTTGCTCCCTACATAGACAAGAACCCGTCGAACAAACCGGAGGATCGCAAATTCGCGATCTCACTGATGACTGTCCACATTATGTTCTGGTCCGTCCTGGTGATCATCGGTTCGTTCTTCAGAGGTCCGGGATTCAACTTCACGTTGCCCTGGGTCGAC